>PCUL01000229.1 GCA_002771745.1 Bacteroidetes bacterium CG18_big_fil_WC_8_21_14_2_50_41_14
AACCTGCCAGCCGGCAGGCTGGAATCCACTAAAGGAGACTTTAATAATTTTTTGATTTTCAACGAATTCCCCTTTAGGGGTCTGGGGTAAATGAGTTGAAAATCAATGTACCTATATTTTTCTGAGGGGACTCAATCTTACAGCCTGAACCAGCTGGCACTCATCAGTTCGCTCCTGGAGTTACAATTATCTTTTATTTTCTTAAAAAACAAGCCTGCCTCCCCTTCTTTCTGATACTCGTAATGCCCTTCGGTACTTCCACAGCTGTGCTTGCCTGTATATACAATTGTGATAATGGATTTGTTCACCTGGATGGTACCCGTCACTTTTTCGGGACTATCCACAGCAGGAGATTCAAATACACAGGTATTCCCCTGAATGGATAACATGGTACCATCATAATTACTTACCCATGTGCCGCTCAGTTGAGCCATGGTATTCAATCCTTCCTGATCTGATACCTCTCCTTCAATGGGGTCAGGATTGATCGGTTCCTCAAGTTCAGCAACCTTTTTCTGTATATCCTTATCCTGATCTAAAACAAAGTAGCTGATAGCGAATGATATCAATGCCAATATGACCACCACCACCATAAAGATTAAAAAAGAATTGGGTGAATTCTTGCTTTTTCGTGCAATATGTCTCCGATTTGCCATGATCGATTTTTTTTGCTAAGATAAATAATTCCATTGGATGTAAAATTTACTGAATACAGAAATTTATAAATATCACAAACACTTTCCTTACTTTTGCGACATGCAAGAAACCATCCTTATCCTTGACTTCGGGTCTCAATACACCCAACTTATCGCCCGCAGGGTGAGGGAGTTAAACGTATATTGCGAAATACATCCTTACAATAAAGTCCCGAAAATCACCTCTGAAGTAGCAGGGGTTATCCTTTCGGGTAGTCCGTTTTCGGTACACAACACAGAGGCTCCGGCCCCTGACCTGACCGACATTCGCGGGAGAATACCGTTGCTGGGAGTTTGTTATGGAGCCCAATACTTAGCAAAACTTGACGGCGGTAAGGTAATGCCCTCCGAAATAAGGGAATACGGCAGGGCCAACCTGGGGTTTATTAACCAACAGAACGACCTCCTAAAAGGAATGTCGCAACACACCCAGGTGTGGATGTCGCATGGCGACACCATTCTGGATATTCCTGAGAATTACGAAATTATTTCCAGCACCGAAACCGTAAAAGTAGCAGGCTATAAAATCGCAGGTGAACCGACTTATGGAATCCAATTCCATCCGGAGGTATATCACACCACCGAAGGAAGTACCTTGCTAAAGAATTTTCTTGTCGACATCTGTAGATGTCATCAAAACTGGACGCCAGACTCATTTATCGATACAACCATTCACCACTTAAGAGATAAACTAGGCCACGACAAAGTGGTTTTGGGTCTTTCGGGAGGCGTCGACTCATCGGTAGCCGCTGTTTTGCTTCACAAAGCGGTTGGCGACCAGCTGCATTGCATCTTTGTTGACAACGGTCTGCTCCGTAAAAATGAATTTGAAGACGTCCTCCACTCCTACCGCGATATGGGTTTAAACGTGACCGGAGTGGATGCCAAAGACCGGTTTTTGGGTGCACTAAAAGGTATCACCGATCCGGAGAAAAAACGAAAAGCCATCGGAAATGCATTTATCGAGGTTTTCGATCAGGAAGCACACCGCATCGAAGAGGTACAGTGGCTGGCCCAGGGCACCATTTACCCGGATGTGATCGAATCGGTCTCGGTGAAAGGACCTTCTGCGACCATCAAATCGCATCACAATGTGGGTGGTTTGCCCGATTTTATGAAACTCAAAGTGGTTGAACCTCTGAATACATTATTTAAAGATGAAGTTCGTCGGATAGGTAAAGCCCTGGATATGCCTGCACATCTGATTGAACGTCACCCGTTTCCTGGACCCGGACTGGGCATCCGTGTGCTGGGCGAAGTAACCCCTGAACGTGTTAAGATTCTGCAGGATGTGGATCACATCTACATCAACCACCTGAAAACCACCGGACTTTATAACAAAGTGTGGCAAGCCGCAGCCATCCTGCTGCCTGTAAATTCGGTAGGCGTTATGGGAGACGAACGCACCTACGAAAATGTGGTAGCCCTACGCGCGGTGGAATCCACTGACGGGATGACGGCCGATTGGTCGCCGCTCCCCTACGAGTTTTTATCTAAAGTCTCCAACGAAATCATCAACCAGGTGAAAGGAGTTAACCGGGTGGTGTATGATATTAGCTCCAAGCCGCCGGCAACCATTGAGTGGGAATAAAAAGGGGGAAGCTGGAAGTCGGGAGACAGACCCCGATAGCCATCGGGGGAAGTCAGAAGTCAGAAGGAGGGAGACTGTAGGTTAAAAAATGATAGAACTTTTTAATTAATATGCAATGGGCTTCAAATTTGAAAATCTGAAAATCTGGCAGCAGGCAATGGAGTTTGGAGAGGTAATTCATGTGATAACAATGAAATTTCCAAAAGAGGAAGTGTATAGCTTGTCTTCGCAAATCAGAAGAGCAACAGATACAATTGCATTGAATATTTCAGAAGGCTCAATCGGTCAATCTGATCCTGAGTTTAAAAGGTTTATGTCCTATTCAATTCGTTCGTTAGCAGAAGTCGTAACCTGTTTATACAAAGCCAAAAAAAGAACCTATATCACACAGGAAGAGTTTAATACCAACTATGAATTCGCCTATAATTTAATGAACATGATGATCGCTTTTAAAAACAACATCAAATAATGAGTTTATATCCATTCTTCAGTTCACTAACTTTCCTACTTTCCCGTCTTCCGGATTCCGCCGATGGCCATCGGGGTCCCACTTCCCGCTTCAGTCCCGCCCAACTTTTCAACAATTCTATAATATTTTCCTTAATTTAACGTCTTGTACCAAGTAGTTTACTATTTTTGATTTGAAGATTAAAGACACATCAAAAGTTAACCATGATTATCAATAGCCGACAGCTCGTTTTTATATTCACTCTTTTTTTTCTAACTGCTTCTGCTCAATCGGTTTCTGTTAAAACATCCGAAACCATAGAAAACAGAAATGGCCACAATTATTACCTGCATCAGGTGGACAAAGGCCAAACGGTTTATTCCATTGCCAAAGCATACCATGTTACTGTTGAGGAAATTTATTTTGAAAACCCATCCGCGAAAAACGGGCTCAACATCGGACAGCTATTACTTATACCGACAGTTAACAAAGAAACACAACTGAATACAGAGGTAAAAACAACGAACTACGAATTTTTTTACCACATTGCCTCCGCCAATGAAACTTTGAAGCACATCGCTACCATCTACGTAATCCCGGTGGAATACATACGCAAAGCCAATCCAACCCTTCACGACCCTTTACGCGAAGGTGAATATGTTAAGGTGCCCGTTGAGGAATCGTTTAATGTTTTGGACGGCAAAACCAATGCGCAAAACAATGTTGTGAGCACTCCTCCATACACGATTCCAACACCCGTGAAACGGCCCGAAAAGAAACAGGAGACCCCTGTGGTCTCCAAACAACCTGTCCGGCAAAATCAAACTGAAACGCCAACGGCTAAAAGTACAACGCAGAAGCCTGTCCCCCCCGCCAAAAACACCGGTTCTGAATTCGTTACTTTTGACCCCGGTATTCCCGTTATTGCCGATTACCGGCATGTTACCATCATGGGTGAGACCACACAAAGCATCGCCGATAAATATGATATCCCCATCGATGTGCTAAAAGCCGCCAACCCGGGATTGGGAAACACCGTGATAAAGGGCGACAGACTGCGTGTGCCTGATAAAACCAAATTGGCAACACGTGAACCCAGCATGGAACAGCCTCAAATCGAGACACCAAATCTCACCGCCGTGCAAGAGGAGAAAAAAAAATCGCCTCCCACCGATACTACAAAAACGCAGGAACCTGACATCGTTAAACATGTAGTAAAAAAGAAAGAAACCCTTTACGGAATCGGTAGAGAATACGGCGTAACGGTCAGTGAAATTCTGGCTGTAAACAAGGGACTTACTCCCAATATTTTAATAGGTCAGACCATCAACATACCAAAAAAAAAAATAAATAAGCAATATATTGAGCACCGTGTAACTTCAAAAACCAAGTTAAAACATATTGCCAGCTTGTATCAGATTGACAAGAATGAACTCGAAGAGGCAAATCCTGCATTGGATAGATGGGTTTATTCGGGCCAAATCGTGAAAATCCCCGTTGGCGAATCTGCATTGCTTTATACTTACCTGCCAATTGAACCCAGACCAATCCCGGAGAAACCAGACGAAATCAACATACCATTTACACCCGAAAAATCCATTGTTTGCTTAAAAAACCAACCACATTTCAACCACGTTTTTAAGTTGGCCCTGATGTTGCCTCTTTATTTGGAAGATATGGACAGCCTGAACGTCGACCGTTTTTTGCAAGAGCAGCAAACCAGTTTTAAGCCATTTCGGTTTATTGGATTTTACGAAGGTGTTTTAATCGCTTTGGATTCATTAAAAAAGCAAGGACTTCAGGTTGAGTTGTTCATTTACGATGTGGATCAAAGCCTGGCGAAAGCCACAAAAGTATTGAAACACCCCGAACTTCGCGAAATGGACTTGATCATCGGACCCTTGTTTCCCGAGTGCTTTCATCAGGTGGCTCTGTTTGCAGGAAATTTCAATATTCCCATCGTGAACCCGCTGACGTTTAGGGAAGAAACCGCGCAAAGTTATAAAACAGCCATCAAAGTAAAACCCGGAATAGCCTTTCAGAACGAGCGGCTGGCAAACTACCTGCATACTGCTTATCCCGGTGCCAAGGTTTTTTTCATTACACAAAATGCATACGAAGACGCTGTTCAGGTTCAAAATATGGTCAATGCGCTGCGGGGGTCAATTTCTGAAACGTACCGGGTAAGCAACACCGATTTATACAATCTGGCAGTGCGAATAGCCTGGAACAAAGCCCATTTTTCACCCGGTCAAACACCGCCTGTTTTTAAATTTGAAGGTCAAAACATTTATCCTGACTTGCTCGAACAAATGCTTTCAGACAGCACCACCTTGCAAAACAGCCTGACACGTGTGGAATATCAAAGCGATAACCTGGCTCCTTTGCTTAACAATGCTTCCTTGTTGCGGCCAAATGTGGTTGTTCTGTATGGAAATAAAAAATCGTTTGTCCTGGATATGTTGAACCAGCTGAATGAAATCCGCGATACTTTAAATATAAAACTCATTGGTGTGCCCACATGGGAGCGACTCAGCGATTTGAATAATACACAATTAAGTAATATGAACCTTACATATTTTTCGTCTGGTTACACGGATTACGAATTGCCGGAGATCCAACATTTTATTTGGGAATTCCGTCAAAGATATAGTACTGAGCCCGATACCTATGCTTACCTGGGTTTCGACCTTACCTATTATTTCCTGAACAACTTGTTTTTGTTTGGTGATGAGTTTTATGATTGTCTCGAAAGCAACCCCATGAATATGTTACAATCCACCTATCACTTCAAACGCCAATATCAGAACTCTTTTGAAAATACTTTCTGGAATTTACTACAATACAAGAACTTAAATCAATATAAAGTTCAAGACTCCATCGTTACTCCTTCAAACAATTTTGAAGAATGAAAACCATCAGTCAACTTCTCCCGGTAGTCCTAATGTCTCTGTTTTTTTATGGTTGTGGCCCGGAGTTTAAAAAAAACTATTGGGAAAATGGCAACACCCGTTCTGTTCTGGAATACAAGGATGAAATGTTGAATGGCACAGCAACCTGGTATTTTGAAAATGGAAACAAAGAACAGGAAGTCACCTACATTAACAATGAACTTAATGGCCCCATGACTCGCTGGTATTCCAATGGAATGGTTGAAACAACAACTACTTATGTGCGGGGAAACCTGGAAGGGAAAGCGCTTACTTACAATGAAAAGGGACGATTGATTTCAGAGGAGAACTACCTCCGCGATACCCTGAACGGTAGCTTCACGATTTGGTATGATGATGGCACCTATAAAATAAAAGGACAATACGACATGGGGTTGTTCAACGGCCAATGGACGTATTATGATGTATTGGGCAGCATCATTGGTGTTGGCAATTATGTAGAAGGTACCGGAATGCAAAAAGCCTGGTGGCCCAATGGCAAATTAAAAAGGGAAATACCCTATGTGAACAACCTGAAGGAAGGAGCCGAACGCTGGTTTGATGAAAACGGAGCATTGGAAAACACTATTTATTATCGCGATGGAACAAGAATAGAAAACCCCGAATAGAGTTTTCCATCCGGGGTTTATCAACTAATATTTTAGTTAATTAAGGCAAAAAAATTTACACTAGTGCAGTGCAAATTTTATGGGAATATTATAGCTAACCCTAACGGCTTCACCATTTTGTATTCCGGGTTTCCATTTTGGCATTGAGCTAACCACCCGAACGGCCTCCTCGTCACATCCACTGCCAATTCCACGCAAAACCTTTACATTAGAAACCGATCCGTCCTTTTCAATAATAAAATTGATGAACACGCGACCTGCAATGGAGTCCTTTTTCGCCTGTTCGGGATAATGGATATTGCTTGAAAGATAACTCATCAAATCCTTCATTCCACCCGGGTAATCGGGCATTTGCTCAACCACAGTAAAAATTTCAGCATCAGGTAGTTTTTCAGTTTTTTGCGTATTATAGGAGAAAACCCCTGTTTGTTGAATATCATCGGCAGTAAGTAAATAAGTATAAGTACCTGCCGGGAGGTTTTCACCACTGCTGGATTTCCACGTAATACCATAGGTGCCTGGCCCCCAAATATCTCCCATGAAAGTTTTAATCAGCTTACCATACTCATCATACAATTTTAGCTGAGTTCTTCTCTCCTTTCCCAATGAAACAAGAAAAACTACATAGCCCTCATCAGGGTGCATAGATGTTTGAACCAAAACACTATCCTTGTCAATGGAAACTAAAGAATTCGTGTAATACTCATCTTGTGGTGAACTACCCTCTTTCTCTGATGGCCCCGAACAGGCCACCAACGCCAACGCCGATCCAATAAAAATCCACAACAGCTTGGCTACCATCCTTACGGGATTTTTAACATTTTTCATCATAAATAACCTCCTTTTTAAAAGTGAATAACTAAAATTATGTGTAAGCAATTGATTTTCTACAATTGAAGAGTGGTTGATCAACAACATCCGGTAATAAACGGCATCGGGATGTTGCGTCAATACAGCCTCATCGGCCATAAATTCATGGTTCTCTCGCATGTTGTTTTTCAACAAATAACTAAACGGATTGAACCAGAAAACCACGGTAACCAACTCAGCGAAAAACATATCCAGCGAATGCAATTGAAGTGCATGTTGCTGCTCGTGCTCAATGATCTGTTGGCTCGCATTCGGCGAATTGAGTACATCACGGCTGATAAATACATAATGAAAGAAAGAAAAAATAGGACTCTCATCGGGCATGATGACAAAGATAAGACCTAAATGTTGCTGCTTTTCACTCATTGCGATAACACGGACCAGCCGGATCAGCCTCAAAGCCAGTTTTAGAAATCCAACCAGCAAACCAAGTAAATAAATGAGTGAAATCCAGCTGACCCAATGTATTGAAGTCAAAGCATTTATTCGATTTCCATCAGCAAAAATTGTGACTTCACCCAATAGAATTTCATTCACGGTTTTCATCGGATACTGCACGGTAGCCATGGCCGGAATATTTCCGAACAACCTATCTATATTAATAGGTATCATCGGCAGGAAAATTGCAGCCACAAGCGTGGCAAGCAGGTATACCCGGTTAAAAGAAAAGTATCCTTCTTTTTGATATACAAAGATGTAAATCAGGTACCCGATGAGCATCACCATCGATGACTGACTAAAATAAGTGACCGCCTGGTTCATTGCTAAACTATTAACGATTTGATTTACGCTCAATTTCAGATTCGATCAATTCCTTCATGTCCTCAAGTTCATTGAGAGACAGATTTTGCTCACTGGTAAAAAACGAGGCCAGCGATTGGTAAGAATTTTCAAAATAATTTTTTAAAATAACTTTGAAAAACGATTTGCGGTAGGTCATTTTCTCTATCAACGGAAAATATTCATGCGCCTTGCCATAGGCAATGTAACCCACAAACCCTTTCCGTTCGAGTATGCGAACAATGGTGGAGACCGTGTTGTAGGCAGGCTTGGGGTTGGGCAGCCGGTCGATAATATCGCGCACATAGGCTTTCTTCAAGTCCCACAGGACCTGCATCACCTGTTCCTCGGCTTTTGTTAACTGTTTCATACCTTACAAATCTTTCTTATATAACTAACTTATTAGTTAATTATTGCAAAGAAAATGAAAGATTTAATACAAAATGATAAAACAACTAAATATTTAGTTATGCAATCGTTGCCAGATACCGCAACCCCTTGAAAACATTGCTATTTAGACAGCGTAAAAAAGAGACTATTTTTCACAAAAAACATCTACCGATCGAAATTAGTTCTAATTTTGCATTGTTAAAAAAATAACAACAACGTTAAAAACAATTGATTTTTAAAGTAAAATTTTTACTGCTATGGATCTTAAAAAAATAATGAATGATCTGGAAAAAAAGCATCCAGGTGAAGTGGAATACCATCAGGCCGTTCGCGAAGTGCTTGAATCGATTGAAGATGTAGTTAATGACAATCCGCAGTTTGACGCCGCCTCTATTATTGAGCGTATGGTAGAACCCGATCGTATATTAACTTTTAGGGTTACCTGGATGGATGACTCAGGTAAAGTGAATGTAAACCTGGGATACAGAGTGCATTTTAACAATGCCATTGGCCCTTATAAAGGTGGTATCCGTTTGCACCCGAGTGTAAATTTAAGCATCCTTAAATTTTTAGGTTTTGAGCAAACATTTAAAAATGCCTTAACAACATTGCCTTTAGGTGGTGCAAAAGGTGGTTCGGATTTTAACCCCAAAGGGAAATCTGATACGGAAATTATGCGATTCTGCCAGGCATTTATGTTAGAATTGTGGCGCATGATAGGTCCAAATACGGATGTACCTGCAGGTGACATTGGTACGGGTGGGAGAGAGATTGGCTACTTGTATGGCATGTACAAAAAACTCAAAATGGAAAATACCGGTGTTTTAACTGGGAAAGGCCTTAACTGGGGCGGTAGTTTAGTAAGACCGGAAGCAACTGGTTTTGGAGCTACCTATTTTGTGAAAGAAATGTTGGCTGTTAATAATGATGCTTTTATAGGAAAAACAGTTAGTGTTTCAGGTTTTGGGAATGTAGCCTGGGGAGTTGCTATTAAAGTAACAGAACTCGGAGGTAAGGTAGTTACCATTTCAGGCCCTGATGGCTATATTTACGATGAAAAAGGACTGGATGCTGAGAAAATTGAATATTTGTTAGAGCTTAGAGCTACCAATAACGATATCGTGTCTCCTTACGCCAAAGAATTCCCTGGAACAAAATTTGTTGCTGGCAAAAAACCTTGGGAAGTAAAATGTGATATTGCGATGCCAAGTGCCACTCAAAACGAATTAAACGGCGATGATGCGGCCCAATTGATTGCCAATGGCGTAAAATATGTTGCTGAGGTTTCAAACATGGGTTGTACCCCTGAAGCTGCTGAAGCATTTCATAAAGCAGGTATCCCTTTCGGACCTGGAAAAGCTGTAAATGCTGGCGGTGTTGGAGTTTCTGGTTTAGAAATGTCGCAAAATGCTATGAAATTAAATTGGACTGCTGAAGAAGTTGATGCCAGATTACACCAGATGATGTCATCAATACATTCAGCCTGTATTCAATATGGCACTCAAAGCAATGGCTATATAAACTATGTTAAAGGAGCCAACATTGCCGGTTTCTTAAAAGTAGCCAACTCAATGCTCGACCAAGGCATTATTTAGTGATCTATGTTTAAATTGTTTAAAAAGCCTTTCCAAAAATGGAGAGGCTTTTTTTTTGAGTGTTGAATAAAACTTCATTGAATGAAGAATATAACTTGGTACACTCGAAAATTTCCCTATTTTTGTCCGTCTTGGAAAAAAAATTGTTACACCTAATCTATTAATTATGTTTAAAGGACACCCGAAAGGACTTATTCCTGCCGCACTTGCCAACATGGGAGAGCGTTTTGGATTTTACACCATGATGGCTATTTTAGTGCTGTTTTTGCAAGCTAAATTTGGCTTGACTGGAACACACGCTGGCATCATTTATGGTACATTTTATTTCTCAATTTATATCCTTGCACTTGTTGGAGGTATTATTGCTGATAGAATACAAAACTTTAAAGGAACCATTTTAGTTGGTTTAATCATGATGGCAGCAGGATACCTGATACTGGCCATTCCAACCCCAACACCAGTTTCAAGCCTACCCTTTTTCCTAACTATCACGATCGTGGGTCTGTTTGTTATCGCCTTTGGTAATGGACTCTTCAAGGGAAATTTACAAGCGTTGGTTGGTCAGATGTACGACAACGAAAAATATGACAAATTAAGAGATTCAGGCTTCTCCCTTTTTTATGCATTTATTAATGTAGGTGCCATATTTGCCCCACTTGCTGCTGTTGGTATCAGAAACTGGTGGTTGGAAAAAAACAATATGCATTATGATGCTACCCTACCAGAACAATGTCATACCTATCTTTCAGGAGCCATGTCGCCGGAAGCAGTTGGCAGATACCAGGTATATGCTGACAAAGCCGCCGGAAGCACGGTCACTGACCTCACTTCTTTTTCAAATGAATACTTAAACATATTCAATACCGGTTTCCATTATGCATTTGGAATTGCCATTATTGCCATGGCCATTTCGTTGATCATTTTTTTGAAAAACAAAAAGAACTTTCCAAATCCAAAATCGAAATCATCAGGTATAGAGATTACGGGTGAAATCAAAATGGAAGCCAAAGAAGTTGCGCAACGCATGTATGCATTACTTGCCGTATTTGGTGTTGTTATTTTCTTCTGGTTCTCATTCCATCAAAATGGATTAACTCTTACTTTTTTTGCCAGGGATTATACGGTACTAAAAGTGGGAACGTATAGCTTTTCAGCAGAGATTTTCCAATCGATGAATCCATTTTTTGTTGTGTTCTTAACTCCGATTGTAGTTGGTTTATTTGGCTGGTTACGTGCCAGAAATATGGAACCTTCAACCCCAAAGAAAATTGCCATCGGTATGGGAATTGCATCTTTTGCCTTTGTAGTTATGGCCATCGGATCAATCGGCCTTCCAAATTTCTCAACCATCAGTACTGCCACCGGTGGCATTCCTTTAGATGATGCCCAACGCGTTTCCCCATACTTGTTGCTGGGAACCTATTTTATACTTACAGTCGCTGAATTGTTTATCAGCCCGATGGGAATTTCCTTCGTTTCAAAAGTAGCCCCACCTCAATACCAGGGAATGATGCAAGGGGGTTGGCTTGGAGCAACCGCTCTTGGCAACGGTCTGTTGTTTATTGGTGCCATTCTTTACGATACAATACCAATCTGGATGACCTGGAGTATTTTTGTGATTGCAACCGCAATTTCCATGTTTACAATTATGTTTATGATTAAATGGCTTGAAAGAGTAGCAAAATAACTTATAAACTTTGGAGCAGATAGCTGCTTCCTGAAAGGGATGAATTTTATCAATTCATCCCTTTTTCAATTTAAGTACCTTTGCGGATGAAAACCGATCACCAGTTATGACTGATACCAACTTCCCCTGGAACCACCAACGCCGCTACAACGCCTACTCAGAATACTTTAAGCGCACCATCGGACAACGTGTACAAAAACTCACTGTGGATGCGGGTTTTACGTGCCCAAACCGTGATGGAAGCAAGGGACGCAGTGGCTGTACCTATTGCAACAACAACGCTTTTAATCCTTCTTACTGCCAGCCTGACAAATCCATTGAGTGGCAGGTTAAGGAAGGAATTGAGTTTCATCTCAAACGTTACCGGCGTGCCGATCAGTTCCTGGTGTACTTCCAGCCCTATTCGAATACCTATGCCCCACTTGAAAAATTAAAGGAATTGTACGAATCAGCTCTGACACAACCCGGTGTGGTGGGTTTGGTGATTGGCACCCGCCCCGATTGTGTAGACGACGAAAAACTGGAATATTTATGTCATCTGGCTAAAGAACACTTCATTGCCATAGAATATGGTGTCGAAAGCATCTATAATTCAACGCTCGGGCGCATCAACCGTCAACATACGTTTGAAGAATCAGAAAAAGCCATCCTACAAACCGCCACTTTGGGATTGCATGTTGGTGCCCACTTTATTTTTGGATTGCCGGGCGAAAGTCGACAAATGATGCGCGACTCAATCAATACCATCAATAAACTACCGCTGACAAGCATTAAATTCCACCAATTACAGATTGTAACCGGTACCACCATGGCCCGTGATTACAGACTGCATTCTGCTGATTATGATTTATTTTCATATGATGAATACATTCCATTTATCGTTGATATTACCGAGCGGCTCAATCCCCAGTTCATCATCGAAAGATTTGCCGGTGAAGTTCCTCCGAGGTTTCTGGCTGGCCCGGGTTGGGGCAATATCCGCAACGACCAGATCAATGTAGCCATCGAAAAGGAACTGGAGAAAAGGGACAGTTGGCAGGGGAAATATTTATAAACCGCAAAGACGCGGAGACGCGGAGAAAATTAACACCTTTTTATCCCTGTGCCACCAAAGAAATCCTAATAGGATAGTTAAAGGAAACAAAGCAAATCTTAAAGTTTTTCTTACATAAATTCAATCGATTAACAATTTTATATATATTTGGGATTCTATTAACCATTATAAACAAGTAAGATGAAAAAAACAGCTATTCTCCTTTCAATTCTCTTCTTCTTCTCCATTTCAAATGCACAGGACGAGTGGACCCTGCTTCATCCCATCCCAACAATTAACGATTTAATAGATGCTCATTTTGTTTCGGATCAGAAAGGCTGGGCCGTTGGGACTGAGGGCATCATTTTGTTCACTGAAAATGGAGGAATTGACTGGGAAACTCAACACAGCAACCATGACGAGGCATTTTGGGGAGTCTTTTTCATCGACGAGATGGAAGGATGGACCGTGGGCTGGAGCAAGATTTATCACACAACCGATGCAGGGGCTACCTGGGAACAACAGGATCGACCCAATGTACTGGGAGATTTGAGAGATGTATTTTTTATCAATCAGGATACAGGCTGGATAGTAGGTGCTTATAAAATCATCTTGCGAACCACAGATGGCGGTCAAACCTGGGGTAAAATAATGAATTCAATATCAGATAACCTTAATTTTAATAGTGTTCATTTTATTGATGCACTTCACGGATGTGCCGTTGGTGACAAAATGACGGGTTCAGATAAAGGCATTATAATGACCACCAGTGATGGCGGTCTTACCTGGGATGAAACAACCCCCGACACTGAACAAGGATACCAAAAGGTGACTTTCACCGATTCAGGAATCGGTTGGGTTTGTGGGAACCATGGAACCATATACAAAACAATGGATTATGGAGCTACATGGATTGACGTTAGCCTGCCTAATGGAGGCTTTATTGACATTCATTTTTTTGATGATGAAAAAGGACTTCTGATTGAAAGTTGGCAAACCAGACAAACCACGGATGGAGGAGAAACCTGGAGTGAACCCATGATGTTGCCAGGTTATAAATCCATGAGGGGTTTCGGCGGTTCAAATGAAAATTTTGGTGTATTGGTGGGCTATGCAGGGCAAATGTTTAAAACCATTGATGCCGGCTTGAATTGGGATCAAATATCACCCGACAACGACTACCCTGTTAATCAGATTTGCTTTTTTAACCAACCCGATGGTTTAGCACTCAATTCCAATGCCATATTTAATTCCGGTGACCTGATCAGGACGTTTGACGGTGGTAATACCTGGGAAAAAGATACGCTCGTTGAAAACGGTCCGTTTTACATGGCCAGGATTTTCGGCTCCACCGGATACTTGCTGAATTCATCCGCACAAATGATGAAAACTACCAATGAAGGCAACGACTGGCAATTGCTAAGTATTCCTGAAAACATCAATCATTTTCGAGATCTGCAATTTACCGACAACAACCATGGCTTTTTATGCGGTACGGATGGAGCATTTTACAAAACCAACGATGGTGGCAACACCTGGGAGAATATGTCATTAAGTGAAGACTACAACCTCACGGATTTATACTTTATTTCTGAAAGTACAGGCTGGCTCATTGATGTGGCCGAAAAAACAATTCTAAAAACCACCAATGGAGGTTTTGATTGGACGAATACGACTTTGGGGGATGTTTATATTTTTCAACCGGTAAGTATCTTTTTCAAAAATGAGGTTGAGGGTTTTGTAACCTCCGAAGAAGGGGTTTTGTTTAAGTCAGATGATGGCGGTGCTACCTGGGATGAATTCTATACTTTTTCAGGTGGTTATGCCTCCCAAATAATCTTTACAAGCGAGACTGAAGGCTGGTATAAAGCCGCAACAAAGGTTTATCACACGATGGATGGCGGTATTTCCTGGAGCAACCCGCAATCATTTGGATATTCAATGATTTACAGTATGTTTTTTCTAAATAACAACAGAGGATGGCTGGGCGGGGCCAATGGAATGGTTGCTACCTATTCGTCAACGGTTGGTATGGATGAAAATACGACCAACGAACCTGGCCTGAGTGTTTCACCCAATCCCTGCGTGAACCAGGTTGAAATTAAACTTTCTGACCAAAGCAATGAAATGAGGCAAATCATCGTGTTCAATCTTTTAGGAGAGCAAGTGATACAATATAAAAATTTGCCGGGGCCTAATCAGTTTACACTCAACACCTCTGAACTTAAAAACGGTGTTTACATCCTGCAGGTAAACACCGACAATGGTAAAAACCTGATTAAATTTATAAAACAATAATAAAGCTCGAGTGATGAAATCAAGTATTTTATCTGCAATCTTTATGCTGGCGACCTGTGGATTGTGGGCACAGGACTTCGCACCTATTGGTGCTGAATGGCATTACACAGAGGGCTTTTTCATGTCGGGTGACAAGAATTTTTTAAAAATCACTTCTGAAAAAGATACCCTATATCAGGGAAAAGCATGCCGCAAACTCTTAAAAACCAGAATCATCTGGTGTAATATGAGAACTGAAACCGAATTTGTCTATTCGGAGAACAACGCGGTATTTTTCTGGCAAAGCGATTTAACAGGATTTCAAAAGCTGATCGACTTCAACGCGGAAGCCGGTGATTCATGGGCAATACAAATGAATGACATGGTAATAGCTACCGATATCGATTCGGTGCTGATTGAGGTAGACTCCACAAGTTACATTGATATCAACAACCAATTGCTTAAAGTGTTGTATGTAACCTATCGTGGTTACTATGATGATGAGATTGAGGTGCAGTATTCATCACAGATTGTTGAGAAAATCGGTGACATGTACTATTTGTTCAATTTCTTTCCCGAATTGGGGCTGGCTTGCGATGGCAACTATTCAGAGGGGTTGCGGTGCTACGAGGATGAAGAATTGGGATTGTATTCAACCGGTATCGCCGATTCGTGTACCTATATTTATCATTGGACCGACATTGAGGAAGAAAGTAAGGAAACCATATTTATCGTTTATCCAAATCCAACCACTGATGTTGTGGAAATAAATACGAATTCGCAGCAAAACCTGGTGCTGGAAATCAGTGACCTGACAGGCAGGCTTATTTCTAAATATGACTTCAGATCGAATATGGAACTTGATTTATCAGGTTTACCGGATGGAATTTATTTGGTGAAGGCGATTGATGGCCACCGTATGGAAATTAAAAAGATCATCAAGAACTGATTTTATTTAATAAAAGGAAAAGCCATCTTTTTTTAATCAAGACCTAAAAAACCTAAAAAAAATGACAAATTATTTCATTCGAATGAATATTGTGTATATTTGCTTTGTATTTCAAAGTACTTTCCATGAACGACGAAACTTATATTGAAGATCTGAAAATGATCAGGGAGATGATGAACCGTTCCTCCAGGTTTATATCACTGAGTGGACTATCAGGTGTTTTTGCAGGCAGCTTCGCCTTGATCGGCGCCTATTTAGCCTACCTCACCGTATATGCAAACCAGGACTACCTGCAATACCGAAAGGCAGTGCTTACCACGGAAACCATCACCACTTTGTTGTTAATCGCTGTCGTTACGTTGTTGCTTTCCATCACGATGGGAATATTTCTATCCAAAAGAAAAGCCAGAAAAGACAAGGAAAAAGTTTGGAACTTACAAGCAAAAAGAATGCT
>PCUL01000157.1 GCA_002771745.1 Bacteroidetes bacterium CG18_big_fil_WC_8_21_14_2_50_41_14
ATTTGATGCGTGATAGCCATTTGAAAAACCTGTGATAACAGGCTGTCTGCTTTCTCCTGGTGTTTATTCTCAAGAGAGTCAGCCATCGCTAGCATATCGGATGCCGTTTGATTGCTACTGTTTTGTGGTGTTTGCGGAATGTAAAATGGAGTGGTTGAATGAGTAGGCGATGAACTGAACAGGTATTTATGCCCGGCTGGTTCCGAAACATTCGGGGATAATAATAAAATCAGAATCAGTAGCTTACAAATAAACAACTGCCAGGTAGATGGATCAAAAAAAACATTCACGGGCTACAATGGTGCTAAATTCCTTATTCCTGCCATTAATGGGACACAAAATTAGCAAACCCTTGGTGATTTCAAAGGAAATAGCCGGTAAATCAAGTGAATTATTTGAATAACGCCTTTAAGTATAACCCGCACAAACAGTTAAAACGATTTGAAACGGAAATATAGCACCTTGAGCATCTAAAAAAGGGGAATTGATGGCCTCAATTCCCCTGAAGACTATACAGAAGGTTATTCAGATTTGATAAAACGACCGGTAATATTTTCTTTATTTGGCAAATCGGACCGCATAATATAAGTATAGCTTCCAGATGTTAATTGGTCGGTATTGACCGATACCACGCCGGAATTTTTAGCAGACAGGTTGGTTTGTTGTACCAATTTTCCACTCAGGTCATAAATAAAAAGTGCACCCTCATTTGAGTCAATCCGGATATTGAGCTGGTTGATCACGGGATTGGGATAAGTTGAGGCTGTGCCGGTGGTAGTAAATTCGCCTGATTTAAGTTTCGGGAGTTGAATTTCAACACCTTCGGCAGCAACGCCCCATTGATTTAATACCATGCCGTTTTCCTGCAACACCATGACATCCGATTGGTTCTGCAGGACGCCGACTTTAAGGTTGACCAGTAAAGTACACAGATGGTCGCCGTAAACATGCGAACCTGCTTTTTCCGATTCATCCATCCAGATAATTTTAACCACACCCTCTTCTATCGCGTAGTTCAGGTTGCCATCGGGTCCTTCCACACCGGTGATGGTCATGAGGTCGCTGGGGTAGTCGATGTTCAGGTTGAAACCCGAAATGAGTTCGGTATAATTGGAGGTGATTTCAATTTCACTGGTTTCGGAAGAAAGGCTTACTTGGTTACTAACTTGACCCGTAACATTGGCTAATGAGCGACCTGAAGGTAACCAAACGCCTTCTAAATCCCCGGATCCTGTAGCCCAAACGGTGGCTGTGTCGGGAACCCCGAAATCACGGGCCATAAAGTCAAGTTGGACATCCTGGAATTGCCAATCACCTACCGGAAATGGTTGTCCCTGGAGTAAATAGTTTATTAACACAAGAAAATAGTCAGCCCAGGTAACGGTTCCGCTTCCGTTTACATCAGCCGCCGCGAATTCATAATCTGTAAAATCATACCATCCAAACAGGTACATCATAATCCGGAAAGCATCCTGTAAAGTCACCTCGCCTGGTTCCAGCAAAGTTGACGAAGCCAGGTAGTAGCTACCGTTGGGAATGCTGTCGAAAAAATACACACCATAGTCGTTGGTCATGGTTGTTTGCATTACATTGTTGCCCATATCCAAAAGTTGAATTGTTACTTCAGGAACGGGTGTACTTGGGTCATCGTGGTAATTAACCGTACCCGTCAATTGGTTTTGTGCAAAAATGGGACTAAGCCACATTATTAATGCAAGGGTAACTGTTGTTTTTAGGATCGTTTTTTTCATGGTTTTTAATCTTTTAATAAATAATTTGTATAACCTTCTACTTATACTGTGTAAAAAAGGCTGAAAATTCTATACTTTTTTTAAAAAAAATTCACTTTTTTTTCATTTTTATTGAAAATAGGCTAAAAAAGGCTTGTTTTCTTGATAATTTTGCCGACCGGGCATTGAAGGAAAACTTTTCCTCACAGAAAAAAAATCCCGTGTCAGGAAGATAACTAATTGAAAAATGAATAAACCACATGAAAAACTACTTGCCTACAAAATGTTTTCTGATTCTAATGGGGGTGCTGATGTTGTCGATAGCAGTTACCGGACAGGAAGGCTACCGGGTAACGGTGAAAATTAACGGGAATTCCGATACAGCATTATTGCTTACCTGTTATTATGGAAGCAAAATAAAACTGGTTGATACAGCAACTCTCGTGTCAAAAGGCACATTTGTCTTTGAAGGCAAAAGCCAGCTTCCCGGAGGCATCTATATGGCAGTAACCCCGGACAAAAAAAAGCTATTTGAGTTCCTGATCGGTAAAAACCAGGTGTTTAAACTTGAAACAGACACTGTCGATTATGCCGTGCACATGAAAACCAAGGGGTCAGATGAAAACCAGGTTTTTTATGATTATCTGAAATTCAACGAACTCAACTATCAACAAAACAAAGTCATCATGACCAGGCTAAAGGAGGTGGAGGACAGCACCATCAGGTATAAAGAACTTAGAGACCAGTTAGATTCGTTGAATAAACGCTCCATTGGTTACAAAATGGAGGTGATTGCCAATCATCCTGATTTGTTTGTTTCCACCTTGTTTAATGCTATGCGCGATGTGGAGGTTCCCGATAGCGTTTTGCATGGTTCCGACAGCTCACAAGCCTTTAAATACTACAAAAGGCATTATTGGGATCACTTTGATTTAAGTGATTCCAGTCTGTTGCGCACCCCCCTTATTGTGAATAAACTGGATCAATATTTTGAAAGGGCCGTGTTTTTACATCCCGATTCGGTGGTGGTGGCCATTGATGATGTGATTTCAAGGGTCCGACCTTCCTATGAGATGGTAAGTTATCTGGTGTGGCATTTTATGTCGGAGTACCAAAATCCGAAATACATGGGATTTGACAATATTTTTGTTCACCTGGTTGACCAATATTTTTCGAAGGAAGCCATTCAAAATACCTCACCTTCTGTACTCACCATGTTGACGGATCGGGTCAATGTGATCAGGCCGCTTTTACTTGGAAAACAAGCCCCAAATTTGATTCTTGTCGACACTTCCGGACAATTAAGGTCGCTTTACACACTTCGGCATGCATACAACCTGGTGCTGTTTTGGGATTACGATTGTGGTATCTGCAAGAGAGAAATTGCTGATTTGGAAAAAATCTACAACCAGAAAACATACGACCTGGAGATTTTTAGTGTGTGCGTGAACGGCGATTTGGATAAATGGAAAAAATCGATTGGTGACCGACACATGCCCTGGATCAATGTGAATGGAACACGCAGTGCTACCCCCGATTTTCACGATTTATACGACATCCATGGCACGCCGGTTATCTATTTGCTCGATCAGGAAATGAAAATTATTGCCAAGCGTATCAGTGCTGATCAAATCCCCGGTCTAATTGATAACATGGCACAAACGAAGAAATAAATTGCACGGATGTTCTATATAGAGTCCATGATGTATCTTCTATTATTTCGATGATGTCCATTTTGAATCTTTTTTTGTAGTATTTTAGTGCCGAAATACAGAACTACGATTTCATTCATTTTATTGCATAATCTACGAACCTGGTTCTGTGCTTACAAAGGCAAAAGGATTGGTTTA
>PCUL01000240.1:0-4436 GCA_002771745.1 Bacteroidetes bacterium CG18_big_fil_WC_8_21_14_2_50_41_14
ACTCCCTGAAGATAAGCCGGATTAACTGGCAAATCCTCTTCGGTAATGACAATACCATACTTTTCACGTCGATCGATGGCCCTCTGTGAGAGAAATTCCTCCGGCTGGTTGATCGAATAAGGTGAATTGTTTTTGTCGGTAAACTGGATAAAGTATTTATCCGGCGCTACTTGTCCGATAAGCATCGTTCCCAGAGCGAGTAATACCGCTAGTGTAAAAATGATTTTCATGTTCGATTAATTGTTAGTCATGTTGACAAATATTTTCATCAAGTCGTTGCATTTATTGATATTGAGGGATAACGGTGTTGTTTGACAAATTTACGTCAGGAACTCCTTTAGAGCCCAAAATGACTTTTTCAATTTGTTTTTTATTATCCACCTGAACCACTACAGCATCCGGACTTTCAGCCCAGACTCCTGTATTCTTTTCAACCTCTTCCTGTGTTCCGTCGGTATAATTTACCAGCAGACGAATGGGAAGAGGCAGCCCTCCCGGGTTTTCCACTACTATTTTATTATCAAAAGTTACCTTTTTAATCCCTAAATCGGCATAAGCCCTGTTAAAATACCAGGGAGTAAAGTACCACCATAGGTCTTGTTGTGCGGTTTGGCTAAACGAGTTGAAGAAATCAAAGGGATCGGGATGTAAGCCATGCCAGTTCTCAATAAATTGTTGGTAAGCCTCTTTGAAGGTGGTTTCACCAAGGGCATCACGCAAATAAGCCAGGGCCAGTGCAGATCGATTATAAGCGTGTATGCGGTAACTGGAGTAGTCCGCAATCTGATAACTTAAATACATCATGGGCACTTCTTTTTCACGGCCGCTCATGGCTTCGAATGCCGAAACGATGCGATCAAAATAATGATATTCAGGATCCTCCTTTTCCATGATTTCATTGGTCGTGTAAGCAGCCCAACCTTCATCCATCCATGCGTATTTTCGTTCGTTGGCACCCATATAAAATGGAAAATAGGTATGAGCAATTTCATGATAAAACAAACCCATGGCCTGTGATTCTGATTTTGGATCTCCGTCTATCGCCATCATCGGCGATTCCATACCTCCATTTCGCCGTCCATTACAAAAAGAAGTCATGTGCGGATAAGGGAAAGGAACGCCTGGCATTTCGGTTGACATCATCCTGACGCTTAGGGAAGCCCACCTGGCACCTTGATTAAAAGTTAAGACCGAATCAGGGTACACGGCATCCACCAGTACCTGTCGTCCCGACAGGGTATCCACGGTTACAAAGCTTCCCTCCCAATTAACTTCTTTAGCCAAACCAAAAGAAAAATCGGGCACCTCCCTGGCTACAAATTGCCAGGCTTGAGGGCTCTGTTTCTGTAATACTGTATTTGCCCGGCATTCATCGGTTGTAAAAAACCGAACGATCTCACCCGACCGTTTGGCCTCTGACATCCGTTCCAGTACAGCTTTAGTATAGTGAATTCCGGGATTTTGTAATTCGCCTGTAGCCCAAATCTTATAATCATTAGGAACAGAAATAGTTACGTTGTAGTTATTGAAGTCATTATAAAATTCAACGGTGCCGAGATAATCGATTTCGTCCCAGCCATCAATGTCATCGTATACAGCGATCTGAGGATACCAATAGGCCAAAAAAATGATGTTTTCGCTGTATTTGCCCATACGAACAGGCTGGTTTTGAGGTATGATAAACGACCAGCTTGTTTCTAAACTCAAAGAATCGAGGGGCAGCAAGGGTTCTACTAATTGAATATCCATATTGGTCGCCGACCTGTTGACCACTTTTGTGTCGGCTGGATCGACTATCACCTTATTAATTAACAAGGAATTGATTATCGTTCCATCCGTTAGATTCTCCGAACCGATGGGCCAGGAACGGGCGTTGCCTTTTTTGTAAAAATCAGGATAAAGCCGGACAACAAGTTGGCGCAAGGTGTCGGGGCTGTTGTTAAAGTAGGTGATCAGTTCATGTCCGGTCAAAAGGCCCGTTTTAGGGTCAACTTTAACATCAATGGAATAATCAGCCCTGTTTTGCCAATAATTTGGACCGGGAATCCCAACCACAGAGCGACTTCCGCTTTTGGTTGCCTGAACAATTTCACGTGGGAGTGCAGGCTGATTTTGACCATAAACAGAAAATAATATCCCGAAATTTCCAAGGGATAAAAATAAAACAAAAGCTATTTTATTCATAAATAATACATTAACGTAGATGAGAAGGATTGTATCCTATGATTGGCTCACATTTACCAGAGCCAGAACCAAGGTGTAAAAGTAGTTATTATCAACAGAAAACCATTATTTTTGTACAAATTCATTACAATGATCACCACCGTTAATCCCGCCACACAAAAAGAGATAAAAGATTATCCTCTGTTAACTGTAGCAGAAGTTGATCAGTTACTTAATCTAAACCGCGACACCTACTTAAACTGGAAGAATTCTTCTATCTCCCATCGTGGGAAACTTTTTCTTAAACTGGCCCACCTGCTTCGTGAACGAATGGATGAACTGGCTTTGCTGATCACTTCCGAAATGGGAAAGATCCTGCGGGAATCAAAAGCTGAAATTGAAAAATGCGCCTGGTTGTGTGAGTATTATGCCGAACACACAGCTAGTTTGCTAAATACAGAAGCGATGACCAGCGATGCATCGACCTGTTATGTTCGCTTCGATCCATTGGGGACTGTGTTCGCCCTCATGCCATGGAATTTTCCATTTTGGCAGGTGTTTAGGGCTGCCGTACCAACCATGATGGCTGGCAACACCTTTGTGCTGCGGCATGCACGCAATGTACTCGGCTGTGGCGAAGCCATCCAGTCGTTGTTCCTTGATGCCGGGTTTCCAAAAAACAGTTTCACCAACCTCAACATTTCAATAGAACTTGCAGAACATGTCATCGCGCATCCGGCAGTTTGTGGTGTCACCCTGACGGGAAGCGCCCGTGCGGGCAAATCAGTGGCTGCCGTAGCCGGAAAGTACCTGAAAAAATGCGTCCTAGAACTCGGTGGCTCCGACCCTTTTATTGTATTGAATGATGCAGAGCTTAACACATCTTGCAGTACGGGTGTGAGTTCCCGAATGCTCAACGCGGGGCAGGTTTGTATCTCAGCCAAACGATTTATTGTGGAACATGGTGTTTACAATGATTTTGTTCAAGAGCATAAAAGGTTGTTGGAAAACCTGGTGGTTGGAGATCCAACACATCCAACAACCCACATGGGTCCTATGGCCCGTATGGATTTAATGGAACAACTTGAAAAACAAATCAACGAATCCATTTCAATGGGAGCCACATTAGTAACAGGCGGTCATCGCGTCCATCAACAACAGTTGTATTTTCAACCTACCCTACTCACAGATGTCACCCCTGAAATGCCTGTTTTTAAAGAAGAAACGTTTGGTCCCGTTTCGGTCATCATCCCTGCAAAAAATGCCGAAGATGCAGTTAGGATAGCCAATGAAACCAGTATGGGACTGGGGGCCAGCATTTGGACCAACAACCTGAAACTGGCAGAAGAAATGGCTTTAAAGATAGAAGCCGGAGCCGTGTTCATTAACGGCATGACCAAATCTGATCCGCGTATCCCTTTCGGAGGAATTAAACAATCTGGGTTTGGACGAGAGCTGGGCAGCTATGGCATCAAAGAATTTTTAAATATTAAAACAGTCTGGATTAAATAATTCAATAAACCAATCCCACCAATGCGTATCGACATCATCACCCTTTTTCCGGAAATGTTTGAAGGCCCTTTCAGTCATTCAATTGTAAAACGTGCCATTGAAAAAGGGTTGGCAGAAATTCACCTGCATCAGCTGCGTGATTTCTCGACCGACAAACACAAACGGGTAGACGATTATGCTTTTTCGGGAGGTGCCGGAATGGTGATGATGATTGAACCGGTAGCACGGTGTATCGCTGCGCTGAAGGCGGAACGCGATTATGATGCCGTCATTTACACCAGCCCTGACGGACAGATGCTTGATCAGCCTTTGGCCAACCGGTTGTCGGGATTTAACAACCTGATATTGTTGTGTGGACATTATAAAGGTGTGGACGAACGCATCCGCGAACACCTGGTGACGATGGAAATCAGCATAGGGAATTATGTTTTGTCGGGGGGAGAACTGGCCGCCGCTGTCATCAGCGACAGCATCATCCGATTGATTCCGGGGGTGCTCACAGATGAATCTTCCGCCCTGAGCGACTCATTTCAAAACAACCTGGTTTCTCCACCGGTGTACACCCGTCCGCGTAATTTTAACGGATGGGTAGTCCCGGAAATTTTGTTGTCTGGAAATGAGAGGATTATTGAAGAATGGAAGTACAATCAATCGGTTGAACGCACAAAAATACGCAGGCCTGAATTATTGAATGAGTGATATTAAATTATCTTTGCCTGATTGCAAACGCCTTTTTAATGATCAAAACCGGGAATAAAAAT
>PCUL01000240.1:4462-9773 GCA_002771745.1 Bacteroidetes bacterium CG18_big_fil_WC_8_21_14_2_50_41_14
GCCAACTTTTTTAGTGGTTTTTATTTGCAGATAAATAAATAGCTGTATATTTGCACTCTTTTTGAGTGTACCACGCTAAACCTGTAAGAAGATGAGCCAGAATGAATTATTGCAATATGTAAAAAACACGGTAACGATGCAAGAACTTCCAGCCTTTAAAGCCGGAGACACGATTACCGTTACTTATAAGATTATTGAAGGAGCCAAAGAGCGCCTGCAAAAATACCAGGGAGTTGTACTTCAGCGTTCAGGCAGCGGTAATACCGCCACCTTTACCGTTCGTAAAATGTCGGGTAACATCGGGGTTGAAAGAATTTTTCCTGTTTCCTCACCTTTTATCAGTCAGCTGGAAGTAAATAAAGTGGGTGTGGTTCGCAGGGCCAGAATTTACTACTTCCGCGGATTGCGCGGTAAAAAAGCCAGAATTAAAGAAAAAAGATTTTAATCTGATTACAACATATCTTACAAAAAAACTCCGGTTCTTCAACCGGAGTTTTTTTTATTGGTTCCTTTGCCTGAAAATTTCATAAAGCAACACGCCGGCAGCCACCGAAACATTTAGCGAATCAATGGTTCCTGTCATGGGAATTCTCACCAACAAATCCGAGCGTTTTAAATATTCCGGGGAAATTCCTTCACCTTCAGAACCCATGATTAGGGCAACCGGCCCGGTAAGTTTTTCGTTATAATACACTTCCTCGCCCTTCTCGGTAGCAGCCAGAATTTTCAAACCGCTATTTTTTAAGTATTCAATAGAATCTTTCAGATTTTCGCTGCGACAGATTGGCAAAGTATAAATAGCTCCGGCAGAAGATTTTACTGTATCCGAATTTAATAAGGCCGAGCCTTTTACAGGAATGACAACGGCATGAACCCCGGTGCATGAAGCCGTTCTCAATATGGCTCCAAAATTGCGGACATCCGTTATTTTATCCAGGATCAAAAGAAAAGGATCTTCACCTTTTTCATAAATCGCGGGCAACACCTGCTCAATTCTACTAAAAGTAACCGGCGACAGGTAAGCGATGATCCCCTGGTGATTTTTTCGGGTTACCCGGTTCAGCTTCTCTATAGGAACAAACTGGAATGGAATATCAAGATGCTTCAACTCACTGATGACCTCTTTTATCACTTCATTGCGCAACCCATGCTGAATGAGCACCTTTTCAAATTCTTTTGAAGCTTTTAATGCCTCCATCACCGGCCAGGCACCATATATAAAATCCTGGTTGGGTGTTTCCCTTGATTCTCTATTCATCCGCTTCGTTAATTAGTGTTTCGGGTAAACTTTTTTTTGTAGTTACTCCCATTATTTTTATTTGTTCAACCTGCCTGATCAAATTCCCGCTGCCCGAAATGAGCTTTTTATGAGCCTCCTGATATGCCTTTTCGGCTTTTTCAATGTTCTGACCAATGTTCTCCAGATCGTTGACAAAGCTCGCAAATTTATCGTACAATTTGCCTCCTCTGTCAGCAATTTCGAGGGCATTTTGATTCTGCTTTTCAAATTTCCAAATGGAAGACACCGTACGCAGCGTAGCGAGCAAAGTAGTCGGGCTAACGATTACAACCCGTTCGTGCCACGCGTAGTTAAATAATTCATGATCAGCCTGCACAGCCAACGCAAAGGCAGGTTCTACGGGCATAAACATCAAAACAAAGTCAGGAGAATTAATTCCCAGAAGCTGGTCGTAGCGCTTTTCACTTAATTCCTTAATGTGACGGCGAATAGAATCCAGGTGCTCACGCAATTTCTTACTTCTTAAGTGTTCCTCTTCTGCACTTACATACTCTGTATAGGCGGTAAGCGAAACCTTGGAGTCGATGACCAGGTGTTTGTCTTCCGGTAGTCTGATCACCACATCGGGGCGCATAATGGCTCCCTGTTCATTTTTGGTTGAAAACTGCAAATAATACTCCTGATCCTTTATCAAACCCGACCGTTCCAGCACACGTTCTAAAATAATTTCACCCCAGTTACCCTGTCTCTTGCTATCCGATTTCAGGGCATTGGTCAGGTTTTTGGCATCCTTATCAAGGGTAACACTCAGGTCGTAAATTTTCAACAGCTCTGCTTTCAGGTCCGATTGGTCCTTCAATCCTTTTTCATAGGTAAGATCCACCTTTTTCTCAAAATCCTGAATCCGCTCTCTCAAAGGAGTGAGAATATCTTGTAAGCCTTTTTGACTCGTGATAGTAAAATCAGCCGTTTGTTGTTTCAAAATGCGGTGGGCCACATTTTCAAATTCAACACGCGAACGTTCCTGGATGGCCTCCAGATTTTTTTTCTCTTCCTCCAACCGTTGTTTCAAATTAATTAATTCGGAATCTCTTGAAACCAGTAATTTTTCGGCTTCGTGCTTTAACTCACGCTCCTTTTCGAGTTGCCGGTCAAGTTGGTCCATCCGGTTAGCCAGGTTATCGCTTTTTTCGTTCGATATGGCCAATGCCTTATTGAGTTCTATTTGTTGATTTAAAAACCCATTGATTTCTTCCTGCTGCATTTGCTTAAGTTGCTGCAGGCGGTTTTTTGATATTAACGTCATGATAAAGACACCCAATGCAGCTCCAATAATCAACGCGACCACTCCTTCGATACCCATCATCTTTTTTATGGTAAAACTAGCAAATATTCTCAAATTGATTTAATTTCACCCGGTGAACCAATTGGCATAAAAATGAAACGTATTTTCTTTGGATTACTGGTTTTCTCACTCTGGTTAACCCCCACTCCGGGACTTACGCAAGTAGTCACGGCACCTGTCACGCAAATGGCAAAATCAGAGTATAAAAGCTTCCTGCAACTATTTATGGATTATCCTCAGGAATCAATAAACCGTGATGAAGAAGGGAAAGTGGTTGTTGAGTTTACGGCGGACAATACAGGAAGGATCACCGATAGAAATATCGCCCGGGGTGTTTCGCCCGGAATCGATAGCACCGCCCTTGCCATTTTCGATTATCTATTATGGAAACCGGGACTAAGCCTGGGGAAAAAAATCACCTGTACCAGTACCTATGAACTGAATTTTGATCTAAAGGCGTTTCGACGCCTGGTGAAAAAGCGTGGCTACCTGCATGTTCCACAACACTACTCCCCTTACGACTCATCCGGAACGATTTTTCCAATGAAAAAATGTGAAACCGCACCTCAATTTCAATTGCAAGATAGCGGTACTTCCCTGGCTGAATTTTTGAACGAACACCTCAACTTTCCGGATAACGCATCAAAACTTGGAATTAGTGGCACCGTGAAGTTAAAATTTGTGGTGGAACGAAACGGATTGCCCTCCAATATAGTAGTGTTGGAATATATTGGAGGAGGGTGCACCGAGGAAGGTATTCGACTGCTTGAGTTAACAAGATGGATACCAGGCATGTTGGACAATCAATATGTACGAACCTACTTTGAAATAAATATCCTTTTTAAAAAGGGGGAAAATAAAGACGGGCACATTCCAAATCAATCAAATACAGGGATATGAGATTGATCAAGTTGGATTTATTGATGATCATTTTTTCAATATAAATATCTATTTTTGCGCTCAAATTAACTCAAATGCGCTCGTTTCTATTATGAAAATAAATTTAATATCCCATCCCTCTACAGATTTATCTGGTTATTAACCAACTGCTTATAAATATGAAAAAGAACTTCTTATTTGTTTTAATCTTATCATCCGGCTTTTTGTTACAAGCTCAGGAAGACACCATCAAGAACTGGCAAGTGAAACAGAATATCAGCATCAACTTTGCACAGAGTTATTTCTCAAATTGGTCAGCCGGAGGTGAAAACACATTGGCAACCTCTGGAAAATACACGCTGACAGCCGACTATATAAAAGGAAAACATAAATGGGCCAATTGGGTGAGTTTAGCACTTGGATATTCAATCATCGGCGAAAACAAGGCCATGAAAACAGATGACAAGATAGAATTTATTTCGACCTATGGTTACAAATTAGCGAAATCGTGGTATGCAACTATGGTACTAACTTACAAGAGCCAGTTTGCCAAGGGCTATGATTACAAAGTCGATTCAACCATCTATGTTTCGAAGTTCATGGCTCCGGCAACCATCGACATTGGACCCGGTTTCGAATACACCCCCGATGAACATTTCCTGATGAATATTTCCCCGGCATCGATGCGCTGGATCATTGTAAACGATGAAAGGCTGGCTGATGCCGGTGCTTTTGGACTTGACCCGGCAGAATTAGACACAAATGGGGTTGTAATTCAGCATGCTAAAAAAGTAAAAACCATGTTTGGCGCCAAAATGTTGATGACTTACAAATACGAGCTATTTAAAAATGTCAACCTTGGAACTAAACTCGAATTGTATTCCGATTATTTGGATAATCCGCAAAACATTGATGTAAACTGGCAGGTTGGACTTTTACTCAAGGTCAATTCATGGTTAAATGTGAACATTACTTCTGAGTTGAAGTACGATGATGATGTGATATTCCACGATAATAATGGAATACCGATTGGACCCCGCGCTCAGTTTAATGAGAACATGATGCTTGGTATAGGCATTAATTTTTAATTTTGAAAAGAATAGGACTCCTTTCTGACACCCACGGAACCTTGCTTCCCCGGGTGGTTGCATTTTTCGATTCTTGCGACGAGATATGGCATGCCGGCGACATTGGCAACATGAAAACATTGGAAAAACTGGAACTTTATAAACCCGTAATAGCTGTTTTTGGGAATATTGATGATACCAAAGTGAGGTCAGCATGTTCCGAAACCGCCATTTTTAAATGTGAAGATTTATTGGTAGCCATGATTCATATCGGTGGCTATCCGGGAAGGTATACACAACAATCCAGAAAACTGATCTTCGAGAACCGACCCGATTTGTTTATTTCGGGCCATTCGCACATCCTCAAAGTGATCTATGACAAACAGCATGAGTTATTGCATATTAATCCGGGTGCTGCCGGGACATCCGGAATTCATCAGGTGATTACTGCAGTCAGGTTTGTAGTCGAAAAAAAACAAATTAAAGACCTGGAAATTCTTGAACTGAAGCGGGAAAGTCAGGTTTAGCGCAAACGCTCTGATGAACGCACCAAACGCTCATCGGCAACAATGCCTCGCATGGCCAGAAAGAGGAAGACCAGGGCCAACGGTATCAGGTACATCCCATATTCAGGTTCAATAAGTCCACCACTGATTTCTTCCAGGGCATTTACATAATACAAGAAAAACAACCCAATGAAAACGATGAGTAAAAAAATCATTAAACGAACAACCATGAGTTGCCTGCTTCTGTTTTTAAACATGAAAATTGCTCCAAATG
>PCUL01000240.1:9831-25828 GCA_002771745.1 Bacteroidetes bacterium CG18_big_fil_WC_8_21_14_2_50_41_14
CAAACTACTAAAGGGAGGTATCGAATCAGGAACTTTGCTGACAATTTGATATACATACATCACCAAAGAATCCTGGTCGCCAAGAAAATTTGCCAACGGGAGAAAAGCCAATCCTGCCAATGAAATGAAAGACAAGAATAAAAAAACAGATTGTTTACGTTGTATCATAAATTTATTTGTAAATTTGAGCCACAAAAATAATCATTTACCTATGCCTGCCCAACCAACATTAATAAAAATTTTATAAGAACTGCTTATTCATCATTAAAAACCAGTAATCAAAAATCCTTCTTCTATGTGAATTGAGTTTAAATTGAATAAATAATCAAAATAAATGATTATTAATTTCAATTACAATGCTTTTTGTAGTATTTTCGCAGCACTAAGGAACTAAGAAAAAGGATCTGAAAATTCCAGTATAATTAAATCAATTATTTATTATTAATCGAACTTAATCAAGTTCGGTATTTTACAAAATCCCCGTATATGTACGATATTGTGGAACTTAATGGCAAACTTGTAGCTGATCTAAGGCTGATTGCCGAGGAATTTAAAATTCCAAAAACAGATAAGCTTTTAAAAAAGGAGTTGATTTATAAAATCCTTGATTATCAAGCTTTAAATCCATCACCGGAGACCCTCCAAAAGGAAGAATTTACTGAAAAGAAAAAACGTGGGCGTCCTGTGACTAAGCGAAAACCTGATGACAGAAGGCCACAGGAGAGGATTATAGACAAACCGGTAACACCGGCAGCTCAGGAAAACGACTCAAAGTCTCCGATGAGACCGGAACAGGATAATCCCATAAAACCCGAACCAAAAAAGCAACAAGAATATACCAGTCCGGTGGAAAATAAGCCAAAGACAGAAGTTCCAATTCCCGAGCGAACTCAACAAACCTCTCCTGAGGCTGTCGTTAAAGCACCTGAGAATAAACCCACCGAATCTGCGATCGCAGAAAAGAAACCAGATTCACCTGTTACCTCTTATCCAAGGAAACCATCTGACAATGATGCTTCCCGGCACCGAAAACGGGAACGGATAGAAAGAAAACCTTTGCCCATCGTTTCAACAGTGACCATGTCAAAAGAACCTGAAGTAACCGAAACTGTGGTAAGACCCGAACAACCGGCCGTATCACGACCGATCGAAAACCGGGAGGAAAGGAAGCCTTATGATAAAAGACCTCGTTTCGAGAACGATGTCAGGGCTCCTAAACCTTATGTAAAATCTGACAGTCCAAATACCAGGGAAATTAATCAAACTCAACCAAAACCTCAACCGCAACGCGCAGAATTTCCGTTCGAATTTGAAGGGATGGTACCGGCAGAAGGAGTATTGGAAATTATGCCAGATGGGTACGGTTTTTTGCGTTCCTCCGATTATAACTACCTGAACTCTCCTGACGACATCTATGTTTCACAATCGCAGATTAAATTGTTTGGATTAAAAACGGGCGATACAGTTGAAGGAACCGTGCGACCTCCAAAAGAATCAGAAAAATATTTCCCGTTGATAAAGGTCGACCATATCAATGGAAGACTCCCTGAAGAAGTCCGCGACAGAGTTCCTTTTGACTTCCTGACACCTCTTTTCCCTGAAGAAAAATTCATTCTTACAGGTCATAAACAAGAGACCATTTCAACCCGACTGATGGATATGTTTGCCCCTATTGGCAAAGGTCAGCGCGGGCTCATTGTTTCGCAACCGAAAACAGGTAAAACGGTACTCTTAAAAGAAATCGCAAACGCTATAGCTGCCAATCATCCAGAGGTTTATCTGATTATCCTACTCATCGATGAACGTCCTGAAGAGGTAACAGATATGGCCAGGAATGTAAATGCCGAAGTCATTGCTTCTACCTTTGACGAGCCTGCCGAAAAGCATGTTAAAATCGCCAACCTGATCCTGGAAAAAGCCAAAAGACTTACCGAATGCGGTCACGATGTGGTCATTCTGCTCGACTCGATCACCCGTTTGGCAAGGGCTTATAATACCGTTTCACCGGCCTCCGGAAAAGTACTTTCGGGTGGCGTTGAAGCCAACGCATTGCAGAAACCAAAAAGGTTCTTTGGAGCCGCCCGTCAAATTGAACATGGCGGTTCGCTCACCATTCTGGCTACGGCCCTCATCGATACCGGATCAAAAATGGACGAGGTAATCTTTGAAGAATTTAAGGGCACCGGGAACATGGAACTTCAGCTCGACCGCAAACTGTCAAACAAAAGGATCTATCCAGCCATCGACATTGTGGCTTCGAGTACCCGCCGTGAAGATTTGTTAATGGACAAAGACATGCTTCAACGCATCTGGGTACTGCGAAATCACCTGGCAGACATGAATCCGGTAGAAGCCATGGAATTTTTAAAAGACAAAATTAAATTTACAAAAAGCAATCAGGAATTTCTGATCTCGATGAATAGTTAATCTTTTTTGATTGGTGCATATTAAAAGCGACCCGGACTTTCGTTACAGAAGTTCGGGTTGCTTTTTGAAGGGGAATCTTTACGCACATTTCCATGGAGACCAAGAGTTATCACGGGCGTTACAGGGTCGTTTGTGGTGAGAATGACCGATCGGTGTTGCACACCTACCCTACCCCGCAGGATCAATTTTAACCTGATCATGCCACTCTCGCCCGGATGTATGATTTTGTTTGGAGCAACCACCATTCTACAGTCAGGAGAAACATCAATATAGCTTATCACCACGGGCATTCCTCCCACATTGGTATACCTAAAAGAATGATACAGTCTTTTCCCACGGTTCAGATATCCAAAATCATAATTATACGAATCGAAGAACAAACGCGGAATCGTATCCAAACCAATTGATTCTCCCGACTTCTCCGTGTTGACAACGATGTTGGTTAACAGATTGAGAAATTTATATTTGGAAGTGGCGTCATCAGTATCTAACGAAACCTCTGCCTTAAATGGACCAAAAGGCAATTCTTTTACAATGTTGAGTTCAACCATGATAGTTCCTGAAGTTTGAGGCATTAAAACTGCAGGATTAGGGCTGGATGAAACAAATCGGCTTGCCCTGCCATCAGCCAACGCGATGGGTTTTGTTCCGAAATTATATACTTCGAGGGAATATTTGGTGACCACGCCTTGTGGGACATCAGGAATAATCAAATCAATGCTATCGGCAGCGAAACCCAGGTTACCAACCCTGTAATTAAATTTCTTGAGTAAAGGGTTTTCCGGCTGTTGAGAAAAAGCCGCATTTCCCGCCAGAAGAAGACCCAGTATTATGTTGAAAATCCACCTTTTCATTGGAGAAGCGATTTGGCCAACTCCATGTGATTAATCCCATCAAAATTGCCTGAGCTCATCGTCAGAATCACGGTATTTTCAGATTTGTTCTTCCTTATCCAGTCAATAACTTCCGATGATTGATCAAAAACATGCAGGTCATCTCTGCCAAAAGCACTTAATACATCCCGTTTCATCAGCATCGGCAGTTTCTTTAATGTCAGTGCATGTGGATTAAAATAAACACAGGCCACATCAGCAAGGTCGAGTGTGTGGATGTACTCAGATAAAAAGCTTTTATTCAAACTGCTATAGGTGTGCAATTCAAAACAGGCCATCAGTTTGCGATCGGGATACTGGTTCCTTACGGCCTGTACCGTGGCCTTCACCTTGGAAGGGGCATGTGCAAAATCTTTGAAATAGATCATTCCCTTTTCTTCAAGTACCTTCTCCAGCCTGTTAGCGGCTCCCTCGAAGTTACCAATGGCATTATAAAAATCACAGTCAGAAATCCCGACCTGTTGGCATATCAGCCTGGCACCATTTAAATTTTGCAGATTGTGTTGTCCAAATAAGCCAATAGCGACTTCTCCGTTTTCCGTCAGCAACCGGGTAACCCCCTTCTTAACAACATGGGGATGAACTCCGTATCCAATTGAATTGACTGTAGGATTATTCTTTACCAATTGCACAAGTTGTTCATCATCGCTACTATAGATCAATACACCGTTGGGTTCAATTCCCCGGATAAATCGGTTAAACTGATCGAGATAATTCTCAAATGTAGGGAAAACGTTCATGTGGTCCCAGGCAATTCCACTAATCAAAGCAATATGAGGCTTGTACCAATGAAACTTTGGACGTAGGTCAATTGGGGAACTCAGGTATTCATCTCCTTCAAAAATCATGGTCGGCGACTCATCATTGAGACGTACCATGACATCGAAGTTTTTAATTTTTGAACCCACGAGGTAATCAAAATCAAAACCGAGCTGTTTCATCACATGCATCACCATGGAGGTGATGGTGGTTTTGCCATGACTACCACCAATGACGATGCGCTGTTTGTGTTGAGCATGTTGCGCCAAAAATTCAGGGTATGAAAACACTTGAACGCCCATTTGTTGAGCTTGTATTAATTCAGGATTATCAGCCTTGGCGTGCATCCCCAGAATCACTGCATCCAGGTTGTTGCTGATCAGTTCAGGATGCCAGCCCATCTGTCCGGGAAACAAGTCAAAGTGCTGTAACCGGCTTTTAGAAGGTTCAAATATTTCATCATCCGAACCACTAATGATATGTCCTGCCTGCTTGAGGGCAATGGCAAGGTTATGCATGGCACTTCCCCCAATGGCAATAAAATGTATTCTCATATTTTGATGGATTTTAATCCTCAAACAAGGTTCTCAATGCGATAAGCCTCCTTAACAGGCGTAAAAATACCAGAAAAAATGCAATATCAATTAGTTTTTTTTTGATCTTTACAAACCAACAAATAATAACTATTTTTATAAAAAAAATACTGCGATGAAAACCATGCTAATTCCGGTTGATTTCTCTGAAAATTCACTGATCACATGCAAATACGCCATCAAAATTGCAGGAGCAACAACCCCGACAACACTTCATTTATTACACATTTACCCCGATCAACTCATGATTCCTGACAGCAGTTTTCCTTCAGGCATCGATAGTGACGCCTTTATGAACGTGCAATTCATCGAGGAACTCAAGCAACAGTCTGAAATCCGTATGACCGGTCTGCTGCAAGAAACTGAAGCCTATCTTGTTGAGAATAAAATAAATAACATCACCCTTTCACATAGTATTACCGGTGGTGATGCCGAGTGGGAAATCAGGAATCTTTGCGATGATCTTCATCCTGATATTATTGTTATGGGAACTCATGGGGCAGGCAAAAAAGGATTTCTGGAAGGAAGTATGGCTGAGAACATCATGGATCATGCCAGCATTCCAGTTATAGCAGTTCCAAAGACAACCAAAAGGTGCCGCATCCAAAACATCATGTATGCCAGCAATGCCAGTGAAAATGACTTCGCGAAAATCAACCTGTTGCTCAATCTATTTAAAGAAACTCCAATCAATATTTCAGTAATGCACCTGGTTTCAGAGAATAAAAAAGATCAGGGAGTGGCTTTTATCAATGACCTGAAAGAAGCTTTCTCAACGGAAAAAAAGCTTGACAAGGTGCGCTTTTTTGTAATAGATGCCGAAGATAAACAGAATGCCCTTGAAACGTTTGTAGAACATCAGCATATTGATGTCATCGCGTTTATTTCGCATAAATCCAATATTTTTAAATCGTTGTTTAGTCAGAAATTGAACAAAAAAGATTTTTTCAAACTCGACCTTCCCATGCTGGCCATGCACGAGTAACTTTGGTCAGTCCACATCGTTTCTCATTAAAGTTTTACGATACAAGTCAATGAGTTGTTGACCAATCGTTTGAGGAGTATAGTGTAAGCGTGAATTTGCTTTAATCATTTCTGAATCAAACTTCAAAACCCCACTGAGGAAATCATCCATCCTGGCAACAAGTTCATTTTCATCACCGGGAGGAATCAATAATCCATTGGAAGGATCAACGATTTCTGCAATACCACCAACGTGTGTAGCCAACACAGGAATGCCCAATACGAAGCTTTCGAGAATTACCACAGGCAGGTTTTCGTAGTGGCTGGTCACCAACAACATGTCTGCCTGGCTCATTTGAGTAACAAGTTCCTCTCCCTGTAAAAGTCCGGTGAATTCCACCTGTTTCCCATTCAGTTTCAACTCAATGGCATAGTTTTTCATCTTGTCAAAATCCATTCCGTTACCTACCAGCACCACTTTAAAATCATTCCTTTTTTCAAATAATAACTTTACCGCGCGCAATAGGCCACTTATGTTCTTGGATTTGTCTTCAAAACAACTCACATGAATAAATGTTTTGAGATTTGGGGTTTTACTATTAATCAGCGGCGGGTTAAAAAATACCGGATCGACTATATTGGGCAGCACCTGATAAGGCACCCCTGTTAGTCCGTGATGCTGCATGGCTTCGGCCAGATTCTGAGTCACGGTAGTGACATACGATGCATTCTTCACCACCATTCGGGTAAAATATTTACGCAACCATCCTTGATAACTGCCTGTTCGATCCAGATAGCGTGACCAATGTTCGCTGATAACAAATGGTGTTTGATGAATCCATTTATAATACAACCCCCAAATCCCCATCCTGGTAAGAATGTGGAGATGTACCACATCCGGTTTCCCCATTTCCCGGGCAATCCTTTTGCGTCCAAGGTTGCAAGCCTTATAAAAGCGTATCATTCCGGTCAATTGCCCAATTTGCTTTGGCTTACAACGTGAAACAGGATAATATACACGGACAGTATGTACCCCATTCTCCAGATGATAACATACCTCCATGCGCTTCGGAATTAAAGGGTCTGTTGTGGCATGTACATATACCACTCCCACTTCACCATATAGGGCAACGGCTTCTGCATGTCGTTGGATAAACAACCCATACATGGGATCGTAGCGGTTGGGATACCAACGTGCGAAGTGCAATACCGTTATATATTCTTTTTTCAAGGTCATCTTCTACAAGCTAAGTACAAAGCTAATTGCTTTTTGTATTCTTTCGTCCCCCATTCCATTTACCAGATGAAAATTTGCACCGATACTGACCAATGCCTTTTGGTACAATAAAAACAGGTCTTTCCTGTTATCGGGGTTTTGTCGTAAAGGATCTGGCTTCCAGGGCAAATCAGGATAACAAAGCAAATAAAGATCATAGTGATCCTCATTAAACCTACTGTCAATCCACTCCGGGCAACGGCCGAAAACCACTTCGCTCCATATTTTTGTCACGGTAAAGTCGGTATCACAAAACAGGTATTTTTTTGCTTTTGATATCATCTGCTCTTCTCTTTGAAACTGTCCGCGGGCGATGGCTTCAATGTCTGAAAGGCGATAGGCCAGACCCATTTCGGCCAGATATTCTCTTGAGAACTCAGGAACCCATAAATCCCGGAAATAATCAGCCAGGTAGTCGGCTAGTTCTGTCTTTCCTGAGGACTCAGGTCCGGTGATGGCAACGCGTTTAATCATGACTCAATGCCAGGTTAATTTGTTTACGCCATTCGAGATAACCCATGATGGCAATGGTTAGAAAAATAGCGTATTGCAATCCCGTAAAGCCATACCCTTTAACAAAATATAAGGGAATGGATACGATGTCCCCGATAATCCACAAAGTCCAGTTTTCCAGTTTTTTATTGGCCATCAACCACATAGCTGCAAAAAAAACTCCGGTGGTAAATGTATCAAGAAAGGGTGTAACATCCCTCAGATCGTTTAGATTTCCGGAGGTGATATGACTCCAGGCATACACTACACTATCCAGGAATCCCAGGTCGTTGGGCATCACGTTATAATGCCTGTATACTGCGATAACGAATAAGGAGGTAAATAAAAATATACCCAGTGCTTTCAATTTGTCTACTCTGTTCGACCTACTGATTGAAATGTGTTGTTGTTGGTCGTTAATTACTTTTTGCCACATGTACCATCCATAAACACTCATCAGCGTGTAATAAATGTTGATAATTAAATCGCCATACAAAGCCCATTGGGCAAGCAGATAAACATATATGGCCGTACTGATGATACCTGTCGGAAACACCAGGATGTTTTGTTTTCGTGCGTAAAACACACTGATCACACCAAAAAACGCTGCTACCAACTCAAGGATGATATTACCAGGAGTAGCCGATTGATAGGGTTGCAGAAAGAAAAGGAAAAATTCGCTCATCAATCAGGCTTAGGCATATTTTTGCAAATCGGCATTGATTATTTTTAGTACAAATACCGAATGAGGCAAGTTAAAAGAATCCTTAATTTCACGTGTAAGGGCCTCCATCACCTCACCATATTCGCCAAAAATCTGTGTACTCATGCCATTGGTTTGAACCTCCAGAGCCTGATATTGGTTCATTCGGTGGATAAAGTGCTTAATCGGAGGTATAAACTCTTCTTTTAGAGGATAGTAACTAATGTCGACTGAAATATTCATCACTTATAAAATTATTGCCCTACAAAGGTACACGTTTTTCATAATTGCTATCTTTGAAAAAAATAAGAAACAATGACTAAACAATTTCTCATCACCGCTAGTGTCCTGGGATCAACCACCGTGATACTTGACGCTGTTGGCAGTTTCATCCTTAAGGGAAACATCAGTGAATCTCATTTACAAGAATTCAACACAGGTGTATTAAACCAGATGTTTTACACGGTGGTTTTATTGGCCATCACTTTTATGAACCGCTATGTGGTAAGAGCCTACCTGCGAAGCATGTATTATTTATTTTTAATTGGAGTTATCCTGTTTTCCGTTCCGATGTACCTTACATCTATTACCGAACTCACGGGCGGGGCATTTAGCGGACTTTCAGCATTCCCTCCCTTTGGTTCATTGGTGATGATCGCGGGCTGGGTAGTTCTGTTTATTGCGGGCGTTACATACAAGCACAAAAAGCAGACCAGCAAAACCTAGCGCATATCCACCACATCAACTCCGGGATAATCTTTTACGTTAAACACAAAAGTATTGGCAGAAAGATTAAGATTTGGTTCCAACAAAACAATCTGATAAGTAAAAACATTACCGTCTTTATCATACATCGAAAAACTCTCGAGCGAAAGCTTTTCCAAATTCACCGTAACGCTAATTCTGTCGAAGTTTTTACCCTCGCTGGCCTTGAGGTTGATGACTTTTAAGTTGGCATTTTTATATTTACTGTCAGCATCGAAGCGTGCATCGTAATCATCGTTGTATTGAGTTAGGATCTTAGTTGGCGAAAAGCTTTCTTCAGTTTCCAACACCTCACTAACCATGACTTCCTTTGAATCGGGAAGATAGGTCCAAACGGTTTTTCCATCGCTGATAATCTCTTGTCCTTCCATTTCGATGCGGTACGAATCACCCTGGACATAAATAACGCCAGTTTTCTTTTCGTCAATATTCATTTCTGCATTCACCATGGTATAAGCCAATTGGGCTTTGAAATTGGAATAAGAAGCAGTTTTATTGATGACCGATTCGAGAAGCTTCTCGGCATCTTTTTCATTTTGAGCCAAGGCAGGCATCATCGCCAGGACCAACAGGGTTAACAAATAATTTTTCATTTTCATTTTGATTTTATGTAATATGTCAACTGATGAGTTTTTCACTATAAATCCGATTGAGGAGTTTCCCGTGAATGTAGATCCCTCAAATATTGTTCCAAAGCCATTTCGCTTCCTACTTTCACTTCCCGTGCCTTGCTGCCCTCGAATGGCCCTACGATTCCTGCTGCTTCTAACTGATCGATGATACGCCCGGCGCGGTTGTAACCAAGCTTCAATTTACGCTGGAGCAAAGAGGTTGATCCCTGCTGGGTTTGCACTATAATCAAGGCGGCATCCTCGAACAATTCATCACGCTCTGAAGGATCAACATCCGCTTTCGAATCATTTTCCTCATCCTTAAATTCCGGAAGATGAAGTGCATCAGAATAACCTCGTTGAGCACCGATATAGCTTGTTAATTTTTCTACTTCGGGAGTATCAATAAAGGCACATTGTAACCTGATCAGGTCGCTGCCCGTGGAAAAAAGCATGTCGCCCCTTCCCACTAACTGGTCGGCACCACTTGAATCAAGAATGGTACGTGAATCGATTTTTGAGATCACCCTAAAAGCGATACGCGCAGGAAAATTCGCCTTGATAGTTCCTGTGATGATGTTGACAGAAGGCCTTTGTGTGGCTATAATCAGGTGAATACCCACCGCACGTGCCAACTGAGCGAGACGAGTAATGGGACTCTCAATTTCTTTTCCAGCGGTCATAATCAAATCAGCAAACTCATCAATCACCAACACCAGATATGGCAAGTACCTGTGCCCATGCAACGGACTTAACTTTCTGGAAATAAACTTTTTGTTGTATTCCTTTATATTGCGCACCTGAGCATCTTTAAGCAATTCGTAACGATTGTCCATCTCGATGCTCAAGGAATTTAACGTACGAACTACTTTTCGGGTATCGGTAATAATGGCTTCTTCAGAATCGGGAAGCTTTGCCAGAAAGTGCCTTTCGATACGCGAAAACAAGGTAAGTTCAACCTTTTTCGGGTCAACCAGGATAAACTTGAGCTCGGCCGGATGTTTTTTATAAAGCAACGAAGCAATGATGGCATTCAATCCTACCGACTTTCCTTGCCCCGTAGCACCTGCCATTAAAACGTGGGGCATCTTGGCCAGGTCGGCAACAAAGCTTTCGTTCGAAATGGTTTTCCCGATACCAAAAGGCAAATCATAGGTGTTGTTTCGGAACTTCTCGGAGGAGAAGATGGATTTCATCGACACGATGGTGGGATTGCGATTGGGAACCTCAATCCCAACGGTTCCTTTTCCGGGAATGGGTGCAATGATGCGGATACCCATGGCCGACAAGCTCAACGCGATGTCATCTTCCAGGTTTTTGATGCGGGAAATGCGCACACCCGGCGCCGGTACTATTTCGTATAATGTAACGGTTGGACCAATGGTGGCCTTTATTTTTGTAATGTTGATGGCATAATGCTGAAGTGTTTCGACGATGCGGTTTTTGTTGGCCTCCAATTCATCCTTGTCAACAGTCACATTTCCCGAATCATAATCTTCCAATAAATCGAGCGGTGGCATTTTGTAATCGGGCAAATCGAGTGTAGGATCGAATTCGGTATCGACACCAAAATGAGTTCCGGGCACTAACTTCGTGTGTTTGTTTTCTTCTACAGGATGTTCAATGGTGAGCTCAATATCTTCAGTGTTGATTTTTAAGGCAGGATCAATTGGTTCAAAATCATTATCAGGTGAATCATCGCCAACACGGTCATCGATCAGTATTTTATATTCGTTTGTCCCAGCTTTCTTTTTTGAAGAGATAAAATCTTCTTCCTGATCCTCGTCATCCTCTACAGAAAACTCAACCGTATTATAAAGGTCTTCATTTTGAACCGATTTCTGTTTGTTGAGTTTTGCCTGATCACTGAATTTTGTAAAGAAACGTTTATCGAAAAGAAAAGAAAAATGAATAATCAGAAAAATAGCCAATACAAAAATGAGCCCCATGATGAGTCCTAAACTCCCCAGATAACTGATCAACCAAATATTTAGCTGATGACCGGTCAATCCGCCCAGGATGTTCTCCGGATGTTCGGGGAAAATCAGGTTCATAAACGATGGCATCCACAATCCAAGAAGCACCAGCAACTCGACCCATATCCAAAATTTGATCATTCTTATTTTAAGCAGCAGCCTCATGCCAAGGGTAAACAGGCCCAAAGGGATCAAATAGGCGCCTAAACCGATTCCATTAAATATAAACCACTCCGAAAGAAAAGAACCCAATCTGCCGGTCCAGGTTTCAACAATTTCGGCATGATCCTTAAAAAACACGGAGTCTGCCGGCATGAAAATGCTGCCGGGATTTGAATCAAACCAATTGATCAGATATGAGGTGAAAGCAAAAAAAAGGTAAAGACTAAAAAACACCAGAAAGAAGCCCATTGCCTTTGCAAACCTTGGGTCGGATAAACGGATTGACTTACCTGATACGGAGGCGGACTTCTTTTTTATTTCAGTCTTGTTATTCCCCTTTTTTATCTCCGGTTCGATGGGGGGTGTTTTTAAAGAATTTGATTTTAATTTATTGGCCTTTGGCGTCATTTACGTGTGATTATGAAACACAAAAATACTAAATTAATCAGGTTGATGGCATACCCTTTTTTGGTGGACCGTAAAACGGATAAAAAAAAGCAGGGTGTTATCCAGCCTGCTTTTAAACAATCTCATCAGTAGGTAAATTCAGTTTTCCACCACAATCGATTTAATTTTTAACTCTTTCCCTGACAACACCCGATGAAACAAACCTGCACATTGGGGACAGGGATCAAGGAAATCATTAATATCGAACTCGTTATCACAATCTGTACATCGACCAATGGCTTGAATTTTAATCACCTGAATGCGTGTTTTTTCGAGCTTTGTCTGGCGAACTGCCGCTTCCAGGGCGGTATCCAATGCTTCGAATTCTATTCCGGCCATGGTACCAATTTCCAATACCAGATCAGTAATTTCTGTTGCATTGACCTTGGCTGCTTCCAACTCGGCGGCCTCGATAATGCTGATAGCAATTGAAAATTCGTGCATGGTACATCTAATCAAATAACTTAATTGGTCCTGCCGGGATACACCTTTAAGGCTTCCTCCAGAACATGAATTGATTTCTCCAGATCGCTCACTTTAAGTACATAACTTATCCTGACTTCATCCTTTCCTTTGCCTTTGGTGGAATAAAACCCTGAAGCGGGTGCGAGCATAACGGTCTGGTTTTCAAAAGCGAAATCTTCGAGCAACCATTGACAAAAACGATCGGAATCATCAATAGGCAATTTGGCCACGACATAAAACGCCCCTTCAGGATTGGGACAAAACGCCCCCGGTATTTTGTTTATTCCGGCAACCACAGCATTGCGCCGCGCAATATATTCTTTGATTACCGAAACGAAATATTCCTTGGGGGTATCCACGGCAGCTTCAGCAGCTACTTGCCCGACTGAGGGAGGGCTTAACCTGGCCTGAGCAAATTTCAATGCAGTGGCCATCAATTTTTTATTTTTCGAGGCCATCCATCCAATTCTTACTCCACATGCGCTGTAACGTTTAGAAACAGAGTCGATGAGGATTACGTTTTCAGAAATACCATCCAGGTACATGCAGGAATAATGGGTCTTGCCATCGTAGGTAAACTCCCGGTAAACCTCATCAGCTATGAGGAAAAGTCCATGCTTTTTAACAATGTCGCGTAGCACCTCAAGCTCTTCTTTTGAATATAAATATCCCGTAGGGTTATTCGGATTGCAAACCAGAATGGCCTTGGTCCTGGGGGTAATGTTTTTCTCGAATTCTTCGATGGGAGGAAGTGCAAATCCGCTTTCAATACTCGAAAAAATGGGAACTATCCGGATGCCCGCATTCATGGCAAAACCATTGTAATTGGCATAAAAAGGCTCAGGAATAATCACTTCATCGTCTGGATCCATGATGGACTGAAAGGCAAAAAGCAGGGCTTCGGAAGCACCTGCACTCACGATGATTTCTTCCGGTTCAAGGTGGATATTCACCGTTTCGTAATATTCGGTTAATTTTTTTCGCAACGAAAGTATCCCCGCCGAATGGCTGTAGGCAATTACTTTATCAGGAAAGTTTTTTATTGCCTTTAAGGCTATCTCTGGAGTTTCAATATCGGGTTGTCCGATATTCAGGTGATGGACATAAACCCCCCTTTTTTTTGCTTCTTCAGCATAAGGCACCAACTTGCGGATGGGAGATTCCGGCATTTGCTGCCCTTTTTTTGATATACTTAACATGATCCGGTTTATATTATGGATGATTCATTTTTGTTAATGAAATCCGAAACTGTTTATCAGAATGATCTCCCTTAAAAACAGGAATTCCAAGAGACAATTTCTCCTGTAAAATGCTAAAACAGCCTTCATGTCAGGAATACCTGAGCAAATGAAGGCTGTTTTACCATATAACAATACCTACTCGTTAATAGGGGAAGTTCCGTTGCTGTTGTCTTTTTCAGGAAGTACTTCACCTGGTTTTGGATTTACCGTTCCCTTGATGCGCAACATCACATTGGCCGAGGTAGCAGAGTTAGAATACACCGTTACTGTTTTGTTGAATGGTCCGGCTTTGTGCGTGTTATAAGTAACTTTGATGCTATTGGTTTCGCCTGGCAGTATAGGCTCCTTTGGCCATGAAGGCACGGTACATCCACATGAAGAACGAGGCTTACTGAGAATTAAAGGCTCATTACCAGTATTGGTAAATTCAAAATCATAAGCTCCATCATCATCGACAAAGATGGTGCCATAATCGTGGATGGTTTCTTTAAAAGTAATTTCAGGTCCATTGGCTTTCTTGGCGTCATCCTGTGCGTTTACCATCACCATGGAAAACAAGATTGCAATTGCAAAAACAATTTTTTTCATTGGTTGTTATTTTAATATTTAGAACTTTCATTCGTCGTTGGTCATCTAATGACAACCTTTTGGGACGGGTGATTTTATTTTACACGACAAAAGTAATAATAAATCAGTTTTGGGGAATAAAACACCACCTAATTATTGAATCGTTAAGTTTTGTTAACATTACAGCTTGTTTCCGCATTTCTTGCAGTGCGAAGCATCATCATCATGATCGCTATACTGGCAATAGCTACAAATTTGTGTGTTCTTTCGTTTTTCGGCCCTGCTGATTTCTGCGGTGATAATTCCGGTAGGGACAGCAATCATGGCAAACCCGGTGATCATTAGCAATGAGGCTAGTGATTGACCTGCGATGGTTTGAGGCGCGATATCGCCATAACCAACGGTAGTAATGGTAACAATTGCCCAATAAACCGATTTTGGAATGCTGTCAAAACCATGTTCAGGGCCCTCAATCAAATACATCATGGCGCCAATAATCACTACAATAATCACCACTACCTCCAAAAAAACAATAATTTTCAGTCGGCTATTTTTTGCAGCCAGCCATAATGAATCCGATGCGCCAACATACCTGACCAGTTTCAACACACGAAAAACACGAAGCAGTCGCAACATCCTGATCACCATTAGATAATGCGAACTAATAAAAATTAAGCTCAGAAAAGTGGGCAGGATAGATAAAAAATCTATGATACCATAAAAGCTAAAAATGTATTTCACCGGACGGTTAATCACCCATATCCGCATGGAATATTCAATTGTAAAAAGGATGGTGATGCACCATTCTATTAACAGAAACCAAAATCCATATAACTCGTGAAGGGATTGTACACTATTTAGCATCACCACAATTACGCTCAGGATAATGGTGTAAAACAAAACTATGTCGAAAAACTTCCCCCAGAAAGTATCGGCTTCGAATATTATTTCGTATATTTTTCGGCGCAGATCTTGAAGAGTCATCTATTTTAGAAAATTATTGAACAACAAACCATGATTAGTTAGTCGTTATACCCGGCAAAGATACACGATTAAAATAGGCTATTCAATTTCCCTATTATTCTTTAAAAAAAAGGATCGCTAAAATTTTTCGTAAACACCCAGTCCGAAAAGTGCAAAGTCATATTTGATTGGATCTTCAGCATCGAATGATTTTAGGTTGTTTGTTAATTCAACCACCGCTTTCCAATCGTTTTGAGTACGTTCGAGTAAACCTAAACGCCTGGCTACACGCGCCGTATGTACATCCAGAGGGCAAAGCAATTCATTCGTCGGGATATTTTTCCAAATGCCAAAATCCACTCCTTCAGTATTGGGCCGGATCATCCATCTCAAAAACATGTTGATGCGTTTGGCTGCTGATCCGGCTCCCGGGTTAGCCAGGTGTTTTTCTGATCTGACTAAGTGGGGATAGCTCAACAAGGTTTCTCTCATTTTGATAACGACCATTTTTATTTCTCCAAAAGTATTCCATGCCTGCTGCGCCACGAATTCAAGACCTCCCTGCTCCAAATAAACCCCTCTTAATGCCTGAATAAAAAACAACAGGTCAGAGGAATTAAAAGTGCGGTAAACAAATGCCTCCAATTGTTTAAATTCGTTTGGATTCGCCTGTGTAATAAACTGAAAGGGCTGA
>PCUL01000023.1 GCA_002771745.1 Bacteroidetes bacterium CG18_big_fil_WC_8_21_14_2_50_41_14
CGGTGGTTGCGTTGTTGGCCCTGGCGTAGGCACCTCCACCGGCGGCGGCAATTTTTGTGAGCATGTCCTCATCCAACCTGGTAATGACGGTTTTTCCATCCCTGTCTTTTTTAAATCCCGTTTGGATTCCATTGACAAACAGGGGTATGGGAGCTCCATCTGTCAATCCCATGCCAATGGTAAAAACCTTAATTCCAAGTTCGTTGGCTTTTTTCGCAGCACCCACGGCATCATCCTCATGGTTTTCGCCATCGGTAATAATGATGATCGCTTTATTATGTTCCGTTTCACCAAAAGAGGTGGTTGCCATGTCGATGGCTTCGCCGATGGCGGTTCCCTGGGTAGGCACAATTTTGGTGTCGACTACCGAAAGGAAAAGCCGGGCAGCGGAGTAATCTGTTGTCAAAGGGAGTTGTTTATAAGCGTTGCCCGCGAAAATGATGATCCCGATCCTGTCCCCTTCCAGTTTGTCGATCAGGTTGCTGATGGCCAACTTTGATCGCTCAAGCCGGTTGGGCTTGATGTCTTCTGCCAGCATTGAATTGGAAACATCCAGCACCAGGTATAAGTCGATTCCTTCGCGCTTTACTTTTTCAAGCTTCGATCCAACCTGCGGATCGAGCAACCCGAAAATAAGAAAAGTGATTCCAATGAGTATGAGGAACAGCTTGATAAGCCCTTTTGTGCCCGATTGGTTGGGCATGAGCTGAAGGATTACCTCATGATCACCAAAACGCCTCAAGGCCTTCTTTTTCCAGTTTCTGTAATACAGGAACATGAGGACAAATACCGGTACGATTATCAGCAGGTAAAAAAATTCCGGATGTGCAAATCTGATCATTGTTCGGCGAATTAACTGAGGTTAGGGGATTCGTTTAAAGTAAAGATAGCGAAGCAGTATTTCGAAAGCGAGCAGGATGAATGCTGCCAGGGCAAATGGCAGGTAAGATTCGTGTTTCTTTTTAAATTCCTGCACATCGATTTTCGAGCGCTCCATCTGGTCGATTTCCTGGTAGATGTCGCGGAGTTTTTTGTTGTTATCGGCCCTGAAATATTTTCCACCTGTCATGGCAGCAATTTTCTGCAGCAATTCTTCATCAATTTGAACCTTCATTTGTTGCAGTTGAATGCCATAAGGCGTTTGAACGGGATAAGGAGCCATTCCCATCGATCCGATTCCGACGGCATAAACCCGGATGCCAAACATTTTGGCCATTTCGGCTGCCGACATCGGATCTACCGACCCTGAATTGTTCACTCCATCGGTAATTAAAATGATGACCTTGGAGATGGCCTGAGAATCTTTTAACCGACTCACCGCGGTAGCCAGTCCATCACCGATGGCGGTTCCGTCTTCAATCATGCCACTTTTAATTTCTTCAAATAAATTCGAAATCATATCGTGGTCGGTGGTTAAAGGTACCTGGGTAAAAGCCTCCCCACTGAAAATGACGATACTAATCCTGTCATCGGGGCGACCCTTGATAAAGTCTTCGGCTACATCTTTTGCCGCCTCCAGTCGGTCGGGCTGAAAGTCGCGTGCAAGCATACTTCCCGATACGTCCAGAGCCATAACGATATCTATTCCTTCGATTTGAATATTTTGCTTGGACGAAGTGTATTGTGGACGGGCCAACGCGATGATAATCAGTGAAAGAGCCAACAACCTAAGTGCAAAAAGTCCATGGATGAGCCAGGTGCGCGGGCTTTTATTAACCTCCGCGAAAGCGGCAATCCCGGAATACCTGACTTCGGCCTGTGTTTTATTGTGCCTGAACCAATACCACATAACGAGCAGTGGAATCAGCAGCAGCAGATAAAAATACTCAGGGTTTGCCCAGTGTTCTATGTTAAACAAGTTCTGCATGGATACTAATGGTTATTCGTTTTAGAGATTTCAGAGGTAGCAGGTTGATCCGCTTCCCGGTTCTCAGGTTTGTCCTCTTTTGTTTCGTTCACAAAATCAACACAATGCGACAAGCTCAGGTCGTTTTCAAGTGGTGTGGGCCGGGCTTTGGCAAATTTTACCATATCTGCCAGAAACAATACTCCATTTAATTTTTCATAAACCTGGTTGTTAACCTGGTATTTCTTCAAAGCCCCCAAAATCTCATCGGATGTCATTTCAGGTGCGTCAAAGTGGTAGCGGTTATCCAGGTATTCCCGCATGATGTCAGTAATTTCGGAATGATATTGTTTCAACTTTCCGCTTTGCCAAACCCTGGCCAACCTTAATTCTTCCAGTTTGTTGATGGCCAGTACATGCGGTGGAAGCGCCGGCTTGATCCTGCGTTCAAAAAGAGGTTGATTTTTCTTCCTCTTCTTTAAATAGAGCACCAACAACACGATGAGTGCAATGACGAGCAGACCAATCAAAATCCAGGGCAACATTTCCCGAAAGGTATAGGGCTCGCTGATGGGAACCACGATGGGCTTGATGGCTTGAGCTGTATCTACTACGGGCACATTGACTTTTAAAAAAAGCGTTCCTGTGGAAGTCGTTTTCAAGAGGGTATCGCCCACGGCAAAAACTTGAATATCAATGGAAGGAATTTCAAAATAACCACTGTCGAATGAAGTAATGGTGAGTTGCTGCATCAACCGCAGGGCTCCTTCATCAACGAGGGTATCAATGGTACTTTTTTCGATCACTTCTATCTTCGACGACAAGGTGTCGCCAATGACAGGCCAATTTACCTGGTAGCCGTCAGCAACCCTGATACCGAATTGCATATTGACCTGCTGTCCGATCAGGATGGCATTGGTATCGATTTTTGACCATGAAGTCACCTCTTGACCATGCAATTTCAGACCGGACAACAACGCCGGCAGGATGAAAAAACAGAAAATGGATTTGATGATGGGATGGTTCATGTTATTTTCTCGATTCACGTTTTTTAAAGAGGTTCATCAAAGGTTTTACATAGTCGCGGCCTGTATATACACGGACCATGTCCACACCTGCACGTGCAAGAGCCACGTCGATTGCAGCGGTTTTTTCACGGGAATACCGTTGCAAGGCATTTCGGGTTTTGGCATTGGAAGTATCTACCCATTGCAAGGCCCCGGTTTCGGCGTCACGCATGCGCACCATCCCGACATTTGGAATTTCAGTCTCTCTATCATCAGTTACCCTTACAGCAATCAGGTCGTGTTTATAATTGGCTATTTGCAGGGCTTTTTCCAGGTTGTTGTCCATGAAGTCGGAGATCAAAAAAGCGGTTGATTTCTTTTTAATGACGTTGGTAAGATAACGCAGTGCCTCCGAAATATTGGTCCCGGTATTTTTCGCCTTAAAATCGATCAATTCCCTGATAATACGAAGTATGTGAGAGCTACCTTTTTTTGGCGGAATAAACTTCTCGATGATGTCGCTAAAGAAAATGACACCCACCTTATCATTGTTCTGGATGGCAGAAAATGAAAGAACGGCTGCTATTTCGGTAATCAATTCTTGTTTAAGTTGCTTGTTGGTACCGAAATTGTTTGACCCGGAAACATCAATCAGCAACATCACGGTGAGTTCGCGTTCCTCTTCAAACACCTTAATAAATGGGTGGTTAAAGCGGGCGGTCACGTTCCAGTCGATACTGCGGATGTCATCACCAAACTGATATTCACGCACTTCGCTAAAGGCCATACCCCTTCCCTTAAAAACACTGTGATACTCACCCGAGAAAATCTGGTTCGACAATCCCCGTGTTTTTATTTCAATCTTCCTGACTTTTTTAAAAAGTTCCTGTGCTTCCACTGGTATTTTATTTTTGGTTAGGGTACTTCAACCGTGTTTAAAATTTCGTTGATGATGTCTTCGCTGGTGATATTTTCAGCTTCGGCTTCATAAGTCAGACCAATCCGATGTCGCATCACGTCGTGCGCTACGGCACGGATATCCTCTGGAATTACATACCCTCTCCGGCGCAAAAATGCGAGTGCTTTGGCGGCAAGCGCCAGGTTGATGCTGGCACGTGGCGAGGCTCCGTATGAAATCATACCGGCGAATTTGCTCAGTTTATATTCTGACGGATAACGGGTGGCGAACACGATATCGGTGATGTAATTTTCGATTTTTTCGTCCAGATAAATTTCGCGTACCAGTTCACGTGCTTTTAGAATTTCCTGAATACTCAGTACTTTGTTGGTTTTGGCCGTTGTGTTGCTGATGTTCTGCCGAAGGATCATTTTCTCCTCCTCTTTTTTTGGATAGTTGATCACCACCTTCATCATAAACCGGTCTACCTGGGCTTCGGGCAGGGGATAGGTTCCTTCCTGTTCGATGGGGTTTTGTGTGGCCATGACAAGGAAAGGTTCTTCCAGCTTAAAAGAAGTGTCACCAATGGTCACCTGTCGCTCCTGCATGGCTTCGAGCAAAGCACTTTGCACCTTGGCGGGAGACCGGTTTATTTCATCGGCCAAAATAAAATTGGCGAAGATGGGACCCTTTTTCACTATAAATTCTTCTTTTTTCATGCTGTAGATCAAGGTACCCAAAAGGTCGGCAGGAAGCAGGTCGGGCGTAAACTGGATGCGACTGAATTTGGCATCGATAATATTCGCCAGTGAATTGATGGCCAATGTTTTTGCCAGTCCGGGAACTCCTTCCAGGAGAATGTGTCCGTTGGCAAGCAATCCGATGAGCAAACGTTCGGTCATGTGTTTCTGACCAATAATCACCTTGTTCATTTCCAGGTAAATCAGGTCGGTAAACTGACTCTCACGCTGGATTCTTTCATTGAGTTCACGAATATCTGTTTCTAACATGTTATTGTTTTTGAATTTGAAGGCAAAGTTATCAAATGGCGGTTCCGGCTCATGTTAATATATGTTAAAGGGTTGTAATGTAGTAAGTTGTGAAAAATTAGGAAGTTATGAGCGGTTGGTTGGCCATAAGAGTTGTGACTTAGGTGATTGTATTAACACTTGTTAACTTACCGCGTGGAGTTATTTGGTTTCACAAAAGGGTTTCATAAAAGTGCTTACAAAACGATTTCGCGTAAAGTGCGTTAAAATATAATTACGCCACAACCGCAAAGAGATGAATTAAAATAGCATAATCAATAGCATAAAGACAGTTTAACTTTATTATCTAATACATCGAAAACAACAAAATACGGCCTGGTGACATGACAAAAATCACAGGATCATTTTATCTTTGCAAGAAAAAATACCCATGAGTAAAACCATTTTACTCTCAGCTGCTATACTGTTGGTTTTGGCAGTTGCGATTGGTGCTTTCGGGGCACATGCCCTCAAACCCAGGCTTACCGAAGAAATGATGCAGGTGTATAAAACCGGTGTGGAATATCATTTTTACCACGCCCTCGGCCTGTTGCTGATAGGCATTTTATCAACCGCCTGGCCATCGGGATGGCTCAACTGGTCCGCCTTACTGATAGGTTTAGGCATCATCCTGTTTTCCGGAAGTCTGTATGTGATGGCCATTACAGGCATCAAATGGGTAGGTGCCATTACCCCGTTAGGTGGACTTAGTTTTATTTCCGGCTGGGTATTGCTGTTTGTTGCTGTTTGGAAGCACTGAGCAGCATATCACTTAAAGCCTGTAATTGGCAAGTCTAAATGATGAAGGATTTATATGCAAATAATGATGCGCCCAACAATTTCAATTTAAAGAATTGCAGATAGCAATCTATTAAAACAGAATAAGTTATCGGCATGATTCAAGTACAGGTAAATATGTTTGGCTAAAAGCTGAAATAAGCAGGTATCGGGTACTTGATTTTTGTTATTTTTGGAGTGAATAAAATAACCTGTTCAAATTAAGCTGATCCGGCAATGAAACAATTCGTGGATTTCAAATAAATAACAACAACATATCAACCCTTTAAAACAAATTCATGCAAAAAACAATCTTAATCTTGCTTCTCAGTTTGGGGTGTTTAATGGTAAGTGCTCAAAATGAGAATAATACATCTGTGTCCCCCAAAAAGAAACATCAGATTTATTTGGGAATCGAGGGCGGCTCCAGATCATTTGATACAAAAAGTCGCGATTACGAATTTATCAGAGCCCAAGCTGTGTACTACTTTGGGTATCACAACGAGCACTCACAACTATCGTGGTTTACCTATGCGCCATTTATTGCCTTAAAGGCAGAATACAGGTCGTACAACGACAAATTCTGGATGTCTACCGGTCTGCGCTACTCATCCATTAAAACCATCATGGGTTCCTATTCGGACTATGCTAACAATACGGATTACTTTTTTGTGATGCTGAGTCAAAATCAGGAAGAAACCCATTACTATCGGATAAATGAGATCAGGGAAACAAGCCAATACGTAGGTGTTCCTGTCGAAATCAGGTATTCCCCGTTTCTCCCAAGATTTTTCAGGCTCTATTTTAAAATGGCGATTGATCTCAACTATAAATTGGCCAACAAACGAGAGGTTGAATTTTTTGATCCGGCAATGAAATTCCATGAAAAGGAAATTGCCGGTTTATTTGATCAACCCGGGAGCTTTTATGCTGCAGTAGATTTTGGAGTTGGTATTCAACTGGGGCGGCAAAATAAACCAAATCTAAGGCTTGAGGGTGACTTCCCATCCTTTGTCCTCACCCCCGAAGCCTTTGGGTTGGCAGACAACACTTTTGGTGGTGGTGTTCGTATCAGTTTTATATTCCCCTTAAAAGCAAAGTAAAATGAAGAAGTTATTTATATTGGTCATTATCATAGCAGCCGTTGGCTGTTCAAAACGAAGCGGTCTCTCCGATTCAGTATTTATCCCCGATAGTGTGTATACCGATTTACCAGCTTATTCGGAGTGGGGTTACAATACCTTTGGTGCCAATTACGACAGAAGTGTATTTATTTATAGCCGAAATGTAATGCCTTTAAAGGTTATTGTGCAAAATCAGGAACTTTCGTTTGTATTTCAGGGAGTTATTGGAAATTATTCAGGCAACTATTTATCCATGAAGATCACAATACCCGATACGGCTACCGCAAAGTATCAGGACCTGCTGGATTTAAACGACACCAGAATCAATCTGTCAGGCAGTGAGGTTGTAGTAGAGTTTATTATCGACCAAAATTCCAAGGTGATAGAAATCCTTGAAGGTGAGCTGTATTTTAAACGGACGCAAAAAATATTTGTCGATGACGTGGAGGCAGAAGTCATCCTTTCGGGATATTTTAATCTAAAATTTATAGAAGAGGGAATCCCTTTTACTATGACCGACGGCCGGTTTGATTTTGGAGTGGACAATGATAATTTTTACAACCTGAATTAGGTCATTTTATCGATTGACTTTCTTCAGATAGTCTGCCAAACAGATTTAAACTTTGAAAGGTGAGACCAATCGACAAGTCCTTGAAAGTTAGAAGTTAGGAACAAGATGTTAAGAAAGTTGACTTTATGAACAGGTTCTAATTATAGGATCAGATACTTTCGAGTTTTGTGATCCATTCATTAAAATGAGGGCATTTGCTTCTTAGTAAAGTTAATCCAATATCACCTGCCACCAAAGGGCCTACTTGTGCTTTTTGACCTTCATAATAAGGCAGATATTGAATAATTCTTTTTGAAGGTGCTGTATGAGGGGACTCATTTATTTCTTCCGGGCTTGTATTTCCAATGGCTCGTTTAAGTTCAATAATTCCTTGTTGTGCTTCAGGATACATGGTAATCAATTTATCCGGGTCGGCTAATAGCAACGATTCAAATTCGTGTAACTGAACGTAAGGAATAAATTTTAGTTGATTAATATCCAAGGCTATAGCCACTTCCAATGCTGTAATTCGTTGATAAGGGTCAACAATATTTTGTATCTGAGTTGAATAAGGGCTGTCAGTATCTTTTGGGAATGCATACAAATCAATAAAACTGGTGTAGTAGGTATTAGCCCGTCCTCTGTCAGATTCAATCCATCGTAAAACATCATTTTTAAACTTTATGTATTTTGATAAACCTCCTTTTGCAGGTTTCTTATTTATTCTATCCCAACCTGTTTTTATTTTACGACAAGAAACGAAAGTGTTTATTTGAGCAAAATGCTTTACCAATGTATCATTAACGAAATATTCTTCAGAACTTCCTTCTACGATGATTTGCAAGTACTTCATGGGCGGCCTCCTATGATGTTTTTCTCCCAAATCTGCCCGGTTGAAAACTCTTCCATGTAGGATTGAAGGTTTTCCGTATTTGGGCGGTAATATTCTGAATTTCTTCCTTTACGGTCGATTATCACCAAATCTTCCAATTCAAAATTGTTTACAAGGCTGATTGATTGTGTTGCAACAAATACCTGGCAATGTGTTGAGGCAGTTTTAATTAATCCTGCAATAGCATCAATTGCGCTTGGGTGTAAACCTAGTTCAGGTTCATCTAAAAATAATACCGTTGGTAAGTCATTGGGGTTTTGTGCCAGCAAACTAATCAAAGCTATTGTACGTAACATACCATCCGAGGCTTGTCCTACATTAAAAACTTTGGTGGTGCCTTTTTCTTTCCAACGTATTAAGATTTGGCCAAATTCGGGATAGAGTTCGAAGTCGTCAAAAAAAGGTAGAAGTAAACGAATATATTTAATAATTCTTGTGTAATAAGTCTTTTCTTCATTTTGGATACGGAATAAAAAACTGCCTAAGTTTTCTCCATTTTGTTTAAGCCATCTTCCATCTGCTTGTGACCATTTTAGTCTTATCGGTGCGGTATCGCTGGTGTTGTGAAATTGATATACAATCAATTTCCTTAGCAGACTTAATATTACATTTGCCGATTTATTTGAGGTTTCAGGCAATTTTGCTTCCTCATGACCAACACCGCAACTTGCCCATTCACTCTTTCCTTCAAATTTCTTCGCAGAATATCGATATTTCTCTTCTTTAAAAACAAGTTTGTCAGGTTTTGCAAACATCAAACTAAATTGATATTCGTTTATGCCTTCGTTTGTTTCTAATTCAATATGGGCATCTATACTTTTTGTGGTGTCTGCACCATCATGCAGAATATCATTTGCACCACCCAGATACGCAACGTATTCTTGTAGTCTTCCGCCTGAGTTGAGCATCCAGCTTAGGAACCTGAAGAAAGAAATGAAGTTGCTTTTACCCGCACCATTGGGACCAATTAGAATATTAACAGCACCCGGTTTAAATTTGTCAATTGCTTTTATACTTTTATATCCTTTAATAGTAAAGGATTCGAGCTTAATATTTAGCATTTCTTTGATTATTGGTCAACTATATTGTTTTAATCTAACCGGGCAAATTTAACATAATTACAATTCTAATATTTCACTGAAATTCTTTTCTATATGTTGCTTGTGTTTTTCTTCCTATTGCCATTTATAAGGTCTACTGGCTAAAAGCCGAAATCAGTAACTCCAGATCCTGTGAAGGCAATCCAAACAGATGGCCCATGTGTTTGTTGGTCAGGATTCCATTGTAATAATAGACGCCTTTGGCAAAACCCGGGTTTCGTTTTATCATGGCGTGTACATCACCTTCATGGGCTATTTGCAGTATCATGGGTGTTAGAATGTTGCTTAGTGATATAGAGGCCGTGTGAGGGACGCTTGAGGCAATATTGGGTACACAATAGTGGGTTACTTCGTGCACCTGGTAAACAGGGTTGGTATGGGTGGTTAGATGTGAAGTCTCGAAACACCCGCCCTGATCGATGCTGGCGTCTACGATGACCGATCCGGGTTTCATTTTTTTCACGGTTTGCTCCGAAATCAGGCAAGGTGAAATTCCTTGTGCCGCATATTTGGCGGCAATCACCACATCGGCTTTGATCAGTGCTTCATGCAGGTCGTTTGGTAACAGGGTACTGGTATATATCCGCTGACCCAACATGTTTTGGATATGGCGGAGCTTGAAAATGGAATCATCAAATATCTTGATGGAGGCACCCATCCCCAGCGCCGTCCGTGCCGCGTATTCTGCCACGGTTCCCGCACCAATGATCACTACTTCCGTTGGTTTAATCCCGGGAAATCCTCCCAGCATGACCCCTTTTCCGTGTGTAACACTGCACAAAAGCTGAGAAGCAATTAATATGGTTGTATTTCCGATAATTTCGCTCATCGACTTCATTAGTGGCAGAGCCCCTGATTTATCCTGGATGTACTCAAAAGCCAACGCGTTGGGTTTTTTGGCTGAAAGCTGTACAAAATATTTCTTTGAATTATTGGGTAAAAACACCGATGAAAACAGGGTTTTTCCCCTGGCCATCATGCCAATTTCGCTTTCGGTAGGTGGTGCTATCTTCAGGATAATATCGGCCTGGTAAATCTCCTTGGCTCCGGAAGTCAATACGGCTCCGGCTTCCGCGTAGGCGTGGTTGTTAAAATGGGCGGCCGATCCGGCATATTCTTCCACCAGCACCTGATGGCCACGATCTGATAATAACTGTACCGCTTCCGGAACCAGAGCCACCCGGTTTTCATCTTCCGACAATTCGCGTGGAACTCCGATGACCAGCTTATTTTTGTCGAAAGCAGCTTCCAGCAACTGTTCCTTGGGAATCAACTGCTCCGATGGAGTATATGAAATAGTACTTTTTTGATCTTCGCTCATTGCTATAGACTTAAATATCGAATAAATTGTTTGCCACAGAAAATGATTAGATTGACACCTGTTAACCTGTTTTCTATGGATGATTTAAGCAGCCGAACTGGATGATTCTCTCTTCATTTTTGCCAACTTCAATGTTGATATATACGTAAGATTCAGGCAAAAGTTCCCCGACCATTTCGGGCCATTCGATAAAACAGTATTCATTGCTGAAGAAGTATTCTTCATAGCCAATATCAAATACTTCTTCAATTTTTTTTACGCGGTAAAAATCAAAATGAAATACAGGCGATCCCTTATCGGTATGGTATTCGTTTACCAGAGCAAAGGTCGGGCTGTTCACCACATCCTCCACTTCAAGTACATCACAAAAAGCTTTTATCAGGGTAGTTTTTCCAGCCCCCATTTTTCCTTTAATCGCGAAAACCCGTTCCTCCATCTTGCATTCAATAATCTTAAGTGCAATAGTCGAAAGTTCGTCGAGGCTGCGGGCAACTAAGGTTTCCATTATTTTGAGTTGAGAGTTATAAATGGGATAAGCACTTCTTCCATGGAAAGACCTCCATGCTGGAAGGTATTCCGGTAATAATTAACATAATAATTGTAGTTGTTGGGATAAGCGAAGAAATCCGTTCCTCTTGTAAATGCCCACCGGGCACTTACGTTCAGTTTTGGAAGGAAATACTCCTCCGGGTTAGGCATTTCAAATACTTCTTTTGCGTTGTATGCCAGGCTCTTTCCGTATTTGTACCGCAGGTTGGTATTGACTGCTTTGTCCCCGACAATTTTTACCGGGTTGGTTACTTTTACGCTTCCGTGGTCGGTGGTAATGATTAAGGTGATGTCCTTTGTGGATAGGAATTTTATGATATCGAACAAGGAGGAATGTTCAAACCACGACAACATCAACGATCGGTATGCCGGCTCATCATCAGCCAACTCGCGGATAATTTCCATCTCGGTGCGTGCATGCGACAGCATGTCCACAAAATTGTACACAATCACGTTAAAGTCGTTGGGCATCAGGTTCGAGATGTTGTCAAAAAGCTTACGGCCGGCATTTAGGTTAAGAATCTTGTTGTAAGATGTTTTAACATGTTTTCCGTGACGTTTGAGCAGTTCTGACAACATTTGTTCTTCGTACTGGTTCTTGGTGCCTTCTTCGTTCTCATCTGTCCAGAACTGGTTGTAATGTTTTCTGATTTCGTTGGGCATGAGTCCCGAAAAGATAGCATTGCGCGAATATTGAGTTGTGGTTGGCAATATACTGTAGAAAATATCATCGGCTTGTACCCGGTAGAATTGTTCGATGACCGGCTGAATTATTTTCCATTGGTCGTAACGGAGGTTATCTATTAACAGTAAGAACACCTGTTTGCCTTTATTCAATTGCGGGAAAACCTTGTCGCGGATCAGGGTGTGCGACATGGTTGGGCTATCCTGCGACTTGTTGTTTAACCAGTCCTTATAGTTACGCTCATAAAACTTAGTGAACGCACTGTTGGCTTCACTTTTTTGCATGTTTAGAATTTCGATAATTCCCTGATCGTCTGATTTTTCCAAATCCAGTTCGTACCTCACCAATTCTTTGTACACATCCACCCACTCAGCCGGATTAAGCCGATCGGACAGACGCATGCTGATTTCTCTGAATTTTTGCTGATAGTTCATGGTAGCCTTTTCTCCTGCCAGTTTCCTGTTTTCGAGGTTTCTTTTCAGCGAAAGCAATATCTGGCTTGGTTTTACCGGCTTAATCAAATAATCGGCAATGTTGCTGCCAATGGCATCTTCCATAATGGCTTCTTCTTCACTTTTGGTGATCATCACCACTGGCAGGTTGGGATGGCTTTTTTTAATGGCTTCGAGGGTTTCAATGCCGCTCATGCCGGGCATTTGTTCATCCAGGAAAACAATATCATAATGGTGTTCTTTCACCAGGTCAACGGCTTCATCGCCATTGTTTACGGCATCTACATCATAGCCTTTTTCTTCCAGGTACATGATATGTGGTTTGAGCATCTCGATTTCATCGTCGGCCCATAAGATTCTAATTTTGGTCATAGTAGGCTAATTGTGTTTAATTACTGTACCTTTGTAATGCTAAAATCACTACATTATTGCCCAAGATGGATGTAACAACCAACAAAATTAACATAATTTGTGAGGCATAACATGGTAAACAAACGCAAAATTTTAAATGATCCTGTTTACGGTTTTATCAGCATTCCCGATGGCTTGCTGTTCGATTTAATCGAGCATCCCTGGTTCCAGCGCTTGCGCCGCATCAAGCAGTTGGGTTTATCACATCTGGTATATCCGGGCGCGCTGCATACCCGGTTTCATCATTCGCTTGGCGCGATGTATTTAATGAAAAGGGCCATCGAAGAGCTCCGGTCAAAAGGGCATGAAATTACCAAAGAAGAAGCACTTGCTTCTTACGTGGCCATCTTGCTTCACGACATCGGGCACGGACCCTATTCGCACACCCTCGAACACAGCATTGCCGATGGCGTAAACCATGAATACCTGAGTAAGTTGCTGATGATGCGATTGAATGATGAATTCGGCGGCAAGCTTACCGAAGCCATTCAGGTTTTTGACGGCACCCATCCCAAAGCCTTTTTGCATAAACTGGTATCGAGCCAGTTGGATATGGACCGGCTGGATTATTTAAAACGCGACAGTTTTTTTTCCGGGGTTTCAGAAGGAACGGTCAACTATGAGCGCATACTCAATATGCTGGATGTGGTGGACGATAATCTGGTGATAGAAGCCAAAGGGATTTATTCGGTCGAGAAATTTATCATGGCCCGCAGGTTAATGTACTGGCAGGTGTATTTGCACAAGACGGTGCTGGTGGCCGAACATACCCTGATGCATGTGTTGCGCAGGGCCAAGGAGTTGCGCATGCAGGGATCGGAACTTTTTGCCACTCCCGCACTTGATTACTTCTTAAAACAACACGTAACAAAGGAACTTTTTCTACAGGATGAGCATGCACTCACCATGTTTACCCTGCTGGATGATTTTGATATTTTTACTTCCATGAAGGTTTGGATCACCCATCCCGACAAGGTATTGCGCCTGTTAAGCCAGAGCGTGGTCAACCGGAGGTTGTTTAAAATTGAGATGCAGGGTGAGCCTTTTGATCAGCAACTCATCCTTGAAAAACACAGCAGGGTCATGGAAAAATGGGGACTTACTGACAAAGAAGCCGATAATTTTGTGTTTTCCGACAGCACCTCCAACTACATGTACCACCTGGGCAGCGACAACATCAACATCCTGTTTAAGGATGGCACCGTGATGGACATTGCCGAGGCTTCCGATCAGCTCAATATCTCGTTGTTGGCCAAACCCACTACCAAGTATTTTTTGTGCTATCCGAAGGGGTTGGGGTAGAGGGTCTCCTGTTTATAAATGTTTATAAAGGGGACCTTGTTGAAAGCGAAACACTTTCATTCAATTGAGATGATTCCCTGAAAATGATCAAAGGAATATACTGTGTTTTGTGTCATGTGTAGCAAATGGGTGATCCGGGGTATTTTTTTTGCATCATAAAATATTCATATCCAAATAATTTAATATATTTGAAGCAAAGTATTTTCAAACCAAAAAACAATGCGTTATGTATCACTTATTACACACACACACACAGCAAAGGCTGTATTGGCGGTTTTCTGCCTTATGGTTATTTCGATAACATCAACAGCGCAAACCATCAGTATTAATAGTAGCTTTAATGCCGATAATGAGATTTATCCCTTTAGTCAGGTAGATTCTATTACCGGACTTTACGTTATCGGACATATTACCCTATACAGCGACACAAGTCTTGTCCGAATCGTTCTTGTTGATGAGAATAATATTAAGTATATGGTATATGAAACATATCCACTCATTGCTACAAGTATGAATTTTGACATTACGAACATTTGTGATGAGACATGTTTTTTAAACGAGATTACGCCTGTATCATTAATTATTTATGTTCGTCAGGCTTCTGTAACGCTTCAAAGTATAACCTATCTTACCCAATTTGTTGAGAATGCTGATTCATTGAGCTATCAATCAAAGCGGTTGAATGATACTTTGAAAGTACAGAACATGAGTTCCAATATAGCAGACAAAGGATGGAATTGGGTTGCGGGACATACACCTCTTGTTAAAATGACTTATGAAGAAAAAACCAACCAGTATGGGGATTATTATAATCTTCAAGGATTTGATTATTATATTGAAGGTATATACAATTATATTTCGCAGTACCAGAATGAACGATCTGTTTCAAATATAGTTGAACATTATGACTGGAGAAACAGGCATGGGGCGAATATAAATGAGGCGGGAAATATTTATTATGGGGGACTATACGGTTGGATTACTCCATTTTTCGATGGTCAGGGGTCATGTGGTTCATGCACCGCCTTTGGCATTACTGCCTTGATTGAATCCATGACAAACCTATACTTTAATAGGCAATATCAATTAGATTTATCTGAAATGGATGTTTGGTGTGGATGTTCAGGTATTTGTACAACTGGTATAAACTCAAGTACTGCATTAATTTATGTGAGAGATAATGGTATTGTAAATGAAGAATGTTACAAATATGAGCCCCCTTGTTCTACTACAAATTCAATCTGTTCAAATCCTGACATAAGGATAACAATTGACGGGTACAAAACGGTGAACAATTATAGCAAATTCGACTCAATTAAATCACAACTTATCAGGTATGGACCGCTTGCTTAGTGGTTATTAGATGGAAATTTTAATTACGAGATGCTTTTAATTGGGTATAGATACGATACTGAAACAAACGCAACGATTTGGATTTATAAGGATAATTATTATAATTTCCGGGAAATGATAATTTCATCACCAGACGTTATGCATCAAACCCATGCCGTTGCACAAGGATCAAATTTCAGAATGCACCAATTAATTGGTAACGATTATGATCGTAATTGCAGGGATTATGATCAAGATGGATATTACAACTGGGGGGTTGGTCATCGGATAGCTGGGTGTGGAGAGGGCCTTCCTGAAGATAGCGATGATTCAAATCCCCGCCTCGGCTCTTTTGATGATAACTATTATAGTGTACCTGTTGCTCCGGTGATGGTTGTAAAACATGGCTCCAATACCATTCATCAAAATGGGGTTTATAATTTCTATAATCCTTTATTGGGAAATGAAGAACAAGAAGTACTGACCTTTACGATTCTTAATACAGGGACTGCCCAACTAAACCTGATTCCTTCAAACCTTGGTGATGCTGTTTCTTTGAGTAATTATAATACAAGTTATTATTCCATCAACCTGGACGGAATTAGTAGAACTCTACCCAAAGAAATTGGAACAACTACATTTGAAGTGATTTATACACATGATACAGAACTTACTGAACCTGAAATGGCTACGGTTTCCATCCATCTTAATGAAACTGACATGGA
>PCUL01000025.1 GCA_002771745.1 Bacteroidetes bacterium CG18_big_fil_WC_8_21_14_2_50_41_14
CGTAAAGCGGCTACCCGATGAGGATTGGGTAATCCACGGCAGTCGAAAACCGTACCGCCGCCGTTACCAGTAAGGTCGATTGGAAGACCTTTCTTCTTGAATGAAAAGCTGTTGATCGTTACGGTCAACTTTTCGGTGTTAGCGATTTCAATCTTTGAATATTGTTGGATGATTTGTTCGAGTACCTGCTCTATTTCAGGAAGACTGATGTTGAGCGGATGGTGTTTAAGACGAAATTTCACGGCTGCTGTCGCAAAGGGGATACTCTGCAAAAAATGTGCTTTTCTTTCCACCAAACCACGGAACCCATAGGCACCCATCACCTGCAACAACCTGAAATACACAAAGTGGTTGTAATGATGTTGAACATGATCCAATTCTTGTGGTGCAACCAGCCGTAGTTGGCTGATGTAGTGATTGTAAAGCAAATCTTTGATGTCCTCCGGCAAGTTGGCTTTTGCCTGATGTAACAACGATACGACATCATAGGGTAGTGGTCCGCGTCTTCCTCCCTGAAAATCAATGTACCATGGCTTGTCTTGGTAGATCATGATGTTCCGGGACTGAAAATCACGGTAGCAAAAGAAGTCAGGTTTCGACTGTACCAAAACATCAGCAAAATGCTGAAAATCTATCTCCAGCAGGTGTTCATTAAATGCAATGCCCGCTGGTTTTAAAAAGCAATATTTGAAATAATTCAAATCCCAAAGAATCGATTGCCGGTCGAAATCTGGAACCGGATAGGCCAAACCCATGTTCAATCCTTTCACTCCATTGATTTGAAATTGAACTAAATCGGAAAGCGCTTTCTTATAATAATGGATCACTTCTTCCGAAACACCTTTTGAAGCCATGTCAAACAAGGTCCGATTGCCCAGGTACGGTAAAATGAAAATGGTTTCAGAGGAATCTGTGGCCAGCACTTCAGGAACCGATAGCCCCAGGTTTTTAAAATGACGTGTAAACTCCAGTTGTGCCCGGTTTTCTTCAACACAAGGGTTGTAAAAAGCCATGAGATCGGGAAGATCAGCTCCGTCGAAGACAATGTGGTAATATTGCCTGTCGCTGCCCGAAGAAGGCAGCGGCGTTAAGGTGCATGGCTGAATGTGCCCTGAGGAATGCAGCAATTTTCTAATCTGAGTGATTGGATCCGGTTTCATAAAAGCGTTATCGGTAAAGACAAAAGTACGGTTTTATGTTGTTGAAGATTGAAAATCCCGAATGCTTTGCTACAAATGTTTAATATGACCCATCCATGACCAATAGTAGTTCGTACTCCTTTTGTTTATTTCGTTGGCACCTCTTATCCTTCACTTTAATCCCTCTTAGAATGGAAATAAATTGCCTCCTCAGCGCATTACTTTGGTATTAAATCCTAATTTTGTACACAAAACCTATTTTAAATATAATAGCATGGAACACATTGATAAAGCGGTTGAAATTTTAAAAACAGCCATCCTGCTTGAACGCAAAGGAAAAGCTTTTTATACGCAAGTTGCACGACAAAGTGAAAGCAAATCGGCGAAAAAGATTTTTGAAATGATGGCAGAAGAGGAAGATGCCCATATCGGGTTTCTCGTCAAGCAATTTAAAAACTATGCCGATCACCATGAATTTCTGGTAAATGAAACTCCACACGAAGAGGAGGATGCCCACATCGATATCTTAACCGAACAGATTAAGAAAGAAATTTCTGCCGCCGGTTTTGAGGCTGCTGCCATTTCGGCTGCCATCGACTTTGAAAACCGTGCCATAGAGGTATATTCAGGACGTGCCAGTGAAGCCACCAATCCCAATGAAAAAGCATTGTACCAAATGTTGGCCAAATGGGAAAGCACCCATCACCAACTACTCTATCAATTAAACGAGGACCTGAAAGAACAAATCTGGAACGACAACAATTTCTGGCCGTTCTAACAGGGAATAATTCAAAGAAACAACTTCGGAATCTGATTCGATTTCAGGGGTCAACTATTAATTAGTATAAATTTAGTTTAATGAATACAAAAGACAAAGGATTTACGTCCAAACTAGTTCATGCAGGAGGTATCAAAGACCCACTTGGAAGTGCGGTGACTCCCATTTACCAAACATCTACCTTTAGTTTTGAAAGTGCCGATCATGGTGCCCGCTGTTTTAGCGGGGAAGAAAAAGGATATATCTATACCCGGTTGGGGAATCCCAACATTGAAGAATTGGAGGTCACCGTTGCCGAATTGGAAAATGGGGCAGGGGGTGTGGCTACATCTTCCGGAATGGCCGCTGTTAATACTGTTTACATGACCTTTCTGGGACAAGGAGATCACATAGTCAGCTCCAATGCGGTGTATGGACCGTCACGAGGGATTTTGGAGAAACTGTATCCTAAATTTGGAATAACCTCAACCTTTGTAGATACCACGCGCATCGAAGAGATTGAAAAAGCCATCCGGCCCAACACGAAATTGCTCTATCTGGAAACTCCCGCCAATCCCACCATGGGAATTACCGATATCAAGGCTGCTTGTAAATTGGCCCACAAGCATCATATCCTGGTATGCGTCGACAATACATTTTGCAGCCCTTATCTGCAACGGCCTTTGGATTTGGGTGCAGACATCGTGTTGCACTCCATGACAAAATTTATCAATGGTCATGCCGATATCGTTGGAGGAATGGTCGTTGCCAAAGATCAAAAAGTAGTGAGCGATCTCAAATATGTGATGATGAACATGGGTTTCAATATGGATCCTCATCAAGCCTGGCTAACCCGCCGTGGACTCAAGACCCTTTCCATTCGCATGGACAGAGCCCAGGAAAATTCACAAAAAGTAGCCGAATACCTGGAGTCCCATCCAAAAGTAGCCTGGGTGCTGTATCCCGGACTTAAATCGCATCCACAATATCAGCTGGCTAAAGAGCAAATGGACGGCCCCGGTGCCATGATTTCTTTCGGTGTAGTAGGCGGGCTTGAAGGGGGTAAAAAAGTGATGGACAATGTGCACCTGGCATTGCTGGCCGTTTCTTTGGGTGGAATCGAAACATTGATTCAACATCCGGCTTCCATGACTCATTCTAAACTCAGTAAGGAAGCGCGTATGGTAGCAGGTATCTCTGACGAGTTAATTCGTTTCTCGATCGGCATCGAAGACGTGGACGACATCATTGCCGATCTCGATCATGCCCTTTCGATGGTGTAGAGCAAAGAGTCAACATTCTGTAATGTAGTATGATGCCAAATGCTCTCTTAGCATCAACCATTGAGATAACCGATGATCATAGATTTAATAGCTACCTTTGGGTGGCTTTTTTTATGGTGTATAATCTTCAAATTAAATAATCTTCAAATCATTACCATCATCCCAATTATAAAAATCTGCGCCTGTACCGTTAGTACGGGGTCATCGGTGTTCTATATATCCTACCTCACCAACACCACCGTTCCCTCCATCACCTTGGTTTCCTGTGTGCCCATGCCAAAATCGTGGTATACAATC
>PCUL01000104.1 GCA_002771745.1 Bacteroidetes bacterium CG18_big_fil_WC_8_21_14_2_50_41_14
TTATTGACAATCAAAGCGACAGAATTTCGACTAAATTCTATCAACTGATTGAGGTAATTGGAGAAGTGAAGATTGTACATTCAAACTTTATGAAAAAATTAGTAAACACGAACTTCTACGAACTCAGGATTAAAGCTGGAAATGAAATTCGTGTAATCATGTTTACAATTGATCATTCTAATTTTGCAGAATGCACGAAAGTTGTCTGTTTGAATGGATTTCAGAAAAAATCAACAAAAGATTATCTCAGAGCAATTAAGACGGCAGAAAAAATATTAAACGATTATTTATACTATAAAAATATCTGAATCATGGGACAATTAATAAATGCTAAAGAACTTATAGACAACCGCTACGGAAAACCGGGAACAGAATCTCGTGAAAAATTCAGAGAAGACGCATTCTCATTTTATTTTGGTGAGATTATCAAAAACCGTAGGAAAGAATTAAAGCTAAGTCAAAATGACCTAGCCGAACTTATTGGAAAAAAGCGACCATATATCTCACGAATTGAAAACGGAGAAGATATTCGTCTGTCAAATTTTTCTCTTATTGCAAATGCATTGAACCTATCAATTCAACTGACTGCAATATAAAGCACGAAAGCACAATGCAAAAGATTTACAAATTCCTCCGAAGCATTAATTTAACACACCTCACCCTCCTAATATTCGAGCCATCTCACCTTTCTAAGCGAAGAGAAGTGGCTGGGGCGAGTTGAGTGAAGTCAAATTCAAATAATTAGGTATTAAATCGGATACTCATAAAAGTTTAATAGTTACCGGAAAATTCCACAGTTAATCTATATGGGCAAATACGATAAAAATGATGCTGTTTTGTTTGATGACGGATATGACAGGAATGAAAGGAAAACTGTATTCAAAACATTAGGAAACACGATGATACCAACTTGGTGGAATACATGCAAATCCGTGTATGAAAAACAGCAAATCTCAGCAACATTCAAAACTTACACAGGTATTGGACATGAAACAAATAAAGAAGTTTTTACGGATGTTTGCGCTTTTTTTAAAAATATTATTGAAAGATATGATGAATAGTGTTCGTTGAGCCCTAACCTGTGAGGAGAATCAATATCACCGGAATATCCGGATGCGTAGTATCTTTAAAAAAAAATGTCATCATTTAATACCAGAATAAACCAATCAATAAGAAAAGACTAATCCTCAGCTAAAAGCATCCGTTTCTCGTCAATCATTTGGATGAGGCTGATTGCAGCCTTCTCCCGATCTCTGCCATCAATCCAATGTACATCGGCATCGCGTCTGAGCCAGGTCATTTGCCTTTTGGCATAACGGCGGGTGTTGGTTTTGATTTTCTCTACCGCTTGCTCCAAGGTCCAATCTCCAGAAAAATACTGAAAGAGCTCTTTGTAACCAACCGTATTTAGGGCATTAAGATTTCTGTGATGATATACAGATTTAGCCTCTTCTATCCATCCCGATTGCAGCATTTCATCGGTACGTTGGTGAATTCGTCCAATCAACATCTCACGGGGCAACTCCACTCCTATCTTCAAAATATTAAAGGGCCTTTCCTGGGAGGTATTGAGCCGTTGCTGACTAAAAGGCTTTCCTGTCTGCAAACAAACCTCAATGCCACGCATTAACCGCATTCGGTTGTTTAGGTCGACTACTTCGTGGTAATCAGGATCGAGCTCCATTAGCCAGGTACGGAGTCCTTCAATACCTTCGGTTCTAAACTTAAAATCCAGTCGTCCACGTAGTTCAGGGTCAGGGTCGGGCAGCTGATCGATGCCCTTACAAACTGCATCCAGGTACAAACCTGAGCCTCCAACCATGATCATCACCTCATGTTGCCGAAATTTTTGTTGCAAAAGATTGAGCACATCCATTTCAAATTTCGAAACATTATATTCATCTTGAATAGATAAATGCCCAACAAAATAATGAGGAATGCCTTGCATTTCAACTTGAGTAGGCGAAGCGGTGCCCAAGGGTATTTCTCGATAAAACTGACGCGAGTCAGCTGAAATAATTTCTGTTTTATAATGGGTGGCCATCTGAACTGCCAAGGACGTCTTGCCGGAAGCTGTTGGTCCCGTGATCACCACGAGCAATCCTTGTTTATTCATCTGCAACAGCATCACAAGAACCTGGAATGGGCATGCTATTTACCGGGGAATCGACCAGCTTTTTCAAATGAAGCTTTTTCTTCTTACCTTCCTCAAGCAAAAAGGCATAGGCTTCCTCAAAATTGTTACCAATTTCTCCGTCCAAAATGGCTTCGCGGATAACAGATTTTAAATCGCCAACGGTTTTGGAGGGGCTAAGCCCAAAGGTCTCCATAATGGCTTCACCGGTAACGGGAGGTTGCCAGTTTCTAATCTTATCCTTGGCTTCTACCTCTTTCAGCTTTTGACGGACCAGCTGAAAATTTTTGAGATACCGTTTCACCTTGACTTCATTTTTGGAAGTAATATCGGCATCGCATAACATCATCAAATCGTCGATGTCGTCACCGGCATCAAAAAGCAGGCGGCGTATGGCAGAATCGGTCACTATTTCCTGGGCAAGTACAATAGGACGTAAGTGCAACTGCACCATCTTTTGCACATATTTTAGCTTTTCGTTTTGGGGCAACTTGAGTTGTTTAAAGATGCCCGGAACCATTTTAGCACCAATAAATTCATGTCCATGAAAGGTCCAGCCTACTTTAGGCTCAAAGCGTTTGGTAACAGGTTTAGCAATGTCGTGCAAAAGTGCACTCCATCGCAACCACAGTTTATCTGATTTTTGGCACAGGTTATCAAGCACTTCCAGGGTATGGTAGAAATTATCCTTATGGGCCATGCCATTCATCGACTCGACCCCTTTGAGTGCAACAAATTGCGGAAAAATAAGACCCAACAATCCTGTTTCTTCGAGTAACTTAAAACCTACCGATGGTTTATTTGCCATCACGATCAGGTTCATTTCATCAATCACCCGTTCCTGAGAAATAATGCGGATTCGGTTTTTATTGCGACCGATGGCTTCAAGGGTATTTTTATCGATGGTAAAATTCAATTGTGTGGCGAACCTGACGGCACGCATCATCCTCAGGGGATCATCCGAAAAGGTAATGTCAGGATCGAGAGGCGTACGAATCACTTTATCTTCAATATCGGTGATACCATTAAAAGGATCCAGCAAATTCCCGAAATCCTTTGCTTGCAAGCTCAACGACAGGGCATTAATAGTAAAATCGCGCCGATTTTGATCATCGGACAAACTGCCATTTTCAACGATGGGTTTGCGCGAATTGGTCCGATACGATTCACGACGGGCACCTACGAACTCGATCACCCAATCTCCATCCCTGACCATGGCAGTTCCAAAACTCTTAAAATACTTTGCATGCGCTCCTGCCCCCAGCGCCTCAGCTACTTTTGAGGCC
>PCUL01000279.1 GCA_002771745.1 Bacteroidetes bacterium CG18_big_fil_WC_8_21_14_2_50_41_14
CAACCACTCGACACTTACCACCGATCAGCTGTTTCAGGATTCAATCCAGTCGGACGAAACATTTTTCCCAAGTCCGTCGGTGTTCGTTTATACGCTTCCCAACATCATGGCAGGCGAAATCGCCATCAGGCATCATTTTACGGGAGAAAACGCTTTCTTTGTATCTTCGGCCTTTGATCCGGATTGGCACACTTTCTATATAAACCAACAGTTTGAAAGCAAAAAAATTTCAGCTTGCCTTTCGGGATGGGTAGATATGGATGATCAAAGTCTGGAAGCATTTGTTTACTTTGTGGAAAAACGGAAGGATCAGCGGGATGAATCAATGCAACATACAGTGGAAAAATTGAATAATTTGTATAAAATAAATGATAAATAAATCGCACTATGGAAGCCTTAATTGAAAAATTAAAAGAACAGATTATCAAACAATTAAACCTGGAAGACATCACTCCTGCCGACATCAATGAAGAAGATTCACTGTTTGGGGAAGGTCTTGGCCTCGATTCAATCGATGCGCTCGAACTGATTGTCCTTCTTGAAAAAGAATATGGCATCAGAATCGAAAACCCAAAAGACGGGCAAAAAATCTTCTTTTCGATTAAAACCATGGCTGAATTTATCCAGGAACACCAAAAAAAATAACCCGAATAAAATAGCGAGATGGCCGAAGGGGTAGTTGTAACAGGAATGGGTATTGTTTCATCCATTGGATTTAATGTGGATGAAACGCTCCATTCGTTGATGATTGGGAAAACAGGAATTGGGAAAATCTCCATTCTCGAAACCATTCACCGGGACGAATTTGTGCTGGGTGAAATTAAACTCACTCATCAGCAATTGATGGAAAAATTGGGAGTGAACCTCAATTTACCCTGGACCCGTACCGCGCTTCTGGGCGTTTGGGCTGCCCGTCAGGCTTACCAATCAGCCGGATTATCGAAAAATTCGGGTAAACGCATCGGCCTGGTTTCAGCCTCCACCGTGGGTGGAATGGACCGCAGCGAACTGTATTACAAGGATTTCCTAACGGATGCCATCCATAAAAACCACATCGATACCCACCATGCCGGGAACAGCACCGAAATGATTGCCGACGACCTCAACATTCACGATTATTTAACCACCATCAGCACAGCCTGTTCTTCCTCGTTGAACAGCATCATGTTTGGAGCCCGCTTGCTCAGACACAACCTGTTGGATGCGGTAATTGTTGGAGGTACCGATGCATTGAGCCGGTTTACACTGAATGGCTTTAATACCCTGATGATCCTGGATCATGAACATTGCCGACCCTTTGATGCCACACGCCGTGGTTTGAATCTGGGGGAAGGGGCTGGATATCTGGTGCTGGAACGTACATCGGATGCCCTCGCCGGAAAAAAACAGGTGATCGCACAGGTTGCCGGGTATGCCAATGCCAATGATGCTTTTCACCAAACGGCCTCCTCGGATAATGGTGAAGGCCCGTTCTTGGCCATGCAACGTGCGGTCGCAAAAGCAGGAATAACCCCTCAGGACATCGATTACATCAATGTTCACGGTACAGGAACCGACAACAACGACCTCACCGAAGGCGTGGCCATGAAACGTCTTTTTGGCGACAAGGTTCCTCCTTTTAGTTCAACTAAGGCCTTCACCGGACATACATTGGGAGCTACAGGTGTGATTGAGTCTATTATCTCCATACTATCAATGAACAACGACAAAGTCTTTCCGAACATCAATTTTAAGGAAGTGATTGAAGAAATCAATCTTGTGCCCGTGAGCCAACTTACCAACCTGCACATCAACCACGTATTAACCAATAGCTTTGGTTTTGGCGGAAACGATTCCTCCGTGGTTTTTTCAAAAGTTCCGTCTAATATCTCCGGGTTATGATGTTAGCTCCCACCTATATCGACGGAAGTGGCGCAGTTGTTCCACAACCTACTGTGAATCAGGATAGGTTCCTTGAGGAGATTTTGGAATACAACGAACGGTTTTTGCAAGTGGTTTCTCCGGTTTACAAGGATTATATCGATGTAAAGCTGTTGCGACGGATGAGCAAAATTGTGAAAATGAGTATTGTTAGCGCCCGGGTAGCCATGCAACAAGCTGGTGTTGATCAGGTGGATGCCATCATGACGGGAACAGGAATGGGTTGCCAGATAGACACCGAGAAATTCCTCAATGCCATGATTGAGAATGGAGAAAATTTACTCACTCCCACCTCATTTATTCATTCGACCCACAACACCATGGGTGGACAAATTGCACTTATGCTGGGCAATAAAAACCACAACCTGACCTATGTACACCGTACTTTTTCGTTCGAAAGTGCCCTGCTCGATGCCATGATGATGATTGCAGAGAAAGAAGCACAAAAGGTTCTGGTGGGCGGTATCGACGAGATCACGGATGAAAGCTGGCTCATTAAAACACAAATCGATTATTACAAAAAACACGCCTGCAAAAATTCAGAAGTGTACAACAACCTCCAGCCCGGAGCCCTTTCGGGAGAAGGAAGCGCCTTTTTTGTTTTGTCGGCCGACCGATCCGAAAAAACTTATGCGCAACTCAAAGGAGTGAGCACCCTTTACAAACCCAGGTCAAATAAGGAGTTGGAGGATTTCATTAAGCGTTTTCTTGTGACCAATGAATTCGGATTATCAGATATTGATTTGGTCATCATGGGGAATAATGGGGACCCTGTTTTTGATCGCGTTTATGAAGATTTGGCAAACGGCCTATTGAAAACCATCCCAACCGGACGTTTCAAACACCTCTGTGGCGAATACGATACCGCCAGCAGTTTTGCTTTGTGGATTGCCTCCGGCATCCTCCGTCATCAGCATGTTCCTTCAACCATCTCTCAACATCCGTTTAAAGGGAGAACACCAAAAAACATACTGATTTACAACCATTTCAGAAATATAAACCACAGTCTCATACTCGTTTCAACTCCGGATGTTAGTTAAAAATTTCTATACCATCCTTTCGTTTGACTCTTCAGATCAGCACCTTGAAGCCACGCTCTTATTCAATCCGGATCATGAAGTGTATCTTGGTCATTTTCCAGGTCAACCAGTGGTTCCGGGAGTAATTCAGCTACAAATTGTAAAGGAATTATTCGAACAACATCTAAAGCGAAAACTAAAACTGGTCAGCATGTTGCAAGCCAAGTTTTTGATGATCATCGTCCCGGATAAGCAGATGGTGTTGATCAGCATCTCCTACAAACAAACTGATGAAAGCTCATTTCAGGTGGATGCATCGATCAGCGCTAATCAACAAACGGCAACCAAACTGAAAGCAATTTATAGTCTGAATGAATCATTGTAAGGTTTTCCGCCTCATCACAATAAGTATTGAACAGGTTATCGCCGGAAGTGACAATTAGCAGACTCAGGCTCTGGCTGTAAAAAAGGATGTTGTCTGATAAATTAACCAATAATGACTAAATTTGCAACAATCGAATCCGTTGCTACCATGACACACGACACATTTTATTACACGCCACGTTCTTATCAAACCATTAAGCGTTGGAAAAACGTATCATCTGAAGAATGGCAAAATCCTTTGTGGCAAGACAGGAACACCAT
>PCUL01000155.1:0-853 GCA_002771745.1 Bacteroidetes bacterium CG18_big_fil_WC_8_21_14_2_50_41_14
CGAGTACAATGAGTCCAGTATCTCATCGGTACTAAGAGAAACCTACTTTTTTGCAGAGATTGTAGGCAGAATAAAAAAATTGTCGTATTCTTCTGGCTTAGGTGTTAGTTTCAATTCATTTAACAGTAAGGAATTAGGCAGTACTTATAATTTTATTTCTCTTAAACCCTCTATTAAAGTCAAATATCGCATTAGTGATAATTTAGATATGAAATTTAATTACAATATAAGTACAATAAATCCAACTTTGAGCCAATTAAGTCCAAACATTGTTTATCAAGACTCCTTACTAGTTTATAGTGGGAATCCTGGTTTATCTCCATTTTTATCACACTATACCTCCCTTTCAATATCCCTTACAAAAGGAAGATTTTATACAACAAGTACATTATCTTTCAGTTATGCGAAAAATAAGATACTTCCCTATTTTGAAGAAACGAGTAATTATATACTGCAAACAAATATTAATTATAATGCCTCCCTGAGTACAGAGCTATTCATTTATGCACAATATTTCCCAATTAAAAGTAAATGGCTAAAGGTTTCTTTTTTTACTCAGTTTTATCAAACATCAAATGAATTTAACGATAATAGGTGGAAATATAACGGCAACATTAGCACGGTTTCCTTGAAAGCCACTCTTAAGTCATGGGTTTTAAATTTTTACTACCAAAACAATAGTTATAGGCTTCAGGGGCAAATACTTAAAAGTATACCAAGCGTTACCTACCTTGAAGTATTTTGGAAACATAAGAATCTAACACTGGGTACAGGTATTCGTTATCCCTTCTACAACTCATGGACTCAAAATTACCAGACCTATTCGAGTAAAATAGTTGATAAGAATTATTCT
>PCUL01000155.1:882-1531 GCA_002771745.1 Bacteroidetes bacterium CG18_big_fil_WC_8_21_14_2_50_41_14
GATTTATATTAACATTGTGTACAATTTTAACTTTGGAAAGAAATATCAACGTTCTAGCGCAAGTTCCAAAAATGAAGATGAAGATAGTGGTATACTATCAACAGATTAACTGTTGTTTATTCACTATATTAGGTAATAGAATTGGTGACTGATTAGTTATATAAAAAAGAAAGGTTTTCAACGATGAAATTATGAGATACTTCCCATTCACCAAGCAACTCGATGCCATGGACTGCGGCCCCGCCTGTCTGCGCATGGTGGCGAGGCACCATGGCAAAGCGTATAGCTTACAAAAACTACGAGTGCTAAGCCATATCACCCGTGAAGGTGTTTCGTTACTCGGCGTCAGCGATGCAGCCGAGCGCATCGGGTTTCGTTCGATGGGGGTTAAAATTGCTTTTGAAAAGTTAGCACATGATGTGCCCCTGCCGTGCATTGCCCACTGGAAACAGCGGCATTTTGTGGTGGTTTACGACATTACGGGTAAAAAGGGCAATGAAACAATTAAAGTAGCCGACCCGGCACACGGGTTGGTTAACTATACCAGGGAAGAATTTCTGAAAGGATGGCTGAGTACAGCGCGGGGTGAAGAAGATCAGGGAATTTGCCTGTTGCTGGAGTCATCACCTGATTTTTATACACAGGAGGA
>PCUL01000155.1:1577-1719 GCA_002771745.1 Bacteroidetes bacterium CG18_big_fil_WC_8_21_14_2_50_41_14
AAACCGCACCGCAAATTCATTGTCCAGCTTGTCCTGGGGATGATCCTGGGCAGTTTGCTCCAACTCATTTTCCCGTTCCTCACCCAGGCAGTGGTGGATGTGGGTATCAGCAACCGTGATTTGGGTTTTATCACCCTGGTCC
>PCUL01000014.1 GCA_002771745.1 Bacteroidetes bacterium CG18_big_fil_WC_8_21_14_2_50_41_14
TACGGAAGTAAGGCTGACAAATAGTCCTGGTTTTTTTACCATAAGTGCTACATTCGGGAAAAGGTTACAAAAATAGAATAAAGAAGGAAAGATTGCTATATTTGAACACCAAACACACCCTTATAGTCGACAATAATTTCATGCCACAGATTCGCATTTCACTGCTCACAAAGATACTACCCCTTTTTGGACTTCTATTGGTCATTTCACTGTTATCAAGCCATGCCTCCCTCGACCCCGGATTGCTGATCAGGTTCTTAGGCCTGCAAGTGATTTTAGCTTTGTTGTTGGTTCAATGGCTAGTCAACAAGCAATTCAAACTGCGTGGGGTAAAATCCCCCTTATGGATTGCCTGGTTACTGTTTGCCATGTATACCGGAGTACGGCTGCTCTGGGGAAATAGCTACAGCGATTCCCTCTTTGAATGGATGAAGATACTCAGCTACCAGATGCTGTTGTTTTTACTTATCCAAAACTATTCATTCAAAGAACTCAGAAATGGAATCTCTTACTCGCTCTCTATTTTGGGGATGGTTTTGGCCATTTGGGGATTGGTTGAACTTGTGGAGGTGATGCAATCAGGGAGACTAAATATTCCTCTAAGTACCTATCAGGTTAAAACCGTTTTCGGACACCGCAACCTATATCTTCAAATCCTGTTTCTCACCTTACCCTTTCAACTGTATCTGGCGGTCATCGAAAAATCGAAGACCTTCACAGTACTGATTGTAACCTTTTCCAGCTTGAGTTTATTTCTACTTATCGTATTGTCAAACAGAAGTGTATGGCTGTCGTTAGTTATGATGACCCTGCTGTTTACAGGATTCGTTTTGTGGAACCGGTTACAAAAATCAACATTTTTAAAGGATTTAAATAAGCCGTTTCGGTGGATTGGAATCACGTTTTCAGTCACATTGCTGCTTTCAATCCTGTTCTTCGCATTTTTTACGGTAACCGAAGAAGCAGAATCACATGCTGGCAACATACTTAAAATGGATAATGGCTCCGGCAAGGACCGGATTGAATTGTGGAAAAGAACGCTCCAAATTATTGAGGAAAATCCTGTCTTCGGATGCGGGGCCGCCAACTGGAAAATTGAAATGTTGAAGTATGGCAACAAAGGATTGGTTTCCGAGAACAATGTCACCTACTATCAGCGGCCTCACAACGATTTTTTATGGATTGCCAGCGAATACGGACTCTTTGGAGGAATAATCTATATTCTTGGCTTTTTGATGGCCTTTTACCTTGCGTTGTCACAAATCAAAAACCAGCAGGAAACCCGCCGTCAACTGTTTTTTCTATCTGTACTTTTTGCACTAACTGGTTTTACCCTGTTTTCATTTTTTAGTTTCCCACATGAGCGGATTGTCAGCAATATCATCTTGTTTACGCTGTTTGCTTTGTTGATTGCAGGAAATGCTGAAACCGAAATTGAAACGACCGGTTCAAAGAACAGAATGCTAAAATGGATGAGTTTCCTCTTTTTAGCCCTTTTGGCTGTAGGCTCTTTTTATTTCGGATATCAGCGATACAACTCCGAATCGCACACAAAAGGGGCGTTGGAAGCCAAAATGGACAACCAGCCAAAGCGCGTAATTGAAGAAATAAATCAGGCTGAATCAGCCTACTACCAGTTGGATCCGCTCTCCACTCCCCTGTTGTGGTATGCAGGATTGGCCTGGTACCAGCTGGGTAAGCCCGACAGTGCCATTCGTTGTTTTACGAATGCATTGGCGCTAAATCCCTACCATGTACACGTGATCAATAATTTGGCTTCTGCCTATGTTCAAATCGGGGAAAACGAACAAGCCATCTCATTGTATAAAAAAGCGCTTAAAATCTATCCTGAATTTGAAGAATCTGCCCTCAATCTGTGTGCAGTGTATTTTAATGAACATCAGAACGACAGTGCTCTTTCAGCGTTCAGCTACCTCAACATTCAAACCTCAAACCCGAATTTTAAACCTTATATCAAGGCCATTTTAAAGGCAAAAATAATTTCTATCCTGACGAAGCAAGGTAAAACCGAGCTAATCCATTCGCTTCCAGACGATCCGGAATGGTATTTTTTGCAATATAAAATGCATACAATGGAAGGCATTTCAATCGAAAACCTTATATTTGACTTTTCTAAACAGCAAAAGCCATATTAACCAACAAACGCCATTCTTAATGAAAAATATTTTTAAAGTTTCTGTATTTATTTTCCTCCTCTCATTTTCAGGTATTCAGGCGCAAACCATTACCTCGGTTGATCCGAATGAAGGAACGCAATGTCAACAGCTGTCAATAATCGTTACCGGTGAGAACGTGAATTTCATGCAGGGGACCAGTAGCGTTCATTTAACCCAGAATGGATCTGATGATATATATCCAGAAAACAATACTGTACTCAATATCAATCAAATTCAGAGCGATTTTTATTTCAGCCCTGATGATCAGGAAGGGTCTTACAATGTTGAGGCATGGAATGGTTCGGGTTACATTGTGCTTAATAACGGATTTTACCTGAATCCGGTTGCCAATCTTCCTCAATTACTTAGCATAGACCCTGATACGGCCTTGGCTGGAGAAGCCTTTGAAATGGATATTATCGGAGAATTTACGCATTTCGGACAGGGCTACAACCAGAATGTATGGCTTAATTCGTCCTATGGCAGTTACCTTCTTAACTCGACACTACAAGTCATTAGCCCTACCCACTTAAAGGTCGGTTTTGTCATAAGCAGTTATTCCGCACCCGGAAGTTATAGTTTATACGTTCGCAATGAATTGGATGGCACCTTAGTTATGCAGGATGCCTTCACGCTACTAACTTCTTCAAGTAGTCCTGAGCTAACCTCTATAATTCCTGATTTCGCTTATCAGGGCAGTGAATTAACGGTAACGGTAACCGGAAGAAACACCGATTTTACACAAGGTTCATCGTTATTTTACCTTGTTAACATCAATAGCCTCATTTCTCCGTCTAACAGTACCGTGATAAACGATACAGTTATTACAGGTGACTTCGTTATTAATTTTGACGAAAGTGTGGGCTATTATGATGTACTTGCCTCAAATTATGGGTATGGGAGTGTTTCACTGCCTGACGGGTTTGAAGTCAGGTCTGCTGGGAGTGCACCACAAATACAAACTATCACGCCGGAGACTGCTCAACAGGGAACACGAGTAATCTTTCAGATAAAAACAATAAATACCCACTTTGAAGAACCCGGAAATCCAGTCTCGGTTACACTCGTTAAAGGTTGGGAAGAGCTTTACTGCCACGACATCACGGTTGTTGATTCTGTAACATTTCAGGCGAGTTATATTTTTTCACATGCCAATGATACAGGATGGCACGATCTGATTGTGTATGCACCTCTGGATGGCACTTTAAGATTGGATAGCTGTGTTAATTTGTTGGCACCCAGCGGGGAAGCCTCCGTTTCTTCCGTAGTTCCGGATACCGCCAGTCAGGGAGATACTTTGATCATTAGTGTAACAGGTAAAAACATTGTGTTTATGCAGGGGACCAGTCAGTTA
>PCUL01000431.1:0-147 GCA_002771745.1 Bacteroidetes bacterium CG18_big_fil_WC_8_21_14_2_50_41_14
CGGATGCCGGTGAAATCAGGCGCGATGGATCGCCACTGACAAAAAAACAAATGTCGTATCTTGTAACGGAGAACTTCTTTTACTCAAATATCACAGGCAGGGAATACCTGGGATTGTTTAAAAATCAGGCCTTTGACGAGGACAAAT
>PCUL01000431.1:293-3522 GCA_002771745.1 Bacteroidetes bacterium CG18_big_fil_WC_8_21_14_2_50_41_14
ACCTGCCGCGTTATCCGATCCATCCTGCTGCGTTTAAGAGAAAAAGGGAAAACTATTGTCATCACTTCACACATCATCGAAACACTGACAAACCTGTGCGATTTCATCCATTTTTTGGAAAAAGGAGTCATCAAAATCAGCCATGGTAAGGCAGGCTTTAATGCCTTTGAACGGGAAATCTTCGAATCCATTGAAAACCGGAATGTACAAATGATTGATGATTTGATGAAATAAATACGATGAGTCAAAAAATGAACCTTCTATATAACCACAGTAGCCTCTAGATAATGTATATTGTGAAATCTATCCCTAAAAAAATGGTTCAAAGAAACCATCCTCAGATTTTATTCATCTGTTAAATAAATTAACAACTATGCTTCAATTAAATTTAATTGTTTCAAAAACACTTACAATCCGTCTTATGAAAAACCTGATTTACTTATTGCTCCTCAGCATATTAACTACAAGTTGCATTGGAAGCAAAAAGTTATTAATGATTGTAAACGAAAAAACGAGCCCTGAGGAGGTAGTCACTGAAGAGCAAGATTGGCTCACAATCAATATGGAGAATCCTGAACAATCAGGCAACCAATGCAATCAGCTTAATTATTACTTTATACCGGCTCTACTTTACTGGGAATGGAATTCAACGATTGCTTGTGATATCGATCCGGTCTTTGTCAGGAACTATTTTGAAAAAGCCATCTATAAAGCTGCCGACAGCCTGGGAATGAGAGATATTTTAGGTAACAGGAAGGTAACTATCAACCTGACAGACCTGCCTGGTAAGTTCCTCTATGAAAATAAAGGGACCACTATGATCTTCATTTTTGCATATAGTGTCAGCACTTTGGAGGGCATCTCACCTTCAAGAATCAACCTTGTAGCTGAATATTCCATACAAAATGAATCCGAAACAACTGATGAGGGCCAAATCACTGTTCAAAACCTGGAAATGCCTTTGCCTGATATTTGGAATTCCACAAAAAAGCTAACAGGAAAATATCTTGATAAGTATAAAGTTGAAATAGAAAGAATGAGTACAGAACTGGTTGAAGAGATCATTACAGCAAGTAAAAAAGCTCCAAAATAAGAAGAACAAGAAGGTATATCATATATCGTATCAAAAGAACATGTTGTTTTCTAAAAGAAGACATTTTAGATATACTTATTTGCTTTTACGATAACAATTTGACTACATTTACAACACCTTAATCAGGCAAACCTGGTATTAACCTGTTGTAATACTTGACATGAAGAATCTAAAATTCGAATATAAAATCACCGCCGCCTACCTGATCATTGGCGGATTGTGGATCTTATTTTCGGATGAGGTGCTCTTTTCCTTCATTCAGGATCCTGATTTGCTTTCGGAAGCCCAAACGTACAAAGGATGGTTTTATGTGATCATTACCGCCGTGTTGTTTTACTCATTCCTGAAAAAACACCTCGAGAAACTGCGGTATGCCGAAATGAAAGCCAAGGAAAGCGATCGACTTCAAAGCGCCTTTCTTCAAAATATCTCGCATGAAATCCGCACACCAATGAACGGCATCATTGGATTTTCAACCCTGCTCAACAACGATCAACTCTCTGATAACCAAAAGCAACACTACCTGGAGATTATCACCCAAAGCTCCAACCAATTGCTCGGTATCATTAACGATGTACTTGATATTTCAATGATCGAAACAGGTAATATACAAGCATATAACGAGGATTTTTCGCTTAATCGACTGTTGGATGAACTTTATTACGTGAGGAATCAGTTTATGAAAGATGGAGTTTCCCTTACACTATCCAAAGGATTGTCTGACGAACAAAGCATGATCATATCGGATGAGCTGAAAGTCAGACAGATACTGAATAATCTATTGAACAACGCTATAAAATTTACTGATGAAGGGTTCATCAATTTCGGTTATCAGTATAAAAACTACGAACTGGAATTCTTTGTACACGATAGTGGGATTGGAATTGCATCCGATTTGCACGATAAAATATTTAACCGCTTCCATAAAGCTGAGCTTGAAATAACAAGATTGTATGAAGGCATTGGTCTGGGACTGGCTATCTGTAAAGGAAATGTAGATTTGCTGGGTGGCCGAATTTGGGTTGAATCGGTTCTGACCAAAGGGTCTACGTTTTATTTTACCATACCGTACCTGCTTTCAAAACGAACCGAAATTCAGAATTCTAGTAAATCAAATACAACCGTAATCAATCCAACCATTCACATTCTGGTAGTGGAAGATGACCAAACCAATTATCAATATATTGAAGAGATTTTAACACACCTGGGATATTCCATTTATCGCGCTTTTAATGGAAAAGAAGCCTTGGAACTCTGTTTTAAACACAGGAAAATCAAGATGGTCCTGATGGACATCAAACTGCCGGTGATGAATGGATTCGAAGCGACCAAACTGATTAAAAAGGAGTTTCCTGAAATGATCATCATTGCCCAAACGGCTTTTACAGAAAACGAGCATATAAAATTTGACCGTGATGCAGGGTTTGACGGCTACCTTTCAAAACCTTTTAGTAAAGAACAATTAATCAATATGATAAACATTCATGAGAAATAAATTACTGAACGGAAACCTTAGTAAGCCATCGAGAAAAACTGATCATCCGATAGAGAAATTGCCTTTTTGAGAATTGATCGAAAAAAATCGCCGACCTGAAACAGTCCGGCGATTCCTGCAATGAAAAAAAACATGATATTGATTACAGCTCAACACGTTGTGTAACAGAAGCATTTTTCTGAACCATCTGGATAAAGTATGTTCCGGGCTGTTTGGCACTCAGGTCGATGGTGAGCTGATATACATCACCAACCATCTCAGGCTTTCCTGCGTAAATCTTGTCGCCAAAGTAATTATAAACTGTCACTTTTGTGGAACGATTGTCCTCTTTTGGCATAACCCGAAGGGTGATCACACCACCGCGGTTGTCAATGTCCAGGGTAGTGAGCACCAGCTGATCGGGTTGACTTTTAATTCCGGCATCACGCAACTCTTCCTGAGAGGCTACTCCGCCATCATCAAATCCGCCGTGAAAAAAGTACCTGTTTCCCGGATGTTCAGGATGCATGGGACGCGGTGGTTTTGGAGGTCTTGGAGGCATACTAACCCAATTCATTCTCTCTCCATTCACCATTTCCATTTCTCTTTCCACATCTTCACGATGACGCATGGCTTCCTCCACCTGCCGTTCGATATCTACT
>PCUL01000460.1 GCA_002771745.1 Bacteroidetes bacterium CG18_big_fil_WC_8_21_14_2_50_41_14
ACGGATTAGTTACCAAGAGAGTTGTTATTTCTCAATAACCACCTTCCGGGTAGTTAACTACCGATAAAAAAAGGGGGCATCCATCGGATGCCCCTTTTTGTTTTTTACCTTTGCGCACGCTTATGATAACCATTAATAATGTAACAAAAGAATTTGGTGGAACACCTGTTTTTACAGGAGTTACCTTCCATATCAACCCACGCGACAGTATCGGATTGGCGGGTATGAATGGTGCCGGTAAAACAACCTTGCTCAAAATACTAAATGGCCTTCTTCAACCTGATAATGGTTCAGTAGCCTTTCCTCCAGACCATTCAGCCGGATACTTGCCCCAGGAGAAGAAAATATTCAGCCAGCTGAATATAGTTGATGAAACAATGCTGGCTGTTAATTTTATAGCTGAATTGCAGGCTGAATCGGATAAAATCCAGTTGGAACTGGGCACACCCGATTACAATGAAAAAATCTATACTCAGAAACTAAACAGACTCGAAGAAATAAATGCAATTTTAAAGTATTATACTCCGGAACGAATCCGGGGAGATGCAGAACGGTATTTGACAGGCCTGGGCTTTGCACGTTCGGAATTTACCCGTCCGATGATGAGTTTTAGTCAGGGTTGGCAGATGCGTGTTGAACTGGCCAAATTGCTGTTGCTGCAGCCCTCGTTGCTGTTGCTTGATGAACCAACCAACCACCTGGACATAGAATCGATTCAATGGTTGGAAGATTTTTTAATCAATTATACAGGAGCGGTAGTAGTAGTTTCGCACGACCGGACCTTACTCGACCATGTTACCAATCGCACCATTGAAATTAACAATGGGAAGGTGTTCGATTACGCGGTTTCCTATTCCAAATACATAGAATTAAGAAACGAGAGGGAAGAACAAACGCAGGCCACCTACGACAATCAGCAAAAGCAAATCAAAGAGATTGAGCGTTTTGTAGAACGATTCAGATACAAGGCTTCCAAGGCAAAACAGGTGCAGTCGCGGGTGAAGTTGCTTCAGAAAATGGATACCGTTGAGCTGGAGAACCTGGACAAATCATCCATTTACTTTAAATTTCCGCCTCCTCAGCACAGCGGTAAAATTACCGTTGAAGGCAGCGAGTTGACGAAAAAATATGGTGATCACGTGGTGTTGGATCGCATCAACTTCCAGATTTTACGTGGCGAAAAAGTAGCTTTTGTCGGGAGAAACGGAGAAGGTAAATCGACTTTAGCGAAGATGATTGCTGACAATCTTCAGTACGAAGGCACGTTAAAACTCGGTCATCAGGTGAAAGTGGGGTATTTTGCCCAGGACCAAAACGAACGCATGAACCAGGAACTTACCGTTTTCGATACCATCGATCAGGTGGCGGTAGGTGATATCCGGCCGCGAATAAGGGATATCCTGGGTTCGTTTTTATTCCGGGGTGACGATCTGGACAAAAAGGTAAAAGTCCTCTCAGGAGGTGAAAAATCCCGATTGTCATTGGTTAGGTTGTTGCTTTCGCCCAATAATTTTTTGTTGCTCGATGAGCCTACCAACCACCTTGACATCCAGTCGAAGGAAATTCTAAAGGCTGCCATCATGGAATTCACAGGAACAGTGGTCATTGTATCGCACGACCGGGATTTCCTACAGGGTTTAACTTCGCGCTTGTATGAATTTAAAAATGGAAAAATAAAGGAACATTTAGGTGATATCAGCACCTATCTGGAAAAACGAAAGATTGAAGGCCTCACCTCGCTCGAATACCGCGATCCATCGGCCACAGCTGCACCTAAGGTTCAGACTGAAAACAAAATCAAGCGAGAGTTGAAAAAAGGGCAGGACAGGGAATTGCGTAAACTTGAGAAGGAAATTAAAATCGTGGAAGATTCAATTCACCAAAAGGAAAAAGAACTATTACAGGTAAATGAAATGTTATCGAGCCCCACCTTGTATCCTCAGGAAATCCAATCGGGTGAATTGTTTAAAAAGCACGATCGGCTTGAAAATGAGATTGCAAGTCTCATGGAATTATGGGAAAGACTTCAAAATAACCTGGAAAACATAAAAAATACAGAAGGTTGATTACTTATCTCTCTCAACCATCTTTGAGGCCACGTCCCTAAGAATTTCCTTGTTATTTTCGGCTAGTTTAACACGATCGAGGTATTCCATGCCCTTGGAATAAAATTTCTCAATTTCATTGGTAGCAATTTTGTCAATCCCTAACCGGGTAAAAATGTTTTTAACCATGTTTATTTTTGTGATTGATTCGGCCTCTTCGTTGTTATATAAATCAACCAATTGTTGTCGGGTGCTGGCGTCACTACATTCCAAAGCCTTGATATAAAGGAAGGTTTTTTTATTGGTGATAATATCGCCACCTGTTTTTTTTCCAAAGATATTCTCATCCCCGAAGGTATCCAGGAGATCATCCTTTAATTGAAATCCCAAACCGATATTCACACCAAACTCATACAGATTGTCCGCATCCGAAATGGAGGCACCGCCAATCAGTGCCCCTATCTTAAGACTGGCACCAAACAACACCCCGGTTTTCAATCGGATCATGTTAATATACTCACCAACAGATACCTGGTTATTGGTTTCGTAGTTTAGATCGAATTGTTGGCCTTCGCAGACTTCAATGGCAGTACGATTAAACACGCTCAGAATGTTTTGCAATATTTCTTTATCAGCCTGTTGTGCATACTGGTAAGCCAATGCAAACAAGGTGTCACCAGATAAAATGGCAATGTTGCCATTCCATTTTCTATACACCGTTTCCTTTCCCCTTCTGATGGGTGCATTGTCCATGATGTCATCGTGGATGAGGGTAAAGTTGTGAAAAAGTTCGATGGCAATGGCTTGTGGCAAAGCCAATTCGGCCTTTCCGCAAAACAAGTCGCAAGCCATCAGGGTTAATACCGGTCGAATGCGTTTGCCTCCGTATACTAAAGTGTATGTAATGGGTTCGTATAGTTCACCAGGTTCGCCACTAAAACTTTGTTTTTCTAACTGTTGTTCAAAATAGCGAATCAGTTGCTCGTAATTCTTCATCCCGGTTTAGTTTTTTAATAAACCAATCAGGTAGGCTCCGTAACCACTTTTAAGCAAGGGCTGCGCGATGGCTTCCAGTTGTTTTGCATTGATGAACCCTTTTTTAAAGGCAATTTCTTCAATACATCCAATCTTCAGTCCCTGACGTTCCTGAATCACTTCTACAAACTGAGAGGCCTGGGTCAGCGATGAGAAAGTTCCTGTATCGAGCCAGGCGGTTCCACGGCTCAGCATACCCACTTTTAATTTTCCTTCCTTTAAATAATGTTTGTTCACATCGGTAATTTCATATTCACCTCTTGCACTTGGCTTTAAGTTTTTGGCGACTTCCACTACCGAGTTATCGTAGAAATATAAACCAGGGACGGCATAAGACGATTTTGGTTTTTCAGGTTTTTCTTCAATGGAAACCGCGTTGTAATGCTCGTCAAACTCAACAACCCCATAGCGTTCAGGATCAGAAACGTGGTAGGCAAACACGATACCTCCGGTAGGATCACTATTTTTTACCAGGATTTCCTGGAGTCCGCTCCCATAAAAGATATTGTCACCCAGGATGAGAGAGACCTTGTCGGTACCAATAAACTTCTCACCAATCACAAACGCCTGGGCAAGTCCGTTTGGAATCACTTGTTCGGCATATTCGATGGAACAGCCTATCTGACTTCCATCGCCCAATAGCAACTTGAAATTGGGTAAATCGTGAGGTGTCGAAATCAGGAGAATTTCTTTTATCCCTGCCATCATGAGTACGGACAGTGGATAATAAATCATGGGTTTGTCGTATACCGGCATCAGTTGTTTGCTCACGGCGATGGTGAGTGGATGCAGTCGTGTTCCGGCACCTCCGGCCAGGATAATTCCTTTCATATTTTTAAGTTTTATTGTTTTTGTCTTCCGGAGGAAGTTCTTCTATTAATAACTGGTCAAGTTCAATGTCTTCTTCTTCATCAAAAACTTCCATCAAGGGTTCTCTAAACGATTTGGTAATGAGTCGCTTATCTAAACTAAGGAGTAAAGAGGGCAACACAAATAAATTTGATAACAAGGCCACAATCAAGGTAAACGATACCAGGTAACCCAATGCCTCGGTGCCACCAAAGGAAGAAAGGGTGAAAATGTAAAACCCGAAAAAGAGTACAATGGCAGAATAAATCATGCTATACCCGGTCTCTTCCAGTGCAGCCAAAACCGACTTGCGAATTTGCCAGTTATGGTACTTGAGTTGTAGCCTGTACCGCGACAAAAAATGAATGGTATTGTCAACGCTAATCCCCAGTGCGATACTGAAAATAAGGATGGTGGTGGGTTTGATAGAGATATCAAAATATCCCATCATACCGGCTGTTAGTATCTGTGGTATCAGGTTAGGAACTAGCGAAATCATGATCATTCGGGCAGAAGAGAAAATGAGTGCCATCAAAATAGTGATAATGAGCAAAGCAAGTCCCAAACTCATAAACAAATTGTTAACGAGATAGTTGGTTCCCTTTAAAAACACCACACTTGTACCTGTGAGATGCACCTCAAATTGATCAGGAGGGAATATGCTGTCAATTTTTGGTTCCAGATCGGCCAGGATGAGTTCAATATCTTTGGTTCCTATGTTGGCCATTTGAGCTGAGATGCGTGTTATCTGGAGGTTGCTGTCGACAAAAGCATTCAGGATGCCTTTTTTACCTACACCCAGGTTGGGAACATAGGAGAGGATAAAATTCTTTTCCTGGTTATTAGGCAAAGAATACATAGCTGGGTTTCCATGGTAGAAGGCCTGTTTGGCTGACTTAACTACTTCAACAACGGAGAGTGGTTTGGCAAATTCAGGATAAGTCTCCAGGGTATCCTGAAGTTGATCTATTTTTTGCAGGGTGGATAACCTGAGAATTCCTTTTGGTTTTTTCGTGTCGATGGTGATTTCCAGGGGCATTACCCCCTTGAAATTCTCTTCTAAAAAGATCATGTCCTTATAGAGCTTGTCCTTTTTAGAAATGTCATCGACAATATTACCTGTTGTTTTCAACTTTGTAATGCCAATGACAGCAATGATAAACAATACCGATGTAATGAAGTAGATGAGTTTTCGCTTGGTGATAATAATTCTGGTTACTCCGGCAACAACACGGCTGGTGATCCCTTTTTCAAGATGTTTCATGTGTTTTTGCTTTGGAGCCGGAAAATAGCTGAATAATATGGGCAAAAGGAACAATGAAAGAAGATAGGTGATCAGGATATTGAGGGAGGCCACGATGCCAAACTCCACCAGCAACTCGTTACTGGTGATGATAAAAGCAGCAAAACCCGCTGCTGTTGTTGCATTGGTGAGCAGGTTTGCGTTTCCGATTCGTGAAATCATCCTTGAGAGTGCCTTTATTTTATTTCCGTGCGCCCGGTACTCACTCAGGTATTTGTTTAAAAGGAAAATTGAGTTTTCAACCCCGATGACGATTAACAGCGGAGGAAGAATGCCGGTGAGGATGGTGATCTTATAGCCAAGCAATACAGTAGTTCCCAATACCCAAATCACGGCTATAATCACTACCAACACGGCGAACAGCACTGCTCTCAGCGATCGAAACAAGATAAACAACAGGATAGAAGCTATTAACAGTGAGAGAAAAACAAACAGTAGTAATTCAGTTTGTACTTTTTTCGAAGTAACCGTACGAATATAGGGTAACCCCGAATAATGTACTTCCAGTTGGTATTCTTCACCATAATGGTCTACCAATTCTTTTATTTGTTCTACCAATCCAACCCTGGCTTTGGAATTGAGAATTTCTTTGTCAAGGGTAATCATCATCATACTCACATGGGTCTCTTTATTAAAAAGCCGGTTCTCGTATAATGGAAGATTATATACCGTTTGCCTGATGGAATCTACCTGTTCCTGGGTTGTAGGTCGCGAGGAAACGATGTTGCGAAACTCAAATATTTTCAAACTGTCGTTACGTACCAGGTTATAAACCCGCGCCGTAGAAACTACTTCTTGTACCCCGGGTACGTCAAGTACCTTGTAACTGATGTCGTACCATTGATTGAAATGTTCAAGGGTATAGAGCTTTGGATCTTTTATCGCTATGAATATGATGCTGCCGTCCTGTCCGAATTGGGCTTTAAAATGTTCGTATTCTTGCGTGATGGGATCAGATTCGGGAAGCATCCGTGCCATTTCATACGACATTTTAATTTCAGAACCTTTCCATGCCATGAATGCCGTTAACAAACCAATGACAATAATAATTGTCAATCGGTTCCTTAATATCAGCCTGACTAAAAATTGCCACATGAACCAGCGATTAGTTTGAAATTAAAGTAGTAAAATTACCGCACTTACAGGAGTAAAAATGATATTTGGGCACTTTCGTTGTACTTTTGCCGATAGATTTACACTTTCACTACGAATTTGCAGCAAATTTAAGTTATTGTTTACAATGTATAAAGGAAAAGTACTTTTTATCGACACCGCTCATCCCGAACTTACCAGGCTTTTACAGGAAATGGGCTATGAATGTGATTATTACCCCGATTATCAAAGGATTGATTTTCTGAACATCCTCAAAAAATATGTGGGTATCATAATCAGGAGCAAAATAAAGATTGACCGTGAAATCCTGGAGCATGCCCTCCAGCTTCGGTTTATTGCCCGGGTGGGTGCCGGGATGGAAAATATTGATGTGGAAGAAGCCGAAAAAAGGAAAGTTATTTGTTTAAATGCACCTGAGGGAAACCGTGATGCCGTTGCCGAGCAGGCTGTTGGGATGTTGCTCACCTTGTTTAACAGGTTATTGATTGCCGATCCTGAAGTCAGAAAAGGTGTTTGGTTGCGCGAAGAAAACCGGGGGATAGAACTGGGTGGCAAAACCATCGCGATAGTTGGTTATGGAAATACAGGCAGTGCTTTTACCCGTAAATTGATGGGGTTTGATGTAAAAGTGATGGCCTACGATAAATATAAAACCGGTTTTGGGGATGAGTATGTTCAGGAAGCAAGTATGGATCAGATTTATCAGCAGGCCGATATCGTAAGTTTTCATGTTCCTCTTACTTCTGAAACGACTTACCTGTTTGATAAGAAAATGATTGCGCATTTTCAGAAACCCTTTTTTCTCATCAACACATCTCGTGGGAAGGTGGTGAAAACGGCAGATCTGATGGATGCCATGGAGGAGGGGAAAGTCAGAGGAGCTTGTCTTGATGTGCTTGAATACGAGGGCCTTTCTTTTGAAGCCATACAGCAATCACCTGAATTTGCACGGCTCACAGCAATGAAAAATGTAATCCTGACACCGCATATCGCCGGGTGGACGAATGAATCAAACATTAAAATGGCGCAAATCCTCGCCGCTAAGGTGAGAGAACTAAAGCTTTAGCAAGGAACCAGAATTATAAACCTTATTATTTGCCTTTACCAACCAAAATTAGCATAGAGCCAATCTTTTTAAAAAGTCCTGTAACAAATCGACAACCCTTTTCGTCATACCCTAAAACTTTAAAACGTGTATTATGAAAAAAGTAGTCATTATAATTTTTATGGGGTTGTTCACACTCGCAACCTCACCTCTGGCTCAGGCCCAGCTTAAAGGCAACGGAGAACTTGTTAAACAAGACCGGACCGTAGAGCCTTTCGATGCAATTAAACTTGGAAGTGCCCATGATTTGGTCATCATACCCGGTGATGTATATGGAGTAACTGTGGAAACCGATGCCAATTTGCAGGAATTTGTAAAAGTAGAAGTTCGAAATAGTACCCTGCAGTTTGAAACCACAAAAGTCATCCGGAAATATACCGAGATGCGTTTTTATGTCACTGTTCCTACGCTCAAAAGCTTAAGGGTTTCAGGGGCAGCAGAGGTAAAAACCGAAGGAACCCTGAAGGGTAATGAATTGGAACTGGTTGTCAGTGGGGCATCTGAAGTCGCTCTCCATCTGGATTATGCCGCCATCATGGTCAATGCTTCGGGTGCATCTGAAGTTGTTTTGGCAGGAAATGCAACCGTAAGTAACATTGAGTGCAGCGGGGCTTCAGAAATAAAAGCCAACTCACTTGTGACCACCAGTTCAGTTGTCAGAGCCAGCGGGGCCAGCAATTGCAATGTAAACGCGACCTCCTCTCTGGCTTACGATGCATCGGGAGCTTCCGATGTAAACTACGTTAAAAACCCTGAGGTTGTTGTCGTTAGAAATGGTAAAAATGCCACCAGCATAACCATGGTTGGTGAAACAAGGGTGACATCGGATCGTCACAATTATTCTGATACCACAAAAGTTTCATTGGGAAACCTGGACTTTGAGGTGGTGGACGGGGATACCACTGTTGTTGCCCTGGGCAATCACCGGCTCGTTGTTTCGGATGATGGCAATGTGAAATGGGAAAGAAACCGTCCGCGCAAGTTCAATGGCAGTTGGGGTGGCGTGGATATAGGTCTGAATGGCTATCTGACTCCTGATTTCAATATGGATCTGGCAAAGGCTGATGAGTATCTCGATCTGCAAATGGAAAAATCGATTAACGTGAACCTGAACCTATATGAGCAAAATATTTCTCTTTGCAGAAAGAGTGATAACCTGGGATTGGTAACAGGCTTAGGCTTATCGTGGAATAACTACAGATTTAACCATCCAACCTATTTATCGCCCGACAGCAGTGATATTAAGGGCTTTTATATGGATGGGATTTCAGTACGCAAAACCAAACTTACCTCGTTTTATTTAACCATTCCCTTGTTTTTTGAAATACAGACCAACCAGGCTTTACGAAGACACCAGTTTCATTTTGCCGCCGGAGCCATTGTAAGTGCCCGTTTAAGCACACATACCAAGGTTTATTTCAACGAATCGAACCAGGAATTTCAATTGAAAGATCCTATTACTGGGCAGGTCGTACAGAACATGAGATCCCCTTCGGGCGGTACACGGAACATTGCAAAGGATTTCAGCAGTTATCAGTTGTCTCCCTTTAAATTTGATTTGTCTGTTCGATTTGGATATGGCATCGTTAATCTATATGCCACTTATTCGCTCAACACGATGTTTAAAAAAGACAGGGGACCAGAACTCTATCCCTTTTCAGCAGGCATATCACTTGTTGGGTGGTAGTCGAGAAATCAGATCAAAAAAAACAGCCGCACATGCGGCTGTTTTTTTTTGATCTAATACAGGGAGTTGCCCCATTCTGTATTAAATCAACAACTTGATAATGAACGTAATAAAATAACATCTCCGCTTAATTAAAATGAACTATCCCCGTTGCAAGCAGAAGGGGTATCAGAAGGAAAATATCTTGTTGTATCATGCGCGCCAAGGTGCTGAGAATATTACTCATGAGATCCTCCGACTTCGCTCAGGATCAGTTCGAATAATTGATTTCGATTCACTATCGTTCCTGAAATCAATTTCTCACTGATTTAATATTTCCTATCTTTACTTCCCATATTTCAAGCATTTCGGCTCCAAAATATTTTTGAACTTTTGTTAGATAGAAATCAGCCGTTGAATTGAATGGTTCAATTATTAAGGTATCCATTGATTTGTATGCAATAAAAGACTGTTTAAAATTCAGAGCTCCAAAATAAGTTTTTCCATTACGCCGAGTTAGGGTTTCAGATAAACTAAGCGAATCAAAATGAAATGTTGATTTTATACAATCGCTACCGAAATCACTTTCCAACAATTGTTTTACGGTAAGAACCTTATTATTTCTCGTATTTTTTCCAAGCATCACTTCCGCATCCTCATTAATAAAAATGTCCAGGATCATTCTGGCAGTTTGCTTTTTAAATGTTGTATCCAAATTGCTTTGATAGTAAATATTCAGGAAATCAGCCAGGTCAAGCAATTTCTGTTCTGCGGATTTTTGAGCCAAAAAAAATGTCTCTTCTGAAAGGAACTCAGTGTCTAATTTATTGATAATGCTATCCCTCGTGGCCATAACCAATTCCTCATGCCGACTTTCTTTCAATTCCGAATCAGAGCAGGATTTAGCACTGAAAAGAATATAAATGAGCAATAAAATTGATATTTTAAATAAATCACGCATCAGTTTTATTAATTTATCCTGAATTTAAGTAACATTATTTTATCTCCACCAAACTGCGTATCCAATATCTCGATATTCCTTAAACTTCCTGTAGGCATGGTCATTTTGTCAATGAATTCCCATTTATTGTAAACATCCATTCCCATTGCCTGGTGGTTGTTGAAAACCTGGTAAATTATTGCCCGGTCGTCAATTATGTTATCAAGACTTGATCGTCTTTTTCGCCAGTCATCAACTTTTATCTCTGAAAAATAATGGATCATCAGGGCATATTCGTTGGCATGAAGTCCAATCTTCTCCTCTTGCTTATATTTATTCAGATACCTAATAATGGTATCTGTCTTATAATAGGGCGTTTTAATTTCCATTTTGATGAAACTTTCATCAGATCTGAATTCAAAACAACTTTCATTGTCGCATAAAATGCTCATTGTAGATTCATCTTTCAGCAACAGATTGACTTCAATTATTTGATTTGAAATAGCCTCTCTTGTATCTGCATCATAAAAACAAAACTTATAATCACGTGTATTGTATAATTTGAAAAGTGCAAATAGAATTGCCATCACGAGCATGACAAGCAATGGAATAACAATAAAATAGCGATTTCCTGATTTAACATAAGTTTTTGCAAAAGTTGTTTCTGAATTATGAAAAACAAAATCGTTCCAATCCCTATAGCCGACATATTTGCTCAATAAATTAAGAACATCGATGCGAGGTGCGGAAGCATGGTCAGTCTTCATGTGGGTATAAAACCACTTTTCGCTGATGTGCGCATTCACTTTACTGAGCAACTCCTCCTGGAAATTTACAATATCCTGACCCTTCCACTCTATAATTGTTGAATTAATCCCCGGATAGGATTGTTGCATCTCAAAAACGATCTTTTTTTTCAGCAACTCAAAATTATTTATAATCTCAGATTGCAAAGTTGGGATGATTAATTTATACCTGATAATAAAACTCTTGTAAAATAGTTTGCAGCTAATTTACAATAGTATTTCAACAATACACGTGTTGCCTGTAATTAATTTTACGAGCAAATCAAGTTCAAAATTAATAACCAATGCCTTTTCACCATGAAAAACCGAACGTACCTCATCTTTTTACTTTTTTACCTTATGCAGCGTAATGGCTTTGCACAGAATTCAACGATCGAACTTACCTTTTCGGCTGATAGCTTGGGGCAGGAAGTTTTATTGGATAGTGTTTATGTTAAAAATCTTTACCAGAATTGCGATACCGTGCTATATCCGCCAAACCTAATCCTTGAAATTGATACATTAACAACAGGCATAAGTTCTGTGATAGTTTCTGAAAACAGTTTGGTTATATACCCGAACTATCCAAATCCTATTACTGACAAATCATTTGTTAAAATTTATGTACCTGAACGGAGCCGCGTCAAAATAAAGGTAAGCAACCTACTTGGGCAATCAATATTGAATTACTCCTGCCAGCTTAGTAAGGGAACAAGTACTTTTGAATTTACACCAGGCAGAGAAACTGTTTACTTCTTAACAGTCGAATATAACGGCATATCCAAATCTATCAAGATGATTTCTCCAATAAGCAGCACGAATGAATGCACATTAAGTTTTAAAACAACAGATGAAGATGATTATTTTAAAACGATTCAAATTGGAAACGAATTTTGCTTTGCTTCCGGGGATCGGTTGTTATTTGCAGGATATTCTTACCTGGGTGAATCTGGTTTGCTGGATGTTCCTTCAGCTGATAGTAACTATGAATTTCAGTTTGCAACCAATGTTCCGTACCCAGGACTGGATTCGCTATACTATAAAGGGAAATACTATCATACCATTCAAATATTTAGTCAATGCTGGATAAAGGAAAATATGGATGTAGGGATAATGATTCAATCCGCGGAGGCTCAGACGAACAACAATATTATCGAAAAATACTGTATGGGAGATTATGAGCCCAGTTGCAATATTTTTGGTGGGTTGTATTTCTGGAATGAAATGATGACCTATACCAATGAAACAGGAGGACAAGGCATTTGTCCTGAAGGTTGGCATGTGCCGGAAGATATGGAATGGCAGATACTGGAAGGCGCTGTGGATAGCAATTATCGAATCGGCGACCCTTTGTGGATAAATAACAGTTTCAGGGGTAGTGATGTCGGTGGTAACCTAAAACAAAAAGGTACAACATTATGGCAGCCACCAAATACAGGAGCTACCGATGCTTTTGGGTTTATGGCATTACCGGCAGGATATTTTGTGCAAAATGCATTTTGGGGACCAGAATACAAGGCTTATTTATGGACTTCAGATTATCCGCAAAAGTATTACCGCAATATGGACTGGAACCAAGCTAAAGTAAGAAGAAATGTTGGCGGAAATGAAGCAGCATTTTCAGTTCGGTGCGTTAAAGATTAAACATTCAATGTAATAAATCATGAAATAGCCATGATTCAAAAATCACCAGCCGAAATGATATGTTTGTTAATCATGGTGTATTCCATGTGACCCAAGAATATAAATAATAACACATGAAAACATCAATCAAAGTGTTTCAATAAAAACTTAAATCATGAAAACAATAAATAACATTAATCAAAAATTTTGCCTCATACCAATGGGGATGTTTTTAACGCTGGTCTTTGTGGGTATCTTCTCTTGCACGGGTCAAAAAAACGACAATACAGTAAATGAAGCTTATTCTCTTAGAATAAATGGACATGCTGATTCGGCAAAAATATTGCTTCGACAAATTACCATCGAAAACCCAAAAAATGCTTTGGCGTGGTATGAGCTGTGCCGAACATCTCAGCAGCTGGGGTTGGCCAATCCGAAGGCAATTAAGGAATCGATAGAGGAGGCTTACCTATACATCATTCTGGCCGTTGAAAATGAACCTGAAAACGCCCTCTACCTTTCGTATAAAGGCAGCATTGAAACCCTGCAATTTTATCTGGCCCTGCAAATGGGCAATGAAAAGGCAGCTGATTATCTTGCACTATTGGAGGAAACCTACAATTCTGTTTTTCAATTAGATCCAACCTATACCGAAGACAAACTAACCCTGGTTGAATTTTTTGGTGGCTTACCCCCCGATATGGGAGGTGATCCTGAAAAGGCGGAAAAATATGCCACCGAACTGGAAGCAGCCGATATGATTGCCGGGGCTAAAGCGCGGGAATTGCTCATGCCTGAAGATGCTGATTATGTTAGTTACTGGAAGGGAATTGTTGAAGAAAATTCTGGCAACGCAGATGCACTGCAGGCATTGGGACGGGTATATTTGTTTATGGATAACATTGACGAAGCCACCAACTGCTATCAGAAAGCCATCAATATTGATCCTTCAAAAAATGACCTTTACCTTGACTTGGGCAGGTATTATATGATGATGGCCATGCAAAATCCCGCATTGACCGACTCAGTAGCGCCTTTAGTTGAGAAGGAGTTCAATAAATTTCTAAATTTTAGTCCTGAACCCATTGCACCAATGCGGGCATGGGCATACGGCCTGTTATCGATGATAAATAGCTATACCGGAAACGTTGAAGTAGCCGATAAATTTCTGGTAAAGGCTAATGAATTGGATCCGTTTTTTTCAAAAGCATCCGGCAAACCAGATATGGACAATTACTGTGCTCCTGGTGTTGTATTACACGAGCAGGGTTATTACCTTTCACCGTTTTAATAACATGAAACCTTACTTTTAGTGCGCCATTTGCCGCAAATGCTTTACATTTATTGAAATTATTGTGGCTATAAACTTCTAAAACAAAGATCATGATTGAACATGTTCACAAACACATCACATCGGAGCTTCAGCAAAACACCCGCACCGATATTATTTTTATTCTTACAGCAATCCTTCTCAACCTGATCACCCTCGCGGTGAATTCGGGAATGGCTGAAAATTCAAGGACAGAACAATCTTCATTGATTGTTATGTTTGTTTTTGTCTGTCTTATTGTGATGGTAAACATTGTTGTTGTTTTCGGATTAATGAAAGGAAAACAAACAAGGGAAAAACTTCTGAATGGCTTGATGACCATGTACAAAGATCAGGGCGTTGATAAATACTATGATATGTCGTTACTTGGAAATTATAATGTTCGGTACAACCTGTTCATTATGGTCGTAATGTTTACCGGCATTATTGCCGCTATTGTGCCTTTTATTTTGAGGTAACAGTCAAAAATATATGAATGACTCCAATCAAAAAAAGTACATGTTCATTGGTTTCCAACAACGCTAAATAGCCACTTTTTTAATACAAAAGTGGCTATTTAGACTATTTTCCTTTATTTCTGATGATTGGGCGATGAGATTGGTTATCCAACAATCTCATACGTATCGTTTGCAATCATGAGTTCTTCATCTGTGGGTACCACCATAACCTTCACTTTTGATCTTTTAGTACTGATAACGGCTTCTTTTCCTCTGACATTTTCTTTTTCAGGATCGATTTCAATACCCAGAAAATCAAGTCCGTGTAAGATATTTTTTCTGGTTTCCACATCATTTTCACCTATACCTCCGGTGAATACAATTAAATCGACACCTTCCAGGCCTGCGGCGTAAGAACCAATATATTTTTTTGCCCGGTATGCATACATGTCCAGTGCCACCTGTGCCCTGTGATTTCCCTCCTTTGCCGCCTTTTCCACGTCGCGCATATCAGACGAAACGCCTGAAATGCCTACCACACCTGAGAATTTGTTCAGTAGTGTGCGGGTATATCCAATGCTGGTTTCTTCCTTGTCCGCAATATGAAGGAGTGCGCCGGCATCAATATCACCCGAACGGGTTCCCATCATCATCCCTTCGGTAGGGGTCATTCCCATGGATGTATCGAATGATTTGCCCTCTTTAATCGCCGTAATGGACGCTCCATTTCCCAAGTGGCAGGTAATGATCTTTTGAGTATGAATATCTATTCCTAGTATTTCACAGGCACGCAAGGCTACATACTTATGGCTTGTGCCATGAAAACCATATCTTCTGATTTTATATTTTTCGTACAACACATAAGGTACAGCATATAAGTACACGTGCTCCGGCATGGTTTGGTGGAAGGCGGTATCGAATACCCCGACTTGTTTTACGTAGGGGAGTAATTGTTGCATGGCATAGATACCCTTTAAGTTTGGAGGGTTGTGTAATGGAGCCAATTCGGTTGAGACTTCAAGCGCATGGGTAACCTCCTCCGTAATCAAAACACTGCCGCTAAATTCTTCAGCTCCGTGAACAACCCGGTGCCCAACGGCTTCAATTTCTTCTATTGCGCTGATGGAACCATATTCTTTGCTGATCAATATACCAAGCAAATATTCAATTCCTTGCTGGTGGTTAAGTATTTCACCCTCGATTTTAACTGACGGGCTACCCGTTTTTTCGTGTATAATAGCACTGCCTTTTAATCCTATTTTGTCGACCAAACCTTTGGCAATTACATATTTGGCAGGCATTTCAAAGAGTTGGTATTTGATGGATGAACTTCCACAGTTCAGTACAATAATTTTCATTTTTGAGTGCTTAATTATTTATTTGATTATTGAGCAGGTAATGGTATTTCCAACAGGTTTACCACTTTGATAATTATAAAAACCTTTGCCAACATGTCTGCCCAGATAATTGGCCCTGACCAACCTTTTGATAATTGGCGAGGCCTTGTATTTTTTATCGCCATATTCAGCATAGAGGTTGTCCATATATTTAAGGATTTTATCTAATCCAATGCGATCGGCCAGTTCAAAAGGCCCCGAATTGTTTCCCGCGGCCTCACGCATGGTTTCGTCAATGTCCTGAATTGAGGCAACACCTTCCATGAGCAATTCGCAGGCTTCATTAATCAAAGGAATGATCATCCGGGTGCTGATATTTCCGGGTGATTCATGTACCTCAATCACCTTTTTGTTAAGCATGCTGCAAAATCGCGAAGCAGTTTCAAATGAAAGCTCCGATGAATATCGTCCGCGAACAACTTCTACGATTTGAACTTTCTCGATAGGCTCGATAAAGTGCATCCCGATGGCACGATCGGGTTTTTTTAGTACTTCTGCTAAGTCCGAAATCATGATCGTGCTAATGTTGGACGAAATCAGTGTATCAGGGCCAACTTCTTTTTCGATCTGCTTAAAAATAGTTTTGCGCACTTCAATCATGGTCCCCGATTTGCGTGAGGCAATTGTTTCAATCACGATTTCGCACTGCGCCAAACTCGAAAACTCGGTGCTGCCTGTAATTCGCGACAGAATTAACCTTTTTTCTGATTTGGTAATTCCCCAGTGCCTAATAATGTCGTCAAGCTTTACTTCCAACTGTTGAAATATTTCTTTAATCCGGTCTTCGTCTACATCGATAAATATCACATCCATACCGGAATTTGTAATCATAATGGTAAGTTCCTGGCCAACTGCCCCGCAACCTACTATTCCAACGGTTTGTATGACGCCTTTAGGTTTTAATTTGTCGCCCAGGCTAAATTCAGATAGCTGACTCATATTATTGTATAGTTAATAAAATTAGGGTTCTACTGTTAGTATAATCCATTTGCCTGATTGGCAGTAATGGCAATCATGTTTATGATATCGTTTACTGAGCATCCCCTCGATAAATCGTTGATGGGGGCAGCCATGCCTTGTAAAACAGGGCCAACCGCTTCGGCTCCTGCCAGGCGTTCAACCAGTTTGTAAGCAATGTTGCCGGTTTCAAGTGAAGGGAAAACCAGTACATTTGCGTGGCCGGCAATTTCGGAGCCGGGCGCCTTTTTTTGACCTATTATTCTCACGATGGCTGCATCTGCCTGCAATTCGCCATCAATTTTCAATTCCGGAGCCATTAACCTGGCCAGTTTGGTGGCTTCAACCACTTTATCAACTTTCGGATGTTTAGCACTGCCCTTAGTTGAAAAACTAAGCATGGCCACGCGGGGCTCAATGCCTGCAATGTTTTTGGCTGTCCGGGCAGTTTCAACAGCAATTTCTGCCAGCTCCTGTACTGTGGGATCAGGGTTTACCGCACAATCAGCAAAGACTAGGATTCCATTGTCGGTATATTCCTTGTTATTCAATAACATAATAAATGCACCCGAAACGGCAGATACTCCGGGCAGGGTTTTAATTATCTGAAAAGCGGGACGTAGCACATCGCCGGTTGAATTGTTGGCTCCGGCCACTTCCCCATCTGCTTTATTGTCCTTAATAATTAAAGTAGCGAGGTATAAAGGATCCTCTGCTAATTGGGTCGCCTGTTCGAGGGTTACCCCTTTGCTCTTTCTTAACTCCCACAACATGTTGGCATATCGTGCTTTATTGGCATGATTCAGCGGGTCGATGACGGTTGCCAGGTTGAGGTGGGCCAACTGTAATTTTTCTGATTTACTTTGGATCTCCTCTTTGTTTCCCAATAAAATAATTTTGGCGAGACCATGTTTAAGAACATAGTCTGCCGCTTGAAGCGTACGTTCTTCTAATCCTTCAGGAAGCACAATCGTCTTATTGGCTTTTTTGGCTTCTTCGTGAATATGTTTAATTAACTCCATGGTATAATTGCAAGTTTAAGGATGCAAAATTAGTACTATTTTTCGTATTCACGGGTTTAATTGTGAATTATTTAACAATTCTTTATCATTGCTAATAATCATGAATTCAATTAATTAAATGTTTATTTGAATTCAATATTTATAAGAAAGTTGATCCTGGGAAATGATCATGAAGAAAAAGTGAGTTCAATTCAATTATCAATGTTTGGATTATCTTTGTTCGCCAAAGCTCAACCAACTGAAATGAACGATTCGCTGAACATATTTGAACAAATGAACCCTTGGGTATTGCCATGCGATACCTCAGTTTCGGTTTCAGATAGCCTGTCATCGGGTTTGCCGGTAGAATTTTTTACCTTTTTACAAACAGTGCCTATAGAAATTGTTCCAAAAGAAAATTTGAACAATCATTTCGGACTGCTCATTTACATCTTATTTTTTCTTTTAGCAGGTATTTCTGTGTTGCGGTGGTATATGCCCGATCGTTTTTACTACGAGTTCTCAGTAGGAGACCGTTTTTCGTTTTCAAGAGGAAAAGGAAATGTTGTAAATGCACCAGGTATAATTGTAGATGTGTTTTTCTGGATCAACTTTTTGATTACAAATGCCCTACTGGTTTTTTTATTACTTGAAGAATACACGCATTATTTCTTTTTGACGGAATTCAATTACAAGTTGTTTCTTTATATTTTTCTGGCCATAGCCTCTTTTTGGTTTTATCGAAGAATGGTAATTAAAATCATATCATTTATTTTTCTAACCAGCGACTTGTCTGATCGGCAGTTAAAGCTGGATCGTAACGTTGAAAATGCCCTGGGGGTTGTTTTGCTCCCATTGTTGATACTCTCTATTTATTCATTTCACACTTTTTTTTTGATATTGGCCTTGTTGATTGCCTTGGGAATGCAGGTTTTTAGGTGGGGTCAAACAGTGGGTATTGGAATTTCGAGCACAAGATTCACAATGCTTCATTTTATTTTATACCTTTGCAGCCTCGAATTGATACCATTGTTCATTGTTTTTAAACTCCTTTACCTGGGTAGTTTATCATAGCATTTGGTATTAATTTTTAGGAGTAAACTCTATTTAGGAACCATAAGATTGAAGTAAATTGAAGATAAAAAACATTCTGGTTTCTCAGCCGCAACCCCCCGATCTGGAAAAATCCCCTTACGGGGAACTGAGTGCCAAATTCAACGTCAACATTGTATTCGAGAAATTTATCAAAATCGAAGGTGTCACAGCGCAGGACTTTAGACGTGCGAAGGGTTCTTTTACCGATCACACTGCGGTTATTCTAACCAGTCGTCATGCCGTTGATCACTTTTTCCGCATGGCAAAGGAATTAAGATTCGATATCCCGGATTCGATGAAATATTTTTGTATTTCTGAATCTATTGCGTATTATCTTCAAAAGTACGTTCAGTATCGCAAGCGTAAAATATTTTATGGGAAGCAAAAATTTCCCGATCTGGTAGAAGTGATCCTTAAACATTCAGAAGAAAAGTTCCTGCTTCCTAACTCAGATATTCACAAACGATCGATGTTGGACTTGCTTGATAATGCAAAAATTAATTATACCAACGCCATTATCTACCGCACTGTAGCAGCCGATCTTTCTCACATTGACCTAAAAAAATTCGATCTGATTATTTTCTTTAGTCCCGCGGGAATTAAATCACTGCAAAGTAATTTCCCTGATTTTAATCAAAACAGCCAACTGTTCGCTGCTTTTGGATCTACTACTGCCACTGCGGTAAACGAAGGAGGCTATAGACTTGACATTCCTGCACCGACCCAATCTGCGCCTAGTATGACCATGGCGATAGAAGAATACCTGACCGAAAAGGAAAAGGAAAGACGCAGGAACAGCCGGAAGTAATTGCCTGCTTGTTATTCTTTACTCTTGGTGTCGATGATGATGGTTACAGGACCACTATTTACCAACTCTATCTCCATCATAGCACCAAATTCACCTGATTTAATGGGTTTCCCATGCTTCAATTCAAGTGAATGGAGAAAATCACCATACAGTTTTTTAGCTAATTCAGGTGCTGCCGCACGAATATAGGAGGGACGGTTTCCTTTTTTTGTGCTGGCATGTAGTGTGAACTGGCTTACCACGATGAGGTCACCGGCTACCTCTGAAACACATTTGTTCATTACGCCTGTTTCATCATCAAATACCCGGAGCCTGACAATTTTTCCTGTAAGCCAATCAATATCTGCTTCACCATCAGTCGATTCAATACCTAAAAGGATTACCAAACCGTGTTGGATACTTGATTTTATTTTTTTATCTATACTTACCGATGCACGTGAAACCCTTTGAATAACAACCCTCATAGTTCTCTGTTTTGGTTAGCAATTTATTAATTTTGTGCAAAATTAACAACATGACCAGGTTAAGTGTAAATGTAAATAAAATTGCTACACTGCGCAATGCGCGTGGTGGTAACCAGCCCGACTTGGTTGCGTTTGTGGCAAATTGTGAACGATATGGTGCCCACGGAATTACCGTGCATCCCCGTCCTGACGAACGACATATTCGTTATTCAGATGTTGAAATATTGCGACCGTTGATAAAAACAGAGTTTAATATCGAAGGCAACCCAACTCCGCAGTTTATTGAACTGGTGTTAAAGTTTAAGCCCGATCAGGTGACCCTGGTTCCTGATGACCCAAATCAGCTGACATCTGATCATGGATGGGATACCATCGCCTATCATGCTTTTTTGTTTGAAGTGATTGCCCGTTTTAAAAGGGAGGGCATACGAACTTCTGTTTTTGTCGATCCGGTTGAGAAATATATTATTGGGGCACAGGCTGTTGGCGCCGACCGCGTTGAGCTGTATACCGAAAGTTATGCTGCGCAATATTCCTTAAACAGGGAAAGAGCCATCGCGCCTTTTGTGGATGCAGCCAGGATAGCTCATGAGTTAAAAATCGACATAAATGCCGGCCATGACCTGAGCCTTGAAAATTTAAAATATTTTTGTCAGCAGATTCCTTTTATTGAAGAGGTTTCCATTGGCCACGCCCTGATCAGCGATGCACTGTATTATGGGTTGGAAAATACCATTCAATTGTATTTGAGACAACTATCTTAACATGACTGAAAAATTCTAACTTTAGCCTGAATATGGAGCCAAAAAAACGCCGTCAGGCTGAAACTATTTTTTTAATTCTGGCCAGTTTGTTTATTACTTCACTGGTAACCAGTAACCTGATATTTCAAAAATTCTTCAGCTGGAACCCATTCGGTTGGTATCACTTTGAATTGTCGGTGGGTATTATAGCTTACCCCATTACCTTTTTAATTACGGATATCATCTCAGAAATTTACGGTTCCAAACGTGCGAATTCGGTGGTTATAGCCGGGATATTTGCCAGTTTTTTTGCGTTGCTGATTGTGGTTGTATCAACCGAAGCTCAAGCCACCACTTGGTCACCCATTGGGAATGTGGTTTTTAAACAGGTCTTTGGCTTTACTTACATCGCGGTTGGCGCTTCTCTGGCAGCTTATCTGTTTGCACAGTTCCTGGATGTAAAAGTCTTCCATTTCTGGAAACGGGTAACCCATGGCAAACACCTTTGGATTCGTAACAACTTCTCGACAATTACCTCTCAGCTGGTCGATACAATAACAGTCCTGTTATTACTTTGTGGTTTTGGAGTGATTGAGTGGGAGTTATTTTGGATATTGGTATTAAACGGATATCTTTTTAAAGTGATGTTTGCCTTGTTCGATACACCAGTTATTTATGTGGTGGTGCATTTTATAAGAAAGCATTTTGATATGGTGGATGTAAATAAACACCTTCTTGAAGATAATTGAAGAATAAAATACTGAAAACAAGTTTGATATGAAATTGTTTTACCGACGTTACGGAGAAGAACTTAACCCGCCAATCATCATTTTGCATGGGCTGTTTGGCGTTTCCGACAACTGGGTTACATTTGCCCGCCGCCTGGCCATGGAGGGGTTTGAGGTTTGGGTCCCGGATCAAAGAAATCACGGTCAATCTCCTCACAGTCCAAATTTTAACTATTTGGCTTTAGCAGATGATTTATTTGATTTTATTGATGAACATGGTATTGTAAACCCCATCATCATTGGCCATTCGATGGGAGGGAAAGTAGCCATGCGTTTTGCTTTGGAAAATCCACATCTTGTAAAAAAGCTTCTGATCGTCGATATTACTTTAAAGTCCTACGGTCCGCGCGATAATCATAAATCCATTTTAAAAGCCATGAAGGAGGTGAATCTTAACCTCGTTGAAAATCGGCAGGAGGTGGAGGATCAAATCAGAGCATACATTCCGGAAACGCGCATCCGACAGTTTGTTATGAAGAATCTTCACCGATCAGAAGGCAATCATTTCGACTGGCAAATTTACATCGAAGGTATTGAACCAAATCTTGACCAGATGTTTGATGGGATTGACACCATTAATAAGTTTGAGAAACCTACGCTGTTTATTCGTGGCGGAGCCTCCGATTATATCCTTACGGAAGATTATGATCAGATTCGTTATAACTTTCCTCATGCTGAAATTGTGACCATTGAGGGTGCTTCACACTGGGTACACGTGGAAGCTGCTGAGAAGTTTTACACGCTTTCATTCGGATTTGTATCCGGAAGTCCCGGTTGGTATCGTCAGATTGAATCAGGAACTAAATAAACAAGCGACTATTGCTTTTGATTAATCAATAGCCTCGTAGTTTTTTTTCTCGACATTTTTTGCCACCGCAATGGATAATTCGTACAATCCAATCAAAGGGAACACAACCAAGATTTGACTAAATACATCAGGAGGAGTGATTATTGCGGACACAATGAGCAAAATGACATACATGTATTTTCGGTTTTTCATCATAAAACCGGAAGTAAGAATTCCGATTTTAGTGAGAAAAAAAACAAGTATTGGCAATTCGAAGGCTACTCCAACAGCAAATGTAACCGAGACCACTGTGCTGATGTAGGAAGTAAGTGAGATTTGGTTAAGGACACGTTCGCTCACCTGATAGGTTCCTAAAAAATTTACGGTTAAGGGAACGATTAAAAAATAGCTGAATAGAACACCAAAGAGGAATAAAATAGAACTGATGATTACGCCCCCGGTAGAATATTTTCGTTCATTTTCGTGCATCGCCGGTCTGATGAACCGCCATGTTTCCCAAAGTACATAAGGAAATGCCAGTATAAAACCCGCAACCATCGAAATATACATGTGGGTAAGAAACTGCCCCGACATGCTAATGTTGATGATCTGCAACTTCATATCTTTTATACATAAGGCATCTATGTTGAGCCATTGTCCGGCAATACATAGCAAGCGATTTGTAATAAAATCAGAGGTACTCGGGCCGAGAATAACATAGTCGAAAATAAATACCCGGTTCATAAAAGCGACAACTGCGATGATAACAATCGCGATGAGTGAACGAAGAATATGCCAACGCAGCTCCTCCAAATGATCCCAAAAGGTCATTACTTTTTCCGTTTTAACCTTCTTTTTTGATTTTACTTCTTCCATCTTTAAATAAAAATTCAAAATTAGCAAAACCTTGGAATGAATGAGCCTCAAAAATAAATGTTTGCAAACACCTTCTTTTTTTTCAACTACCACTTGTAAATTCAATTGACAAAACCTAAATAGTTGTTTAGTATGAAAAAATGCATACTTTTGGCATGTCACAACATAAAATTAAGTTCTGTTTACAATAAAGGAATCGACCAACGCCATGAAAAGAGTGAATGAAATTGAATCGTGCAGTACTTGTATTTATAGAAAGCTTTTGTTTGATAAGCTATCTGAGGTTGAGCACAAAATAGTAAATGAATCTAGAAACGAGTATCTGTGCGCCAAGGGTGAGATATTAAAAAAAGAAGGTCAGAAGATCCAGTCGTTTATGTATTTACGAAAGGGTCTTGTAAAGATTTACAAAACAGATAAATATGGGAAAGACCACATCCTGGCGATTAGTCGTCCCGGCGAGTTTATCAATTTGTTAAGTGTTTTTTCTGGTAGTTTGTACAATTATTCTGTAGCCGCTATCGAGGAAACCCAGGTGTGCGAAATCAAGCTATCGGCCATGAAAAGTGTGATCAAATCAAATCACCAGTTTTCACTTCGGTTATTGAATAGAATAAGCAAAATGTCAGAAGAGATGATCGCCATTCAGTTTGATCTCAACCAAAAACAAGTACGCGGCAGAGTTGCTTATGTTTTGCTCATGTTGGCCGACCGGATATTTAAGAATCATGAATTCAAGATGCCAATTACCCGGCGCGAAGTGGGTGAGATGATCTCCATGACAACGGAAAATACCATCCGCACCTTATCCGAATTCCGCAAAGATGGCATCATCGATATTACCGGAAAAAATATTCGGATTCGTGATTACCAGCGATTGGTAACAGTATCAAAAAATGGATAATCAAAAGTGAGTAGTTAACAGCCACCTTCTACAGCCTTGCTTTTTTTCTTGCGCTCAACAGCAACATGAGCCTTTGGTTCGGAAGCACCATTGTCATTTTTTGAAACAGAGCTGCGTTTAGCCACTTCAGCATAGTCGTACTGAGCATTGCCAATAAAATACGAATCATCGCTGTAGGTGTCGCCCAGCTTATCTTTCCACACTTTATAATAAGAATATCCACCCATCAGGACTTTTACGTTATCGAAACCAATTTGACGCAATAACATGTATGGCCCGTTGGCTTCTACCAGGTTATTCCCGTATATAAGCACTACCTGACCAGCATCTTTAAGTGCTTCCAGTCTCTTGATGTTTTCTTTGGAGATTAATTCTACTGCTGAAATATTTTCGGCTCCCGGAATATGACCTCTGCCAAACTGGAATGTGTTGCGGATGTCGACTAAAACAATGGTATCGATGGTTTTATTCAGGATGTCCTCCAACTCGTATGGATAGACGAAACCTTCTTCCGAACCGGCTAATACGACTGTTTCTTCGGGAGTGATTGCGTAATTCAAACGAGGTTTGGAAAGGGTAACCAAACCAATTATAATAACGATGACAAAGATGATCATGGTGATCATCGTCTTCTTTGGATTTAATTCGTGTACATGCATGATTTCATTTATTTGGATGTTTAACAACCCCCTTCAACTGCCTTGGCTTTTTTCTTCCTGGATACAACTACTTCCGCTTGCGGACTTTGATCGATGCTGATCGACCCACCAGTAAAAAACTGGCTGGCGCCCTGGCGGAAAGCATACAGGTTAAACTCGGCTTCGGAGGCAGTTTCTAAAGGTGCTTCGGGCTGAATAATGGTTTGTATCCAACGGTTTAAACCACCTTTGAGCACATAAATATTCTTTAATCCCAATCTTTTGGCAATCACCCATGCCTGATCCGATTTCAGGTCATCGTTTGAGTAGAAAACAAGATTTCGTTTATTAAAAGTCAACGCAGATTTCGCGTCATCCAAAGCCAGACTGTCGAGGGGGAAGTTAATGGCATTGGTTAATGAAAATAACTGAAAATCTTCTGCCGATCTCACATCAACCATCACCAGCAAAGGATCGTGCTCGATGATCATCTTGGCCACCTCATCAGTAGAAACGTAACGTGTAGGTTGAACAATATCCCACATCATCACTTCAGGATCAAGCTGTTTGGAGTTGTTCTTTAAGGGCAATACCAGCAATCCGGCCGAGAGCAGAATGAGGATTCCCATCAGGATAATATAATTTTTATTCATCGAATTAGAATTTATATTGAGTCATGTTTTTCCTTACGCGGAGTTCGATACGCCAGGTAACGTAAAAGGCAATTACTGCAATAACAACAAAAATAAGGGTGACCAGATTATTCGAAATTCCGAAAAATTCTCCGATGGTGATGCTGCCCATATTTCCTGAATAGTAGAACTGTTCAAAAAACGGGAAAAATTCAGAAAACAGAAATATCCCTAAAAACAAACCGCCCGTAAATACCATGGCGTCGATTTTGCCAATGGCGATGGCAGTATAACTTGTTCCGGGACAAAATCCGCCCAAAACAAATCCAACGCCCATAATAATGGATCCCACAATCATAGGGCTTAAGTAGGTTGGAAGTACATAAATCTGATTCAGGTCGATCCATCCGAAATAATCAAAGTACTGAAGGCCAATCATGGCCACCACAACGGCGGTAAAAAATACACGCAGAACGACAAAGTTATACCCGTAAAATACGCCTGTAATGTTTCGTGAGGAGGAAAATCCGGAGGCTTCCAATACAAAGCCAAAAGCGATGCCTATTAACAGGGCGATGACAAAATCCCAACCCATTGGTATTATTCCCTGTGGTATTAAAGGTCCCATAGTTTTATCTTTTATTTAATGACTAAATCCATAATTTTCTGAAAAAGTAAGCAACCACGTAGCCGGTGCCAAACATCAGGAGCATCACCAGCAATCCACCAAAGGAGGACGAGGCCGATCCACTGAGTGCGGCTCCGCTGGAGCAACCTCTTCCAAACTGACTTCCGATGCCAAACAAAATGCCTCCGATACCAGCTGCAAAGAGCCTTGTTTTGTTGGTAATGTTGGGTGATTTTTCGATGCGTAGTTTTTTAATTCTGCCAAAGAGAGCTCCCGAAAGTAATCCTCCTATAAAAATACCAAACGATTCAAAAACCAACCAGTTGAACATGGGAGAATGGTCATCGGTAATAAAGGCTTTCATGTAAGTGTTTTGCTCAGCATGTTCAGGGGCTACTTTATCAACTGTAGTCACTACTGCACTTTTAACAGCACCGCTGGCACCCAATCCTCTTCCTGTGATATAAAAGGTGATTAATAGCACCAGTCCGAGCAGTACCCCGCCAAAATACGGATTGATGTATTTGGGCCGATCTTGAATAACAATTTCTTGATTCATGTTCAAAAACTTTTAATATTAATACAGATAGCGCGTAATTTGTCCCGCTTCAACCATAACAAATCTAAATACAAGGCCGCCAAAAAGAATGAGCAAGGCAGGAATCCAGATTGGGATATGAAATCCTCTCAATTCAAGTATTTCGAGAACTGCCGGGAATGCAAGTCCAAGGATGACGACAAAAACCCAAAAGGTAACAGTGAATTGACCTCCGAGAAACAGCTCGGCTGCTTCCACTTGAACTGCGGTAGCTGAAAGGAAACCCATGAACAAATGCACGATTAAAAATAACTCAACGGCAATAAGGACGATGTCAATCTGGCTCATTATCCGTCTTTCTGTTTTGTTTTTCGACATCCAGATGATTGTGGCCAGTCCGGTCGACAGTCCGGAAACAAGAAACAAGGGTCCTAAAATAGAAGTGTTCCATAAGGGTCGTGCATTGAACGCAGAAAGTAATATACCTGTATAAACGCCCAGTACAACAGCTAAAAACATCATCGCCCAGGCCATTTCTCTCCTTTTTTTGGTAAAAAATCCAATGGTTTGTTCTATCATTTTAAATTTCCAATTCCAGTTTGGAACGGCCTCTTTAAGGTAAGTAGCAGACCATATCATCGAAAGAGGTGTCACAAGCATCAGTGTCCAGGCTCCCCACGACATGGGTGATCCCATTCGTACGGTAGTATAAAGCCGCCAAAAATACATCTCATGTTTTAAGTCGAGGAAAAGAGCAAAAAGCCCAAGCACCAAGGCTATAGGTACCAGAAATGGTGCCCACTTAACGGTGGTTGCCATTTCTTTTTCCTTACCCATGATAGTAAATAATCCTGCAAAAAACATGATCCCTGCCGCCAGGCCGCCTAAAAAAAGATAGAGTGGGATTTGCCAGTGCCAGATATTTAAAAAAGGGTCAATGTTTGGGATATCGCGTCCACTAATAAATAATTCTTCTTTCATTCTTGTGCGCTTTAGTGTTTATGTAAGGAAATATAACTGTGGTTTGGTACCTGCCTCAGGGGCTAACACTTTCCATGATCTGTTTTTAAGTGCCAGAGAGACATCACTGTAGGGATCTTCGATGTCTCCAAAATGTAAACATTTTGTTGGGCATACATCCACACAAGCAGTGTTTTGGCCTTTTTCGAGGCGGTGCTGACAAAATGTACATTTATCCACATATCCATCCGGATGTGAATAACGTGCATCGTAAGGACACGATTGGATACAGGCACCACAACCAATACATTCATCGTGGGTAACCATCACAATTCCGCCTTCAACTGTATGACTTGCTCCTGTCGGGCAGCAGCGCACACAGGGTGCATTTTCACAATGATTGCATCGCTCAGAACGGAGTTCAATTTCTACAATTGGATAGGCTCCGCTAACATTTTCAACAATCCAGTCACGGCAATAGCCATGAGGAACATTGTTCTCAGTTTGACAGGCTACAACACAGTCGCTGCACCCGACACATTTTTTTGTGTCAATTGCCATTGCGTATCTCATGCTTCAGCCTCCTTTCCAGGGTTTTCGGTAATGAAGGTCACAAAATTCCCCCTCATCCCGGTTCCTCCCATCATTGGATCCACCATAACGTTTGTAATTAATTGTGTATCACTTGCTCCCCTTCCAAAGGTGCGTGTAAGTTTTTTATTGTCGTGTCCGAAACCATGAACCATATAGACTGAGTCCCATCTGATTCGCTCCGTGACACGTACTTTGATCGGAAATGTAGAAACAATTCCATCCTGGTTTTGTAGCCATATTTTTTGACCGGTTTTCAGGTCCCACAATTCCGCTACTTTTGGATTGATCCAAACGGAATTTTCATTCATCAAATCAAACAAATTGTGGTTGTTTGAGGTACGTGAAAAGGTATGCATGGGTGCCCGACCATATATTAACCGGTAAAAGCCGTCTTCTGGTTCCGGATGCTTGGTGAATTTCGGCATGGGATCGAATCCTAATTCGGCAAATTCGGTTGAGTAAAGTTCTATTTTCCCGCTATTTGTATTAAAATGGTATTCTTCGCCATCAGCAAGATAGAGTGGTCCTGACTTTCGGTCGAACATCTTTATGCCAATCTTTTTCATCTCATCCAATGAAGTACCCATTTTTTTTAATTGCCAATCAAGAACTTCTGAGAAATCATCGTAATCAAAAAAATCGCCTAATCCCAGGCGCTCGCCCAGTTGTTTTGCTATCCACCATGATGGTTTTGTTTCGTATTTAGGTTCAACTGCCGGCATACGTAACGCAATGTTTGGTTCACGATGTGGCGCTGCTCGTAGTGCATCGAAGCGTTCCAGGTAGGTGCATTCAGGTAGAACGACATCCCCATATCCGGTGATGTCCATGGGCATGGTGTCTACGACTACAATAAATTCTACCGCTTCTGCAGCTGTTTTGAATAGCTCTTTGTTTGGTATCGTTAATGGGAGATTTGTTCCGGCCACCATCCATGCTTTTATTTGATGCTTATATTCGAACTCAGGGATAGAGGCTGCTAAAAGCTCGGTTGTAATAGCCATAGAGGAAAGGGGATACTTTCCGTCCAGGTTATCTTTCCAGCTCCATTCGGGATGAGGATATTGTGGGTGCGGATATTTTGGGACAGAGATGGCTTCTTTAAAATAGAAACCGCCTCTTTTTCCCCATGAACCCAGGAGTGCATTTAAAATGGCAATGGCACGTTCGCGCTGGCTGTCGTCACCATACCAAACTACGTGCCGGCCCGGATGTACAATAACAGCTGGTGCCGCATTGGCCATTTCACGGGCGGTTTTTCTGATAATGGAAGGTTCGATAGTTGTAATACCATAGGCCCATTCGGGTGTCATATCTTTTACGTGCTCCTTTAGTTGTTCGAAGCCCATGGTGTATTGTTCTACATAATCTTTGTTATACAGGCCTTCATATATTAACACATGAATCCATGAAAGCAACAGTGCCAGGTCGGTAGCTGGTTTTATTGGCAACCAGTATTTTGATTTGCTGGCCACAGTACTTAATCTGGGATCAACTGTAATGATTGTTGCATTTCTACCAATGATATCTGCTACTTCCTGAACCTGGCCATTGTGCATGTTTTCGCCAATATGCGAACCAATTAATACAAGACAGTTTGTGTCGCGAATATCGGTTGGCTCCGGGGACCCAATCCAGCTCCCGAAGGTAGCCGAAAACCCAACTTCACGGGGACCGCGACATTGTGCCCAGGCGGGTTCGCCTTCGTTTTCGCTGCCATAGGCATGCAAAAGATGTTTAAAATGTTCTCCCGGTGCCCCATGATTAAATAAAGCGAAGGATTCAGGTCCGTATTTGTTAGCCACGTCTTTCATTTTTGAAGCTACCAAATCCAGGGCTTCTTTCCAGGAGGCTTTTCTAAAAACCTGTTCTCCATTTACAGTCTCACGGATGAGTGGAGTTTTTAACCGATCTTCATCAGTATACATACCCACGCCACCGGTGCCCCTTGGACAAAGGCGGCCATTACAGTGCGGATCCTCTATGTTGCCAATGATCTTGCGTATGTTTTTATGTTTGTCAACATAAGTCCATCCGGCGCATTTCCAAAAGCACACTTCGCAATAGGTTGGAAAGGACGTCATTTCTTCATCGCTTACCGCCGTTTGATCGTTGGCAGCATTGACCAGTTTGAGCCCTGCAATATTGACAGCACTAAGGCCAATTGCCGCTGCACCGGCACCCACAGCTGATATTTTTATAAACTCTCTTCTTGTTTTCATTCTACCCGAATTAATTCGCAATGAGTATAATATATCATATATCTAAAAAGTTCAATATATATTAATTTGCAAAAATATATTCAATTGTTTAATAAAGCCAATTTGCTCAAAATGAGATAACAAAACCCCTAGAGCCTTGTTATCAATCAGATGGGTGACGCGTAAAAATTGTGATATATATCAGAAAAGAAGTAACATGCACATAAACAGCCTGTAGTGTTAATTATTTAGAAATGGGATAAATAATCATTCACCAGACCAGGGCTATCGTATGTGTCATAATATCAGCTGAATAGTATTGTTTTAACTGGTTCTAAATTAATATGTAGCTTTCTGTATTTGTTTATCAATATAAGAACCTGACCGCAACATACAATGCGATCAGGTATGGTAGCATCAGAAAACCAAACAACCTCCTTCATGGGTTGGGTTAATTGCGATTAACTTTTGTTGAATTGACTTTTTTTATAACAGTTGTTATACAAACAAACACCAAAAGTAAGTGCTCCGCCTACAAGAATGATCATCACAATTTTGTGATACAAAAAAGTCGATAATCCTGCACAGCATCCAAAAAAGCCTGCGATAATAATAAACAGGTATGAAACAAAACCAATCAGCCCAAACATAAGTGCTGAATTCACGAAAATTTTTAAACCAGTTTTCATCATTATAGAGTTTTAATGTGTTTACGTCAATACTATCTGGTATCAAATGTACAAATATGCATATTACAATATGTACTTATTGATTTGATAATTAGTTTGTTATGGTGCCGTTCTTGATATGTTTTCACTGTATGATTGTCTCTTTCATATGAGCTATATCATCATTAGCAATGATACATAAATCACATTTTAAACACAGTGACAATGTAAACTATGTTTAACTTTGCTAAATGGGAAATTGTAGTATATGTGCGATAAGGTCGAAGGCTGTAGATGCGCTTAATCCAACAGAGGTTGAGTATTTGCAAGGAAATTGCGCTGAAGTCGACATGAAACCAGGAGAAAGCATTATTAAAGAAGGCTCTCTTTCTTCACATATTGCATACCTTAAGAGCGGACTTGCCACGATTCATAAAAAAGGGGTAAAAGGGACTGACCAGATATTAAAAATATTACAACCAGGTTGTTACATTGGCATGCAGACAGTATTATCAAATAAAATTCACCAGTACTCTGCCTCAGCCATCGAGGACTCTACAATCTGTTATATCGACATTACCTCTTTTAAGGATTTGATTTCGCGTAATGCACAATTTGCCAATGAGCTTATTTTGTATTTATGCCGGGACGAGCTCTCTTATTTTGCCCGGTTTGTGAATGTACACCAAAAGCAAGTAGATGGCCGGTTGGCCGATACCATCCTGTTTTTTTCGGATGAAGTAAAAAAATCCAGGAGTTTTCAGATTCCATTATCGCGCAATGATATTGCTGCCCTGATTTGTGCAACTCGTGAGAGCGTTACCCGATCCATCAAGGACTTATCAGATATAGGGAGTATTCGTGTGAAAGGAAAATCGTTTGAAATACTGAATTATGATTTGCTAAAAATAATTAGCGAAAAGGGATAAAAAAAAGCTGCATTTTTAAATTGCAGCTTTTCCAATATTCAAAATGAGAAAAATTAATTGAATTTTCTTTTTACCAATAGTTCCTGAATCTGTTCCCATAACAGAGGGTATTCTTCCGCTACTTTCTCTTTGGACGACAACCGGGTTTTTACGATTTTTGATGAATTGGCAATATACCAAAGTTCAACCAGCAAGTTCTCCAGGCAAAATAAATGTATCGCGAATCCTTTTTCGTGACGAATGAGTAATTCTTCTCCGGACCGGATAACCATAATCACTTGTTCCGTTTTGGTCAGGTTCAAAAAAGCGGTTGAATCTAGTTGTTCCATTGGGATGCAAGTAAATATTGAAGCTCTTAACAGTGATTTAGGTATCATTTTTATTCAAATCTGAATCTGAGAATGAATTAGCACCCTCCGTCAGAAGCAGATTCTTTCATTTTTTTTGTCGGTGCAACAGATGCTTTTGTATCAAGCCGATTGCCTTTTACTTCCCATTCCTTATACGCACCATCATAAACCTTTACATTTGTCCAACCCATTTCATTTGTAAGGGCTGTATAGATGACTGCCGCAATAATTCCGGTATTGCAATAGATAACAATAGGTTGATTTGGGGTTAATTTGTATTGAGCAATCAGGGGTTCGAGCTCCGATTTGGATTTAAAGGCCTCAGAAGGAGTTAGTACTTCTTTGTAATTGATGTTGATGGCTCCGGGAATATGTCCTTTGCTTTTTTCAGAAGCACCGGTAAATTCTTCCGAAGTTCTGGCATCAATGATCAACGCTTTACCGTCTTTTACATAGGCCATGTCGGCAATAATTGCATTGTTTACTTTTGGTGTAAAGGTAGTTGCTGCTCTTTTCACTGGCATTTTCGTGATAGGTACCCTTACTTTTCTCCAATTGTCCATGTCTTTTTGGAGAATTTTTACATTTGGCACACCTAAATATTTCAGTATCCAATATACCCTCGACGAGTATTTCTGAGTTCCTCCATCATACACAACAATGGTATTGTTATCATTTATCCCTTTTGATGCGAAGATCGCTGCCAACTCTGCGGGGCTATTAATTAGTCCCTCAACTTCGCCCTCTTTTTCCAAAGATTTATAAGGAACATTTACTGCATCTTTTATATGAGCAAGTGTGTAATCCTTTTCTTTGCCGGCATCAATAATAACAACATTTTTATCTGTTTTGATTAGTTGCATGAACTGTTCAGCTGTGATAATATCCCCCTGTGCCAATGCCGGCATAGCGTAAGCAACAACCATCAGACACGTTGCAAGTAAATAGTTAAGCATTTTCATTGAATTATTTATTTAGTTTTGAATTAAAATTTTACCTGGAATTGGATCATAAAAGCGTCATTGTCATACTCATTAATAATACCATTGCTTTTACCTTCTATATTATATACGTAATTTGCCTGAACCCGTGTCCAATCATTCAGGAAATAATTTACGCCCATGGTTAAGGTATTTAGGGTGTAATTTTGTCCGACTCCCTGATAGGAATAGGTGGCTCCGTCAGGGTCGTACGCTTCATACTTTACAATGGGTTGTAAATTAATGGGAAACATATACATTGCGGCGACCCAAAAGCCTGAGGATTTGAATACCGGCTCGGTAACAAGAGTAGATTTGCCACCACAACCACCACCGGTTGCAACTTCACCTACCGTAATGCCATAAATATATTCTCCCTGAAATTTGAGGCTTTTGTAATCTAGAGTCAAGTCGCCGGCATAGCGGGTAACACTTTTAACTGTTCCATCTGCATCAAGAATCTTACCAATAAGACCTGTTCGTCCGCTTGCACCAATATTTATCCACTCAAAAGGAGAGTAAACAACACGACCTGCAATTTCTTTATTGGCATTGTCATCAAGTACATTGATTCCGGTACCATTTAAAACGGCTACTTTATATGAAATAATGTCTCTGTCTTTACCAAAAGCACCCAACAACATCAACCCCATATCTCTGAAAGGAGAGGCGAGGTTATTTACAACAGTAGATCTGTTGATCGTGTTAAGGGCATGACATGGAGTGTTTAACTCCAGTGAAAAAGGTGATTTAAATTGTCCAATGGAAATCTTCATGTATTTTCCGATGGGTGCGTATGAGATATAGGCATCAAGTAGTTGAGGGCCTCCTGAAACAGGACTTAATTCTGCCATTACATAATAGCTTATGTCATATGGTATTGATCCGACAACACCAAAGCGGGCGCGAAGGAATTCAAATGTACTTGGTTTGATTGCATTTCCGTTTGCATCATCACCAAAATAATAGTAATTAAATTGGGGTTGAATGTATCCAACCAGTTGAGGCCCGTCTGAGGAAGTAGTTTCAACGCATCCTTGAGCTGTTGATGAATTGCTATAGGTTAGCGACATCAGAAATAAACCTGCTATGAGGAGAACTTTTTTCATTTTAGTTGTAGATTTTATTGTCAGTAAACAAGATAAACAGGCTGACGGATTCAATCCGTCAGCCCGGTGATCATTTATTTTGCAAGTGTTCCTTCGAAAGGGAAGCTGTGGTAAGGGAAATGCCAGTTGTTTTTTGAATCGGTTGTTAAGGCATCATGCATGAGTGCATTTACACCAAAACTAATGCTTTTTACATTGTATCCCAATACATTCAACCAGGCCGTAGTGATTGAAGAGGTTTGTCCTGTATAGCAATAAACCAGGTTATTGTTGTCTGGATTAAGTGCATTTGCTGTTGCAAATGAAATAGTTGTATACTGATAAGCACCTGAATAGTGACCATATTTTAAATAGTCAGCTTCACCCCAATAGTTATAGATTGAATAATCAACCGGAGCAGCTAAAGCTTCAGCAGCTGTAACATTCCATCCGGAAGCTGTTAGCATGACCTGAATACGTTCAGCTAAAATGGTGGCTCCATCTGTAGAGGTGGAAGTCCAGGTCGGGTTCAGGTTGACAGGTAAAGTAGCCGAAGCATTGGTATTCCAGTTGGGGCTGCCAACTGCAATGTTACCCACTTTACTTGTCCAGCTATCGAAGGCTGCATTGTTGGTCCAGGCAGAAAACCCAAACTTAGCTACTTTGGCGCTATAACCAGAGAGTCGCAAAGCCATAACAGCTCGGCCTGCTGTTTGTCCGGTATAACAGAAAACCAGGATTGGTTTGTCTTTTCCTACTTCAGCTGCTTTTGTGAGTACGTTAGCAAGTTCGACATTAATAGCCCCTTTAACATGCCCTTTTTCAAAGTCCGCAGCACTTCTTATATCAAACACATGGTAAGCAGGAATGGTTCCATCTGGCTCAACAAACCCACCATCAGCTACGTATTTTGCATCAGTAACCCAGCCATCCAGTAAATCAGGCAGGTCCATGGTATTGGTTGTCATGTAAGCTTTTAAATCATCATAGGTGCCAACTACAATGGGATCATCATTTTTGTCTTTACAGCTTGTTAAAAACAATGCCGGAATAAACATGGCAATAAATAAATAACTAAATAATTTTTTCATTTGGTAAAATTTTTGATTAGTAATGGTTCTTTTTTTATTAAAATTCATGTCGTCAAAATTACGGGGCTGCTTAATGTGAACTCAGAAACGCAGGGTGTAATAGGGCGGGTAAGAAACTGTAATTTGACAGAAAATAAACTGACACAATCACGATTCTTGAAATAATGCTACTTTTGTCACGAAATATAAATATGTAGATATGAGCATGCCTGGTTCTTCAAATAGCTGTGTGGTTGAAAATAAACATATGGAGTGTTTTGATGTGTTGACAGAAGCGGAAAAGGAGCACCTGGAAAAAAACACCATCAGAATTGTTTACAAGAAAGGGGAGGTGATTGCCAAACAAGGTTCGTTTGCATCTCATGTCATATTTTTGGAGAAAGGGTTGGTGAAAGTATTTATCGGCGGAACTTCAAAAGATTTGATTTTAAAGATTATCCCCGCCAGTCACTTTATTGGATTATCCAGCATTTATGAGGGGAACAATGCATTTATTTATTCAGCATCAACCTATATTGATTCTGAAGCCAAACTGATTGATTTAAGTGTGTTTAAACGACTGCTCATGTCGAATCCTGACTTTGCGTTCAAAATGTTTAACATACAAAACGAGAATGCAGCACAGGTATACGGTCGGTTTTATTGTTTAACACGGAAACAATCTGCAGGCCTGGTAGCCGATTTGTTGATTTGTTTATCTGATCGGGTATTTAAAACAAAGAGTTTTTTATTGCCAATTAGCCGCAACGATTTGGCCGATCTTACAGGCTTGTCGGTGGAAAGCGTTATGCGCATTATGAAGGATTTTAAAGATGATGGAATAATCAGTACCAAAGGGAAGCAGATCAGTATACTTGAGCCGGATTTACTCCTTAAAATCAGTAAGTTCGGATAGATAAAAAGCTCCCGATACAGGAGCTTCCATTGTCTAAGTGTTTACCAAAAAATATTTTACACTAGCAACCACCACTTTCACCAGATGAGGTATGAGCGGATTGATCCGGATTTTTTTCATACAATAAAGGATAATTCATTTCCCAATTTTTCCAGCCATCACTCAGGTAATAAACTTTTTTATACCCTAATTTTTTTAATGTGCAGGCAGCCAGTATGCTTCGCTTTCCTTTTTTGCAATAAATAATAATTTCTTCCTCTTTTACAGGCATATACAGCATAGCCTCATCCCAAAACGTCTGGTTGTTGATCTCAAATTCGAGAACCCCCCGTGGAATATTTACCGCACCAGGAATATAACCCGCATTGAATTCGGCGGGTTCGCGCGTATCAATTAACAAAATCATATCGCCATTATCAATTTTGGTGTGGAGTTGTTCAGCTGTAATTCCCTGGGTTGTTTCCATGGCCTCGGCAACTATTTCGTCCACATTATTATAATTGCTTTTCTGTTGACAGGAATAAGCAAAAACCAGTATTCCCATCATGCCAATAAGTTTCATGATTATTTTTTTCATCTTATTATAGTTTTAATTTGGGCCTGATTTATTTTTTCTGACCTTTTAATTTCTTGTTTTTTACTTTGGTTTCTGTTTCATGAAGCGCATTAAGTACAAGTTCTTCAAGTTCCTCATGGCTTTGGCGGGTGCGACTAATTGGTCGGATTTTTAACCCGGTCACTTCAACAGCTTCTTCCACAATGTCCTTCACGTCCTCATCATCAACTACTTCCCAGCCCGTTATCATTGCCTTAAGATTTGAAGTTAACGTATGACCGGTGGTGATGAGATACAGGTGAATGATGAGGAAGGTCAGTAGTAAATAGGCCCCCATGGTATGAATGATGGCCACTGTTTCCAGGCTTTCGATTTCAAACTCCAGGATTGGATAATTGAAATACATATACATCAGCCCTGTAATCACCATGGTAGGTATGATCACAATTTTGAGAGCAAAGTAGGTAATCCTTTGTAATGGATTTAGTTTGCTAAGGGTTCTTTTTTTTACAGGATGGGGTGCATGAGCAAATATTCCCACCAGGTAATAATCCAGTTGAGCCTTCATGTTTTTTGCTGTGGGAAGGTATTGTTTCCACTCATCGGTTGTAACATGCCAAAAAATGGCAAAAACAATTAAAACAAGGAAGGCCCATGCCGAGATATTGTGAATGGCCATGGCTTGACTGTATTCAAAAAAATGAGTTGTTCCATGGATGTCGAATCCTGTGATTAACAGAGCAAATATTAGTAATGATTGCCCCCAATGCCAGAAACGTTCGAATTTTTTATATAGATATACTTTTTTCATTGGTGATTTATTACGGGTTGTCGATTTTGCATTTTCCTCCAAAAACAATCCTGCAAAAGGCATGAAAAGCTATACCGATAATCGAGACCAGGATAAATGAAACTCCTGCAGTTTCCACAATCGGATTGAAGTCGCGACCTGGCAGGTAAAAGTCGTTCAGCGAAGCCAGTCGGCTATTTGGGCGCGAGTGGCAATCAATGCATTTTAGTGATTCGCTTGCCGGAGAAACCTGATGGTTTAAAGGCCAGTACATTTCTGTTTCAACAAATCCATATACTCCACTATAGGGTAGACCGCACGCTGCCATACCTAATTCTGCAGCCTTATTCCAATCAAAATCTGTCCAATAAGCTCCTTTCCCACTTTCTTTATCCCAAAGTTTAGGTTGTATTAAAGTCATATTTACTGTGTCGTAGATTTGTTTTCCCCGATGTACTTTAACCGGCCATATTTTTGCCGGAGCATGGCTTTTTTGATGGGTACCTTTATCGTTGTACGATCCATACAATGTATTCATCTGTACTGGAATTGTAGTAATTTTATCAGTAATCAACTGGTGATTGGCGATGCCGTTAAACCAGAAATACTCAGGAATTACATGATCATTATAAACGAAATTCCCCTTTATTGATAGATAATTGTGGTTACCATCAGCATCATTTTCATGCATGGGGTTTCCATGTTCGTCTAACCGTCCGGCGGTCGACCAATCCCAAATCATTTTGGTGCCATTGGCTTTGGCATATTCTGGTATGTGGCAGGTTTGGCAAGCTACCCGCAATCCATGTTCATTAAGAATAGTGCTTTGATGAGGTTTATCGGTATGACATTGTTCGCATGTGGTTCTGTTTTTATTTTCTGAGGAGAGAGCATACACTTTTCCCGGGATTTGGTGTTTTTCAGTAATATGGCAATCGACACAACTCATGTTTTCGCCTTCGGTCGTCATGTGCACATCTACCTCGCGTGAGCAATCGAGCATGGCTATATCCAGGTCTCCATGTTTTACGTTGTTGCCCCCGCCTCCTAAAAAATGACAAACCCCACAATTTTCACGCCCTGGAGATCCTACATGCTGCGATACAAAGTTTAAGTTAACCGATTCGGCAGGATAGCCTGCTCCACCAGGTTTCTTTTTATAGGTACCTGTTTTATCATGGCAAACCAAACAATCGATGTTGAGAGGATCAGTAAAATCAAATGAGCTGTCAGTCCATCCATATCCAATATGACAGCGTGTACAGGTGGCTTCACTTCCTGTGATTCCAATACAAAAATTATTGATAATATTAGCCTTTCCAAGCGAGACTACTCCTTTGCCTTCAAGCTTTTCGCTGCGCCTCCAATGCCAGTGAGATGTGGCCATAATTTCCTTATCCCGCTCTGTATGACATGACAAACAGGCTGCCGTTGCATCGTGGGCACTCGCAAATGGTTGCTGTAAAATCGCAAATTTCGAGTGGTCAGCAGAAGGATTATTGGTATTACCTGATTTATATACATACTCATTCATCGGGAAAGATCTGATGCTATCCCTATTTGTTCCATTATTGGCAAATAACCAATGGGTGGTGCAAAAAAGGGCAACAATTAAGGTCAACTTTTTCATGGACTTACTATTATAGATTCCTGGCGCAAATGTATTGTGACCACATTTCACACAAAGGTTTTTGCATATGATGTTGCGCCTCAAAAAACATGATTTGCGTCATGAGTGTATGGGGTCGGCTTAATATGTTTATCTTTGTATGCAAAATAGTAAAGTCTTGAGTAACATAGTTGAGCGAATAAAAACCAGTTGTACTGTTTCTAATATTAGTTGCAGTTGCTTCGATCACCTGACCGAGGAACAAAAGGAGCTCGTGGAGAGAAATCAGGTTATGGTGGAGTATAAAAAGGGTGAAGTAATTGTAAAACAAGGAACTTTTACCAGTCACATTCTGTATATCTGCGAGGGATTAGTTAAAGTATTTTACGAAGAAGGTGATCAGTCACTCATTTTGAGAATTGCCTCGCCAAAAAGTCTTATCGGATTGACATCGTTACCGACCAATCAGAACATTTTCCAATATACAGCATCAGCCTATGTTAACACAACCGTTAAACTGATCGACATTAATATTATACGAAAGCTTATTTTGGAGAACGGCCGATTTGCTACAGCAATTATCGATGTATTGAGCGAGGTAGCTATGCAGAAAAACGGCCGTTTTTTTTGTTTGAATCACCGTCAGGCATTTGGAAAACTGGCAGATATAATTCTTTGTTTGGCTGGAAATATATTTAAAACGGATAAGTTTGAATTGTTGCTCAGCAGAAAAGAATTAGCCGAATTATCGGGAATGTCAACAGAAAGTGTTATCAGAACATTAAAAAGTTTTCAGGATGATGGTTTGATTCGAATAAATGGTAAAACTTTTGAAGTGATAGATCCTGAAGGGTTAATGAAGATTTGCCATTTGGGGTAGAATAATCTGCAACATCACAATCTATCCACACCTTTATTAATAAGCCACATAAATTGCTGTACTACAGAAATAGTCCCTGACCTTTATTTACTTGATTTAAAAGTTCTCTCTTTTTCAAATTAGAAATCCTCAACACCTTTGAGGTTTATTGTAATTAATCAATAATCCGGTTTTCACCGAGATAACAGCCAGTTGTTGTATCGAAATACAATAATCAAATGCTGTTTGCGATGGTTTCAAGGTCTATACCCCCGAATTTGCAATCCAGCTTCCCGCTAAAATATTTCTTAGAAAATATATTGAAAAATATTATTAAGTGAACTATAGTTCATTACCTTTGCAGCGAACTATTGATTAATAAAATATGAGTCCTAGAATTAAAGTACTGCGAAAAGTGCTAAGTCCCCCAATCATCAAAGGTTTCAAACCCTATGGTTTACAAGCGGGTCAGCAGCATCCTGAGGTAGTCAATTTATTATATGAAGAATATGAAGCCCTGCGCTTAAGCGATTACGACAAACTTAACCATCATCAGGCCTCAATCATGATGGGAGTATCCAGACCAACCTTTACCAGAATTTACGGATCAGCGCTTCAAAAAGTGGCTAAAGCCATGGTTGAGGGGAGACAAATTTCAATTGAAGGAGGCAAAGTTTACTTCGACAGCGATTGGTATCAATGCAGCAATTGTCATTGCTATTTCAACAATCCACAAAAAGATATCGTGGTTGAAAATTGCCCGCTGTGTGGCCACGATCAAATTAATCAGTTTGATTTTGCGAATGAATCAGAGGATGACCACCCGACGAATTGTGAAGACTTTTGCGTATGTCCCGGCTGTGGGTTTGAGAAGAAGCATCGGTTCGGAGATCCATGCAATCAACAGACATGTCCGGAATGCAACCATCTTATGATACGTAAAAAGAGTACAGATCCCAAAAAACAGAAAAACTAAAAACCATGAAAATAGCCATTGCTTCAAACGGAAATACCCTGGAATCGACCTTAGACTTAAGTTTTGGACGTTGTGCCTACTTTATAATTTATGACAGTGAAAGCAAAGCGATGGAGTTTATTCCCAATCCCAACAGAGATTTGGAAGAAGGAGCAGGTCCTGCTTCGGTGAACATCATTGCATCACGAAATACCAACAAAATTATATCAAGTGAGTTTGGTGTAAAAATCAAACCCCTGCTCGATAGCCTGAAAATCCAAATGATTGTACTAAAAGAACCCACGAAAACAATTCAGCAAATCATCAATATGTTAAATCACTAATAATAAAGCTATGCCAAAACTTGATAGAACAGGTCCTGAAGGAGAAGGTTCTAAAACAGGACGTAAATTGGGAAAATGCAGCAATGCAACTGACAAAGAAAAACTAGAGAAACTCGGCAAGGGAATGGGGAAAAAACGAAATTCTCAGGGAGAGTTTGGAGAAGGTAAACGCCTTAAAAGCGGATTAAAATAATTTTTGAAATAAGGTTATTTAAAAATAAATCAATGAAAAAAAGAATCGCAATACCAATGGCAGGGAACATGCTATCAGAACATTTTGGCCATTGCCAGCAATTTGCCTATGTTGATGTTGAAAACAACGTCATTACAAACATCGTTATGCTGGATCCCCCTGAACATCAACCCGGAACATACCCCCGTTGGGTGGCTAACAATGGAGCAACCGATGTAATTGCCGGAGGAATGGGCCCCATGGCCGTAAACCTGTTCAACGAAGCAGGGGTTAATGTTTTTGTAGGTGCACCCTTGGATACGGCTACCAATCTGGTCAATAATTTTCTGGCAGATAGGCTTACCCTTAGCGCCAATTATTGTGACCACCATGGCGACCACGAACATGCTCATGACAATGAAAAAAATTAAAATCGGAATTATCATCTGCGACCGGTACCATACTTGTGCCGGAGGCAAATGTTTTAGAGCATTACAAAATCATGAAGGGGCTTTCAAAATGTATGAAGACCAGGAAGTTGAACTTGCCGCTTATACCACCTGCGGAGGATGCCCAGGCGGAAATATTGAATATGCCCCCGAAGAGATGAAAAAAAATGGGGTCACACATATTCATTTCGCTACCGGTTTTTTGGTGGGATATCCTCCATGTCCCTATATGGAACATTATGCAAAGTTTATCCCAGAGAAGTATGGAATGAAAGTCGTTTTCGGGACGCATCCCATTCCCCAAAAATACCATCTGACGCATCAAAAATTGAACACATGGAATACACCTTTTTTAAAGGAAGCCATAAAACAAACACTAGCGGACGAGAAAACCAGACTTAATTATGACTAACCACAGTCCTGTTAGAATTGCGATTGCAAGTGGCAAAGGAGGAACCGGAAAAACTACCCTGGCTACCAACCTGGCAGCTTATATAGCTGAACAGGAAGAAGTGGTATTGGTTGATCTGGATGTTGAGGAGCCGAATTCAGGCCTGTTTTTCAAAGGAGAGTTGATTTATGAGGAACCGAATTTTAAAATGATCCCTCAATGGGATGAACCAAAATGTACCTTCTGTGGACTGTGTCAGAAAGTGTGTAATTTTCATGCAGTACTACAGCTTGGCCCCACAATCCTTGTTTTTCCCGAATTATGTCATAGCTGCTATACCTGTTCTGAGTTGTGCCCTACCGAAGCATTGCCAATGATTTCAAAGAGAACCGGAAAACTCAGTAATTTCAGGATAAATAACCTTCATTTTGTCGAAAGTCGGTTGGATGTAGGAGAAGAACAGGCAGTACCCACGATTTCAAAAACAAAGCAATACAGCAATGAAAATTATGCTCATCTGAGAATCGAAATTGACGACTGCCCGCCAGGCACTTCCTGCCCGGTAATTGAAGCGACCAAAAATGCCGATTTTGTGATTTTGATTACCGAACCCACTCCCTTTGGTCTGCACGATTTAACCCTGGCTGTAGAAACCATGCGCGCGCTTAAGAGACCAATGGGAGTGGTGGTTAATCGCTATGGGATTGGCAATGATGACGTGATCAGGTACTGTCAAAAAGAAAATATTCCTATCCTGGCAAAGATACCCAACAGCCGCAAAATAGCCGAGCTCTATTCATCAGGGAAGTTAATCTACCAGGAAATCCCGGAGGTAAAAGAATTATTAAGCACCATTCTTGACTACTGTTTGAAAGCATCGAAAGGAGGCATTGCATGAAAGAAATAGTTATTATCTCAGGAAAAGGAGGAACAGGAAAAACATCTATTACGGCCTCATTTGCCGTTCTGGGGGGAAACAATGTCGTGGTTGCCGATTGCGATGTGGATGCTGCTGACATGCACCTGCTTATGCAACCGGATTTTGATTTTTCAGAAGATTTCTACAGTGGCGAACTGGCAACCATCGATATAAACAGTTGTATTCGTTGCAACAAGTGTGCGCAGGTATGTCGCTTTGGTGCGATATCAATTAGAAACATGCAGTACGTGATTGACCCCTTAAGTTGCGAGGGTTGCGGCTATTGCGCCCGTGTTTGCCCTACAGAGGCCATCACCAACAAAAACCGTCTGGCAGGAAAGTGGTACATCTCGAACATCAAAACCGGAAGTATCATGGTACATGCCCGGTTGGGGATTGGCGCCGACAATTCAGGCAAACTGGTAGCCAAGGTAAAAAACGAAGCCAGGGATATTGCTTTTGAAGAACGGAAAGACATTATTCTGGTTGATGGCTCTCCGGGAGTAGGCTGTCCGGTAGTCTCATCACTATCGGGGGCCAACTTTGTTGTATTGGTTACAGAACCTTCTGTTTCGGGTCTCCACGACTTAAAACGCGTTTACGAACTCGTGAAAAAATTCAACATAAAAGCCGCTTGCATTATCAACAAATCGGATGTTAATCCAAAAAAACGGGATGAAATTGTTGGGTTTTTAGCAGAAGAAAACATCGTTCATCTGGCTGATTTGCCGTATGATGAAAACTTCACCAGGGCCATGACACAAGGACAAACCATCGTAGAGTATGATAAGAACAGGATAAAACCCCTGCTGACTGCAAGCTGGGAAAGAATAAAACAATTGGTAATTACTTAAAATCACAATAGATGAAAATAGCATTTACGGCTAAAGGCACAGCATGGGATTCGATGATGGATCCACGGTTTGGAAGAACCATGTTTATAGTAGTTTACGATGAGCAGAGTGAAACATTTAGCTCATTTGACAATAGTGTAGTGGAAAATGAAGCCCACGGTGCAGGAACAGCAACTGCACAAAAAATATTTGAACTCAGCCCTGATGTTTTGATAACAGGAAATGGGCCGGGTAGTCATGCTGCTCAGGCACTCAAACAGATCAACATACGGATTTTTACTGAAGCCCACAATATGACCATTAAACAAGCCTTTGAAAAGTTTAAAAACGGGGAGCTTAAAGAGATCTAACAGCCATAACTGTTCTGAAAACGAATCGTTTGAAACAAAAAGGTAATTAAAGCAACGAAATAAATGCCCGAAAGGGAATCAACTTGTAACCAAATAATTAAGAAAATGAATACGAATGACAAAGGTTTCAACACCAAATTAATCCATGCAGGAGCATTTGAAGATGAATTCGGAAGTGCTACAGTGCCCATCTATCAAACATCAACTTTCAAATTCAAGAGTGCACAAGAGGGCGCCGATTGTTTTTCTGGAAAAAGCAACGGGTACATATACACCCGCATCGGAAACCCTACCATCAAGGCATTCGAGCAAAATATTGCATCACTCGAGAATGGATATGATGGAATTGCTACCAGTTCAGGAATGGGCGCTATCAGCAGTGTTTACATGGCCTTACTCGGAGCAGGAAGCCATATTGTAAGTTCTGATGCCGTCTATGGTCCCGCCAGAGGTGTACTTGAACAGGATTTTTCCCGTTTCAATGTAGAAGCAACCTTTGTTAATACATCTAAACTCGAAAACATTGTTTCGGCCATAAAACCCAATACCAAAGTTTTATATATCGAAACTCCGGCGAATCCAACCATGGAAATTACGGATATTGTGGCTTGTTCAAAAATTGCAAAAGAACACAACCTTATTCTCGTGGTCGACAATACATTTTGCTCTCCATACCTGCAAAAGCCACTCGATTTAGGAGCAGATGTGGTACTACACTCGATTACTAAATTTATCAATGGTCATGCAGATATTGTTGGAGGAGTCATCGTAGCCAAAGATCCGGAAATCTACAAAAAGATCAGACATTCGATGGTGTACATGGGTTGCAATATGGATCCTACACAGGCATTTATGGTATTAAGGGGAGTTAAAACACTGGCTATCCGCATCGATCGCGCCCAGGAAAGTGCGATGAAAGTGGCTGATTATTTGGAATCACACCCAAAAGTAGCCTGGATCAAATATCCCGGATTAACATCGCACCCACAATATGAATTGGCTAAAACCCAAATGAAAGGTTTTGGATCGATGATGAGTTTTGGGCTTAAAGGAGGCTACGAAGCAGGACAAAAGCTGATGGATCATGTTCATCTGGCTACCCTGGCTGTTTCATTGGGAGGAGTGGAAACACTTATTCAACATCCGGCTTCCATGACGCATGCGGCAGTTAGCAAAGAAAACAAAATCGCAGCAGGAATTACTGATGATTTAGTCAGATTTTCAGTAGGTATTGAAGATGTAGAAGATATTATTGATGATTTGAAACACGCCTTGGAAACTATTTAAAAACACATCTGATTATATTTGGTATTTTTGCTCATCAACCGGATGACATGAAGCAACAACATAACCGACGTCTTTTTATAAAATTCATCGCCGCTTTTATGGGATTGTTGTTTCTTGGTTTATGGCAACGAATGGTGGACAGCAAATCGAAAAATGAAACCAAAAAATCGGCTGTGGTGCCATTGGCCGGTTTAACGGGTGTGAATTTTTTTGAAGAATTTATTGTGATCAAAAAGGATGACCAATTTGAGGTATTGTCGTCCAAATGTACCCATCTGGGTTGTAGAATCGATCAGCAGTCGCAGGATAAACTGATGTGCCCGTGCCATGGATCATCCTATAAATTAAACGGTCAGGTGGTTACCGGACCTGCCATAAAACCCTTGCCTCAGTTGGCCTACCAGATTAATACCGATCAACAAACCCTGACCGTGGAACTATGATTAAGCCACTTCATAAACTGATTACCAAAACCACTTTCGGTCAATTAAGTCTGGCTTTGTTGATTATTTGTGTTGTCTCCGGAATTTTTCTGGTAGTGCCTTATAATGTCAACGATGCCTATGGTTCCATCAGTTTCCTGATGCTGACCAATCCGGCAGCTTCGCTTTTCCGTAACATACACTTCTGGAGTGCCCAGTTTTTTCTGCTTTTCACCGTGATCCATTTATACGATCATTTTACCCGTAAAAAGGCCATTAAGCTCAATATGGCCCTGTGGTTCCGGCTTACCATCGGAGTGCTGATTATCTTTCTGGCCATGATTACAGGATTTATCCTGAAAGGCGACGCCGATGCCGGTCAGGCTCAAAGGATTTTCTCAGGTTTGGTTACCCGAATTCCGTTGATTGGAGAAATGATCCGTCAGACATTTCTTGGAGATGGCGAAAGTCTCCAATTCATTTATGTTCACCACATAGCCACCTTCACCATTTTTATCATCATTGTTGTGATGGAGCATGCCCCGACCATCTGGCCCCGGTTGCGCGATTTTGTAATAACCATGACATCCATTTTGATATTGAGCGTTTTGCTGATGGCTCCACTACACGATGGATTAAGCATGGTGGTAAAAGGGCCCTGGTATTTCGTTGGATTTCAGGAAATCCTGCATTTGATTACCCATCCGGGCTATTCGTTAATCATCGTATTGTTGTTGCTGTTTCTTCTAATTATGGTACCGCTTTCGCGGAATAATGGATGGTTGCCCAAACGGCTATTGCTCTTTTTCACTTTGGTTTATTTGTTTCTTACTGTAATCGGTTATTTTTTCAGGGGAGCCAACTGGCAATGGCAATGGCCCTGGAAATCAAATGAAATCAGTGCTGTATATAATCCCGTTGAAACAGCTGACTGGCAAGTTTTGGGTTTGTTTTCAAAGACTTCTGATACCTTACCGGAGGTTATTCTGGGCAGAAACGAAAGCTGTTTGATTTGTCACCAGGGGATGACCGGATTTTCAAAATCGCATAACCCTCAGGCCGTTGGCTGCTATTCTTGTCATGGAGGCAATCCGTTTTCGCGGGATAAGGAGGCATCGCATCATGGTATGCGGCTGATACCCGGAAATCTGGCGGATGCCGGCCAATCGTGTGGAACCACACAATGTCATCAACAAATCACATCGCGCATCAACAATGGATTGATGGCCAATTTAAGCGGTATGATTAGTGTCGACAGGTTTGTGTTTGACGAAATTGCATCTCCTGATGAGCTTACCTCGGTGGATGAATTACACCATTCCCCGGCCGATGAACATCTGAAAAATATGTGTGTAACCTGTCATTTGGGAAACCCAAAAAGGGAAACAGGGCCCATTACCAACGAAAGCAGGGGAGGAGGTTGCCTGGCCTGTCATCTCAATTACAATGAAGCAGACAGCAGTCTGAGCCATCTTGCCATTGACCGCAAAAACCATCCCGATTACCTTAAAAACCATCCCTCCATCGATTTAAAAGTCGGCAACAACCACTGTTTTGGATGCCATAACCGATCGGGAAGGATTTCGACCAATTACGAAGGCTGGCACGAAACACTGTTGAACCCGGATGAATTGCCCACCAAGCACTCTTATCGCATCATTGACCAAACCAGGGTTTTTACGTACATTCAGGAAGATGTGCACCATAAATTGAAAATGGATTGCATCGACTGTCATAATTCCTATGAGTTGATGGGTGATGATACGCGTTATGCCCATCAGGAACAGCAGGTGGATATTGCATGTGCGGATTGTCATCGGAACAAAGCGGATCGCACGGTTACTTATGCTCAACTGGATCAGGAGTCGGCCCTCATCGCGGGCCTCAGATATGCCAACATTGCCAATCGGGTGTTTTTAACCACCGAAAAGCGAAACAAGGCACTTATTAATACCGAAGTCAGGAACGATACCATGTGGATGCATGGAAAAAACCGTGATACAGTTTATGTTTTGCGTCCTCCGAATGCAGTTTGTACCTATGGAAAAGCCCACCATGAGGTGAGTTGCAATGCCTGCCATTCGGCCTGGGCACCGAGCTGCATAGGCTGTCACAATGCCTACGACGAAAATGAACCAGGCTACGACATGGTTAAAAACCTTGAAAAACAAGGGAGTTGGGTAGAATTTGTTGGTGAATACAATGCCGGATTGCCTGTACTGGGAATCAGAAAAACCGCTTCCGGTCAGGAAATAATTCCGGTGGTGCCCGGAATGGTGCTGACCATCGACCTGGCGAGCTATACTAAAGATCAACACGATTCGTTGCTCTTCAAGCGGTTGTTTGCTCCTGCAGCACCCCATACCACAGCCGCCAAAGGCCGTTCATGCGTTTCGTGTCACAACAATTCCGAAGCATTGGGTTATGGAAAGGGAATACTGACCTACGTGATCGATGAGGACAAGGGCTTTTGGAAATTCAATTCTCATTATAAAAACAATTCCCATGATGGCCTGCCCGAAGATGCCTGGGTGGGATTTTTGGATGATAGAAAAGGACAGGTGGTTTCTACCCGCACGGATGTATTCCCGTTTTCGGTCGATCAGCAAAAATCCATCCTCACCCTTGGTGCTTGTTTAACCTGCCACGACGAAAAAAGTGCTGTCATGGTACAAAGTGTGGTGAATTTTGATTCTTTGGTGAAAACCATTTCACTAAAATGCATTCTGCCTGTTTGGTAAACAATGGCTTATTTTTGGTTGCAGGTAATCTGCTGCGACAATTTCGCTTTTTTTAAGACTTGTTTCTTTGAACTTTAGCTTATTTTCGCAGAAATTTTTTATGAATGAAAAGTGATAGCCTGGTTATTATACCAACTTATAACGAGAAAGAAAACATTGAACGCATTGTTCGCAAGGTGTTTAGTCTGGAACAAGTGTTTGATGTACTGATTGTTGAAGACAATAGCCCGGATGGAACGGCGGAAATCGTCAGGCGTTTGATGAACGAGTTCCCCGACCGGCTTTTCATACACGAACGAAAAGGAAAATTGGGGTTGGGAACGGCCTACATTGCCGGATTTAAATGGGGTCTGGAACGCGAATATGATTATTTATTCGAAATGGATGCCGATTTTTCGCATAACCCGGAAGATTTATCACAGTTATATTTGGCAGCCAGTAAGGTTGAAAATGACGCTGCTATTGGTTCACGTTATATTACCGGGGTAAACGTGGTGAACTGGCCAATGGGTAGGGTATTAATGTCATATTATGCCTCCGCTTATGTACGCGCCGTTACGGGGTTGAAAATTATGGATACCACTGCGGGTTTTATGTGCTGGACCAGGCGTTTGCTGGAAACTGTAAACCTCGACAGGATCAAGTTTGTTGGCTACGCCTTTCAGATAGAAATGAAGTTTACCGCAGTTAAGCTTGGGTTTAAGGTAGTTGAAGTGCCCATTATTTTTACCGATCGTACCGAAGGAACCTCCAAGATGAATAAAAGCATTTTTCGTGAGGCCATTTTTGGTGTTATCGATTTGCGGATACGCAGTATATTGGGAAAAATTAAACCGGTTAAAACAATCTAAACTAAATGAATTCACCTAAAAAAGCCATTGTAGGGGCTTCCATAGTAAACGAAAACAAAACATTTTTCGGCTGGGTCACCATCGAAAATGGACTGATATCCTCCGTGAATGAAGGATCGCCCGATGAGCATCAGGATTTTTCAGGATTTGAATTGATAGATGCCACAGGGCTTACCCTGCTCCCCGGTGTGATTGACGATCAGGTTCACTTTCGTGATCCGGGCCTTACCTACAAGGGTGATCTGATAACTGAAAGCAGGGCGGCTGTGGCCGGAGGTGTTACCAGTTTTATGGACATGCCCAACACGGTTCCCAATTGTCTGACCCAAACATTGTTGGAAGAAAAATATAAGCACGCGGCAGAGGTTTCGTCAGCCAATTTTAGTTTCTATATGGGTGCTTCAAACGACAATCTGGAGGAAGTGATTAAAACCAATCCTGCAACTGTTTGTGGAATCAAGGTCTTCATGGGTTCTTCTACCGGGAATATGCTGGTAGATAATGAGCAAACCTTATCCGGGATCTTCAAATCGGCACCTACCTTGGTAGCGGTTCATTGCGAGGATGAAGCGACAATTCTAAAAAATTATGCAGAATTTACCAAAAAATATGGTGAAGATGCTCCCTCCGGCATCCATCCTGAAATACGTTCGGAAGAAGCTTGTTATTTGTCATCCGCGAAAGCGGTAAAACTGGCCAAAGAACATGGGACGCGCCTGCACATACTCCATTTGTCAACAGCATGTGAGATGGAGCTTTTTGATAATAAACTGCCACTTTCAGAGAAGAAAATTACAGCCGAAGTTTGCGTGCATCACCTTTGGTTTTCGAGTGAAGACTATGAAGCCAAAGGAAACATGATCAAATGGAACCCCTCCATCAAGAGCCCGGCCAACCGCAGTGCTTTATTGCAGGCCGTGTTGGATAACAGAATTGATGTGATTGCCACCGATCATGCCCCTCATACCCTGGAAGAAAAACAAAGGCCTTATTTTAAAGCGCCATCGGGTGGTCCCATGGTGCAACATTCACTTGTAGCCATGTTGGAACTGGCCCGTCAGGGAAAGATGTCCATTGAAAAAGTAGTCAGTATGATGTGCCATCATCCGGCTGAACTTTTCCGGGTTCAGAAAAGGGGATTCATCCGCAAAGGCTACGCCGCCGATCTGGTGTTGGTTGACCTGAATAGCTCATGGACAGTTGATAAAAGCAATGTGCTGTACAAATGTGGCTGGTCACCTATGGAAGGAATTGAGTTTCATTCTAAGGTGATTTCAACTTTTGTAAACGGACAACCGGCCTATAAAAATGGTATGGTTAACGAAGCCGTAAGAGGCGAGCGTTTGTTGTTTCACCGCTCATAAAAATCAGGATTGCATGGGAAAGATACCGGGTTTATTTGTTGTTTTACTTTGGATGGTTGGATGCCAGAATAACTCCATGCCCGGGCAGGGCCTTGAAGTAGTGGCTACGTTTCCTGATGGTTCAGTAAAGGTTGATCGCATGTATCACACGCCAGAAGGAGTTAGGATGACTTATTATGAGCGGGAGTACTATCCCGGTGGACAGCTTTTTAAAGAGGGACCATTAAAAAATGACAAGCCTGACGGATTATGGAAGTCCTATTTTCAGAACAGCATCCTGTGGAGCGAAGGGGAATTTAATGAGGGGGTCAGAAATGGATTGACCCGAACTTACCACGACAATGGGAACCTTTACTACGAGGGGTATTACACCCAAGGTGCTAAAGATAGCCTTTGGAAGTTTTGGAATGCCGAAGGCACCTTGATTAAGGAAGTTGATTTCAGCAAGAAGTAACCCCTTCCCGGCAGGTTATTTAACCGTCATTTCCAAATAAACAGGCAAGTGGTCGCTAAAACCACCGAAATATTTTTTGCCTGAAGCAGTTCTGTTGGGCCGCGGCTCACCATTTTTAGGTTTAAACAAGAGATAATCGTGTTTAATTACAGTCTGCTTGTCAGCAGCAACCTTCATTCCACCGGCTCCGGTGAGCATGGCAGTCGACACAATGATCTGATCAAACATATCCCATGATTTATAGTAAAGTGATCCTTCGCCGCTTTTGTACAATGCGAGCGACATGTTGTACAAGGTTTTGCCGGTTGGAGTTGGAACCACTTCCTTTGCCTGTAGGAAATTCAATAAGGAAGCATCCGTGGGATTGTCGTTTAGATCACCCGCTATCAATATATTGGCATCAGGGTTTGTTTGCATGATGGAGTCGGTAATGGTTTTAATCAAACCTGCAATGTATTGGCGTGCAGGCTCGGTTTCTTCTTGTCCTCCCCAGCGGCTAACCCAATGATTGATAAATAGATGAAGGGTATCGCGTTCGCTAACCAGACCTTTGCTATAGAGAATATCCCGGGTTTTATTGTCAGGGTTTTCGGGCAGGGTGATGCGAATAAACCTGTTTTGCAATGGTTGGTATACAGAAGGCTGGTATAACAAAGCAACATCAATTCCACGTTCGTCCGGGCTGTCTTTATGGATGATCTGATAGCCTGATTTTTGCAAGGCAGGATGGTTGATGAGTTGCTCAACTACCAACTTATTTTCAACTTCACACAGACCAAAAATGCTTGGGAAGCCTGACTTGTCGATGTCGTTCATCACCTTGGTAAGCTGATCGAGTTTGTGGTTATACCGTTCTGTATTCCACGGGTTTTCGCTTTCAGGAAGAAAATCTTCATCGTTGATTGCCGGGTCGTTGATGGTGTCGAACAGGTTTTCGACGTTGTAGAATGCAAAACTGAGGTTGGTTGCTTTGCGCGAACAGTTGGTAAATGTGAACAAAATCGAGGCCACCAATACCAATAAGATACTTTTTGATTTCATTTTTTATTTTGCTAAAGATGAATATTTTTTCCTTTTTTATTGATCGTTTTTAATTTTGCCAAGCTCCCTTCTGTCTTTTTTCGTAGGCCGTCCTGTGCCCCGGTCGCGGTGCTCTGCTTTCATTTGATGCATAAACTCCAGGCGTTCGTATTCTTCCGGCGGGGTTAAATCTTTCATAAAATCAGCAACTATTTTTGCCGCGATGCGGTTCTTGATAGGTTGTAGAACCTCTACCGTTTTCTTGATTCCGGTTAGGTGCACTTCGATGATTTCCCCGGCCTTCACTTCGCGTGAAGGTTTGGCATTTTGCCCGTTTATTTTCACTTTGCCACCACCGCAAGCATCGCCGGCAAGCGATCTTGTCTTAAATAACCTGACGGCCCAAAGCCATTTATCTATTCTAACCGCATCCATTGCAGGATTATTTTTTTCTAAAATACAACTGAATGGGAACTCCGGTGAAGTTATAATGAGCGCGCAATTGATTTTCAAGAAACCGCCTGTAGCTGTCTTTCATGTCCTCCGGAAGGTTACAGAAAAATACAAACTGAGGCGTAGCTGTTTTAAGCTGCATAATAAATTTGATCTTGAGGTACCTGCCCCTGCTTCCCATGGGAGGTGGGTTGTTTTCGATGATGGGCAACAACAGGTCGTTGAGTTTTGAGGTGGGGATTTGTTGTTTCCTGCGCTCATGAACATCTTTTGCCAGTTCCAGCACTTTGAAAATGCGTTGTTTTTCAATAACGGAGGTGAAAACGATGGGCACATCGGTAAAAGGGGCGATTTTGGTCTTGATGTCCTGTTCAAACTTGAGGTGGGTATTGGTGCTCTTTTCAACCAAATCCCACTTGTTTACCACCAATACGATGCCTTTTTTATTTTTTTCTGCCAGATGAAAAATATTGATGTCCTGTCGTTCAATTCCATTTTCTGCATCAATCATCACCACGCAAACATCCGAGTTTTCAATGGCACGAATAGAACGCAGCGTAGAATAGAATTCAATGTTTTCGAAAACTTTTCCTTTTTTACGTAATCCGGCAGTATCCACCAACATGAAATCATGTCCGAAAGCTTTGTAACGCGTGTAGATAGAGTCGCGGGTAGTGCCGGCAATGGGAGTGACAATGTTGCGCTCATCTCCCAATAAGGTATTTACCAGAGAGGATTTACCCACATTTGGACGGCCAACAAAGGCAATACGCGGAAGATCAGTATCCACGTCTTCCATCTTCATGTTTTCAAACACTTTTACCACATCATCCAACAAGTCGCCGGTTCCACTTCCATTGGAAGATGAAATGGGATAAATGTCACCCAGCCCGAGTGAGTAAAACTCGCTGGTATTTCCGGTTTGATTGGGTTCGTCTATTTTATTCACGACCAGAAAAATGTTCTTTTTGGATTTGCGCAACAAGTTGGCCACATCTTCATCCAACGGGGTAAGGCCTTCGCGGCCATCCACAACAAAGGCAATTCCCTGGGCTTCTTCGATGGCAAAGATGACTTGTTTTCGAATCTCGCCTTCGAATGTGTCATCCGATCCGTGCACATACCCACCGGTATCGATCACCGAAAATTCATACCCATTCCAGTCGCTTTTGCCATAAAGGCGATCGCGTGTAACGCCACTCTCCGATTCAACAATCGCTTCCCGGCTTTGGATCAATCGGTTGAAAAGAGTGGATTTGCCTACATTGGGCCTGCCTACTATGGCCAAAATATTACTCATTATTTACAGGGTATTTACAGGTTATCAAAGGTACAAAATTAGTGATCGTAACCGAACCGTGAAAGTGCGTTGTCATCATCGCGCCAATCCTTATTTATCTTTACAGAAAGCTCAAGATAGACTTTCTTTTCGATGAATTTCTCAATATCAATACGTGCCATGGTCCCTAATTTTTTTATTGCAGCACCCTGATGGCCAAGAATAATGGCTTTCTGGGATTCGCGGCTGACAAAAATCGTGGCATAGATGCGGTCTATTTTTGTGTCTTCCTTATACTCATCAATAACGATCTCAACTGAATAAGGGATTTCTTTCTTGAAGTTTAACAATATTTTTTCACGTATAATTTCCGAAACGAAAAACCTGGCCGAACGGTCGGTGAGTTCGTCTTTGGGATAATACGGTTCGTGTATGGGAAGCTTAGACTGTATTGAATCCAGTACCTTTTCGAGATTGAAATTATTTAATGCCGAGATGGGGATAATTTCTGCTGCAGGCAAAGCGGTTTTCCAGCCTTCCATTTGTGCCACCACTTTTTCCTGGTCCGACAAGTCGATTTTGTTAATGAGCACCAGCACCGGAATGGTGAATTTTTTTAATTTCTCGATGATTTCCATTTGCTCGAATGGCTGGTTCACCTCGGTCATAAGTAAAATAACGTCAGCATCTTTCAGTGCCGAGTGAATATATTGGTTCATGTACTCATGCATTTTGTACGAAGGATTTCGCACAATTCCGGGAGTATCCGAGTAAACAATCTGGAAATCATCGCCATTTACCATGCCCAAAATGCGGTGACGGGTGGTTTGAGCCTTCGAGGTGATGATGGAAAGCTTCTCGCCCACCAGCGCGTTCATTAACGTCGATTTGCCAACGTTCGGGTAACCAATGATGTTGACAAATCCGGCCCTGTGTTCCATAAAGAATATTAAAGAAAAGTTTGTTTTGCAAAGAAACAAAATATATCTTTGCACCCGCAAATGCAAACCATATTGCGGGGTGGAGCAGTGGTAGCTCGTTGGGCTCATAACCCAAAGGTCATCGGTTCGAATCCGGTCCCCGCTACAAAAGAGACTTGGGCTCATATCCACCTAAGGCGGACATCGGTTCGAATCCGGTTCCCGCTACTTAAAAATCAGACAGTTACGGTAAAATGTAACTGTCTTTTTTTATTCCTCTAAAGCCAAAAGAAAATCTTGCTCCCACCGGACACTGGCATAATTTACAAAGCGTTGTTGCAATTTGCATTTTCAAAAAGGTTTTTACTGCTGCCGGGAAAGATAAAAATGACACTCAGAAACTAGTCCTCTATTACCGAGCTTTAATTACATTTGTATATTTAACCTACTGCTTGTATAGTTACCATATGATTAAGAGTACCGCCATGTTTGAAAAACAACTTTTCAAAGCCGCTGATAAACTGAGGAAAAATATTGATGCTGCTGAATACAAACACATCGTTTTAGGGCTTGTGTTTTTAAAGTACATCTCCGACTCTTTCGAGGAGCTATACCAGAAGCTTAAAGAAGGCAAAGGAGAGTTTGAAGGGGCTGATCCCGAAGACAAAGACGAATACAAAGGAGAAAATGTTTTCTGGGTTCCTCCGGTCGCCCGTTGGAATTACCTTCATTCACGATCAAAACTTCCAACCATTGGCAAAGACATAGACGATGCCATGGAAGCCATTGAAAAAGAAAACCCTTCGCTAAAAGGGATTTTGGCAAAAGTGTATTCCCGACCAAATCTTGATAAAACGGCGCTGGGAAGTTTAATCGATCTCATTGGAGACACTGCCGTAGGAAATGAAGCGGCAAAGTCAAAAGACATTCTGGGGAGGGTTTACGAATATTTCCTGGGAGAATTTGCCAATGCCGAAGGAAAAAAGGGAGGTCAGTTTTATACCCCAAAATCCATCGTGAAACTTCTGGTGGAGATGACAGAACCTTATAAAGGTCGCGTTTATGATCCATGTTGTGGTTCTTCGGGGATGTTTGTTATGAGCGAAAAATTTATTTTGGAACATGCAGGTAAAATTGATGATATTTCCGTTTATGGACAGGAAAGTAACCAGACAACCTACCGGCTTAGCCGGATGAATTTGGCTATCCGCGGAATAGATAGCACACAAATAAAGTGGAATAGTGAGGGCTCATTTTTGAAAGATGCCCATCCCGACCTGAAAGCCGATTTTATTCTTGCGAATCCTCCCTTTAACCAAGACGAATGGGGACGTGATGTGCTACAAAGCGACCCGCGTTGGAAATATGGTTTACCGCCTGCCGGAAATGCCAACTTTGGCTGGATGCAACACATGATTTATCACCTGGCACCAAAAGGAATCATGGGACTGGTGCTGGCAAACGGTTCATTATCTTCCAATTCGGGCGGAGAAGGAGAAATCCGACAACGCATTGTTGAAGATGATCTGATTGATTGTATTGTGGCTCTCCCAAAACAATTGTTTTACAATACCGGAATTCCGGCGTGTTTATGGTTTATCTCCCGGAAACGGAGCGGAAACGGCGACCGCAAACGTACCGGAGAGGTACTTTTTATTAATGCTTCAGAATTGGGCGTTATGGAAGATCGCACCCACCGGGTTTTTGACGAAAAGGACATCCGAAAAGTGGTGGATATCTACCACAATTGGCGAAAACCAAACGGTAAATATGAAGACGAAAAGGGGTTCTGCATGTCAGCAAAAATTGATGAGATACAAAAACACAACTTTGTGCTCACCCCGGGAAGATATGTTGGCATTCCCGATGAAAAAGACGACGGAATTTCATTTGAAGTGAAAATGGCTGAACTGACCGGTAAACTGGCAGAACAGATGGAAAAAGAGAAGGGCTTGGATGAAGAAATAAAAGAGCAACTCTCGAAGATTGGTTTTAAAATATAACACCCTATTATCTCAACTACTGAATGACAAAAGAAAATCAGATATCCGCATTTCAGCCCTTGGTTAACAGGATATATATCATCAGGGATCAAAAGGTGATGCTTGATAGCGACCTTGCTGAGATTTACGGTGTAGAAACCAAGGTTTTTAATCAGGCGGTTAAAAGAAACGTTCAGCGGTTTCCGTCTCCGTTTCGGTTTCAACTTACGGCTGAAGAGTATGAAAACTTGAGGTTCCAAATGGGCACCTCAAGCGGAAACGAATTCTTGAGGTCACATTTTGTGACCTCAAGTGGAGATGAATTCCTAAGGTCACAAAATGCGACCTTAGAGAAAAGTGACTTGAAGCCGCAAATTGCGACCTCAAGTTGGGGAGGGCGAAGAACAAACCCATACGTTTTTACCGAACACGGTGCTATCATGCTCGCAAGCGTTCTTAAATCAGAAACAGCGGTTCAGGCAAGTATAAGGATAGTGCAGGCTTTTGTTGAAATGCGAAAATACATTTCAGCCAATTCGCAGTTGTTTTTACGAATGGATACGCTTGAACAAAAAATGCTGCGAACCGATGAAAAAGTGGATATGGTTTACAAAGCACTTGAAGACAACAGCATTAAACCCAAACAGGGGATTTTCTTCGATGGGCAGGTATTTGATGCCTATACCTTTGTTTCTGATCTGGTTAGAAGCGCGGAAAGTTCTATTGTGCTAATTGACAATTATATTGACGATTCGGTACTTACCCTGCTTACCAAACGTAAAAAAGGAGTATCAGCAACCATTTACACCAACAAAATCAGCAAACAGCTATTGTTGGACATAAAAAAGCACAATGCCCAATATGCGCCAGTTGAACTGAAAGAGTTGAAAAACGCCCATGACCGTTTCCTGATTATGGATCAAAGCGAATTGTACCATTTTGGGGCATCGCTGAAAGACCTGGGCAAGAAGTGGTTTGCTTTTTCAAAAATGGAAACCGGAGCCATTGAAATGCTGGGAAAATTAAATGCTAAAGGGAAAAAGTATGAATAACGATTGGAGTACTCGAAACGGCTGGACTGAAACAACACTTGGAGAAGGGGCTTCAAATATTGCATATGGATTTACTGAAAGTGCCACATTAGAAAAGATCGGTCCGAAATTCCTTAGAATTACAGATATTCAAAATGATTTTATTGACTGGAATTCTGTCCCATATTGTCCAATATCCGAAAGAGAACATAAAAAATATAAGCTTGAAATTGGAGATGTCGTAATCGCTCGTACAGGGAATTCCACAGGA
>PCUL01000087.1 GCA_002771745.1 Bacteroidetes bacterium CG18_big_fil_WC_8_21_14_2_50_41_14
TCAACTGAAATGCTTTGGATTAACAACATCACGCCACAACAGGCAGGTGAGTATTTAATCACTGTTACCGACACCATTGACTGTCAGGATACCGATACCGTGTTGGTGATCGTATCCACAGGGCCACCCATTGCCTTTTCGGGTTACGACACCCTGTTTGTTGAACCGGGTTATATCCTGGATGCCGGAAACAATGCCCAAAATTATTGGTGGAACACCGGTGATACCACCGCCCAAATCGCCATCAACAGCATCGGTCAATACCTTGTGTTGGCCACTTCATTCGAGAACTGCCAATCGGCCGATTCGGTGTACATCCTCTGGGCTGGAAAGTCCTTCTTCATCCCCAATGCCTTTACACCCAATGGCGATGGGCTGAACGATGTCTTTGGTGTTATCCCACGGCTCGACTATGTCAACCAGTTCCGCTTTAGCATTTTCAATCGTTGGGGACAACTGATTTTCGATACCTCTGACCTTAACCAAGGTTGGGACGGCACTATCAAAGGAGAAGCCTGTCAGGCAGGAGTGTATGTCTACCGGATTGTTTACCAGGATTTTGGCATGGGAACCCAGGAGAGCAAGGTGATGGAGGGAACGGTGATGTTGGTGAGGTAGGGGAGCCTGTTTTTGTTTTCTTTTTTGAACACCGAATGTCGAACACCGATTTTTGAGCTTCGAAGTGGAATACTCGTTCTTATATCATCATTGGGTGTTCGGAGTTCATTATTGCATTTATTTTTTCCTTTTTTAATCCGAAAAGTGCCAGCGACACGACCAACATAGTTAGCCTGGATTTTAATCCGGGTAACCCAAAGGATCGCCTTCGTGGAGAAGGGAATTGAAAAATTTAGACCAAAAAAAAAGTTGTGGAATTTCTACAACTTTTTTTTATTTGTATTATCTGAACTATTCTTCAGTTGCAGGAGCTTCTTTGCTGGTTTCTTCCTCAACTACTTCAGGAGCTGCCTCCTCAACGACTACTTCTCTGGCTTTTTTAGCATCCTGTGCTGCTTTTACCTGAGCTTCCAGTTCGGCAGCTTTAATCCTGGCAATTTCAGCCGAACGAGCTTCGTTAACTAAAACTTCAGCTGCAAGTCTGGCTTTATGCTGCGTGCGGGTTTCGTCATTTCTTTCAAGGATTTTCGCAGCATGTTTGGCTTCTTTTTCTTTCTGCCATGCCTGGAATTTTACTTCAGCCTGAGCCTCAGTAAATGCACCTTTTTTTACTCCCTTCATCAGGTGATTTTTGTACAATACGCCGGTATACGACAGAATTGAACGTACGGTGTCAGTTGGCTGAGCACCATTTTGCAACCAGGTGAGCGCTTTGTCTGCGTCAAGGTTGATTTCTGCTGGGTTATGAACCGGATTGTAAGTGCCAATCTTTTCTATAAATTTTCCATCCCGTGGTGCACGACCATCCGCTACAACGATATGATAAAAGGCTGCGCCTTTTTTACCATGTCGCGATAATCTTATCTTAGCTGGCATAACTAATTGTTATTTAATGATTAAAACTGTTTTTAAAAACGGCTGCAAAGATGCGGATAATTTCGGACAATTGAAAGAATTATCTTAATAAATATAATACATGAGTCCGGTCTAAAAAGGTGAATCATGAAAATAACTGAAAATCAGAATGAACCCCCTGCCACCGGTAGGCAGGCGACCCTAAAGGGAGTTCTTATTTTCAGCCACTTCCCCTTTAGGGGATTCCTGCCTACCGGCAGGTAGGCAGGGGTAAAAGTGGCTGAAATTGTTCTATCATCTTTTTAGACCGGACTCATATACTTATATCATGATCAGCATTTGGTCTCCTGTTTTGCCATTTGGAAGAAGAATCAAATCTGATTAGTTCCCAACAATCTTCCTCAAAGTTATTAACATGGTGAGTTTGCACAGGCATTTTATTTAGCTTTGTAAGTTCAGAATGAAAATCATAAGTAGCGTAAAATCAGTTTGATATAATTTCAACCAAGGACATCCTGGCTGTTTGCGCCGATTTTATTTTTAACTCATTAATAATAGGAAATTTACTGCATGTTTTTAATTTTCGATACCGAAACCACCGGTTTACCACAACGTTACGATGCACCTTTAACTGATTTTGACAATTGGCCGCGCATGATCCAACTTGCCTGGCAATTGCATGATGAGATGGGTCATCTGATTGAAGTGCAAAATTTTATCATCAGGCCCGAAGGATTTGTGATACCGCGTGGATCAGAAAAAATTCATGGCATTTCTACCGAAAGAGCCTTGGAAGAGGGGTTTCCTCTGACAGAGGTGTTGAATAGGTTCAATAAAAGCCTCGAAAAGGCCGACGTAGTTTCAGGGCACAACATCGAATTTGATAACAGCATCCTGGGAGCCGAGATGCTGCGTATGAACCTGGAAACTACTTTGTTTGATAAAACCATTGTGGATACCAAAGAAACATCTACCAATTACTGTGCTCTGCCAGGCGGACGCGGTGGAAAGTATAAATGGCCCACTCTGGGTGAATTGCATTTAAAGCTTTTTAATGAATCGTTTGGTGCGGCCCACAATGCTTCAGCGGATGTACAAGCCACGGCCAGGTGCTTTTTTGAATTAATCCGACTGGGTATTATTACACCCGCCATTCTGAAAATGGATTCAGATTTCATCCATCAATTTATCGAAGCAAGCGATGGCGTTGTTCAGTCGGTTGGATTTGAGTATGACTCCTATCATGAAGAAGATCCTGATGAGCCGGAAGATTTCTTTATTAAACCGGGCATCGTCTCCGATCGTGACACAGAAGCTCCCTTTACGCACCTGCATGTACACACCCAATATTCGGTGTTGGATGGATTGACCGATATTGGTGGGATGGTGAAGAAAGCCAAAGAAGATGGCATGACGGCACTGGCCATTACCGATCACGGGTATATGTATGGAGCAAAAAAGTTTCACCTGATCGCGACCATGGCAGGCTTGAAACCCATCATTGGCTGTGAAACATATGTGGCCCGGCGTGGCATGCACCTGAAAGAAATTAAAACGGATGGAAAAGGTTGGCATCTGGTATTGCTGGCTAAGAACCTGATCGGGTATAATAACCTGATGAAACTGGTCTCGGCTGCAGCCACTGAGGGATATTATTACCGTCCACGCGTTGATAAAGCATTGTTAAAAGAACACCATGAAGGGTTAATTGCCCTTACAGCCTGTCTGGGTGGTGAAATCGCCGATAAAATTGTGCATCAGGGCGAAGAAAAGGCTGAAGAAGCCTTGCTTGAATACAAAGAGATTTTTGGAGAGGACCTATACCTTGAAATCATGCGCCATCCCACCGGTGACCCGGAAATGGACAAAAAGGTATTCGATGATCAGCAATATGTAATCAAAGTGATGAAATCATTGTCTCTAAAACATCAGGTAAAACTGGTGGCTACCAATGATGTTCATTTTCTTAATTCCGACGATGCCGC
>PCUL01000198.1:0-15703 GCA_002771745.1 Bacteroidetes bacterium CG18_big_fil_WC_8_21_14_2_50_41_14
CATTTCTCGCTGGCTTCTTCCGTGGCTACTTTCCCACTTCCGGTCATCACCGGAATAGGTCATGCCACCAACGAAACCGTGGTTGAGCTGGTGGCTCACAGCAACAAGATCACCCCTACCGAAGTGGCCTATTTTCTGCTTCAACACGTGCACCAGTTTATACAGCGTGTAAGCGATGCCACCACTGCCTTAATGGAAATCGCTCAGTTGATGTTGGAAGGTGAAAACCAAATGTTAGGCCAGCTGGCCGACCGGTTAAGCCGGCGGACTACCGGTTTGATAGCCGGGCATCAATACCGGTTGAATCGTTCGGGACTGGTGCTTGAAAAGGAATTAAAATCCAGAAACCTTCATCAGCTACTTAAACTAAGTGGATTTGCCGAAAAACTGGATGTCTCCCTCAGGATGGCCTTCAAGCGACAGGAGATGATACTCTCCGGATATTCAACATCTGTGGTGAAATCAAGTCCCCGACTACTGGTTACGGCCCATCAGAAAATGGGAGGGGTGGAGGAGAAAATCAGGTTGCTCGACCCGGTGAATATACTGAAAAGAGGATTTAGCATTACCTTTCGTAACGGGAAACCTATCAAAAGCACCGTGGATTTGCTAACCGGAGATAAAATTGAAACTCAATATTACCAGGGTAAAACCACCAGCATCATCCAGGAGTTGGAACCATAAAAAAATCCCCTTTACCAGGCACTCACAACTATCCGTTAATCGATGATTAGTTTTTTAACGATGTGGCCTTCCTTACCATTGAAGTGTAAAAGATAAATTCCGGGTGTCCAGCTACTTTGCTTTTCAACGGAAATAGTTTTATTAAATTTCGCCTCAAATAAAAGTTGACCCATTGGATTGTACATTCTAAACTGCACGGGTTCATCTGGTTGCGTCATGTTGATCGTAAAACTCCCTGAACTTGGATTGGGGAAAATTTGAACATCATTGCCCGCAAAAAGATTTTCTTCCTGACTAACATATTGAGACACTTCAATATTGTCGATGAGAATGGGATTTCCATAAAAGCTAAAGGTTTCGAAAGCAATGCGTATATCCCGTTGGCCTGCCCAATTACTGAGATTGATGTTATTGCATAAACTCCCCCATCCTTGTCCGCACCAGTCGGTAGCTACGAGGGGAAAAAAGGCGTCCTCGGTTGGCTCATGAGTAGCAAAACTGCCGTTGCCATCTTCACCATAAGCTGCCAAACGCAACCAACTTAGTCCGCAATCATCAGAAAGATAAACGATTAGTGAGTCGGTATAAGGCACCATGGAAGTGTTTTGTGCATAAGCATGCTCAAACGAAAGATTTGCATTGCTCAGGTTGCTCAAATCGAATGGCATGGAGATCAAACGGTCTCTTTGTCCAATGGAATAATAATTCCTGAAATCAATACCGGCAGCCAGTGAGCCACCATTACCACCCACATTATAGAGACCCCAGGTAATACCATCGTCTGGATTTTCGATGCTCCAGGATCCATTGGTGAAAGCACCTGATTCAAAGTTTTCGGTAAACCAGGAAAATAGGGACCCGATGTTCAAATAATCAGTTTGATGGATCGTGCTTGGTCCAAAGTCATTCGACACTGAAAGGGTAATTGCGTAAGTACCTTCCTGATTAAAAGACACGATTGGATTTTTGGAAGTGGAGTCGGACCCTTCTAAATAGGTCGCTACGGCAGGTTCAAAGGTCCATTCCCAGCTGTCAGGGATGCCCGTTGATTCGTCGTAAAAATGGATGGCTTCACCCACGCAAGCTACTTTTATGTCGGAGGAAAACGCTGCCTGAGTTTGCCCGGGGAAGTCGACTGAAAATGTCATTGAATCGCCGATTGAAGATACATCATAAATATAGATACCCCCAAAACTTCCATCCTGCAAAAATGCATTCGGATTCGTATAATCGTTGAACTCAGTTCGGTCATAATCGGTACCAAAAACGGCATTATTGAGGTTACCGGTGTTGGTAAGCGAGCCATCCGGGCGAAACACGTAAACCTCATCAGGTGGTCCTGAAGCATTTCCATTGCCGGCAGCAGGATTGATGCGATAAATCAACAGTCCGCTTTTTGGCAAGGTGGATTCAAAAGTGCCTTCCTTTTTGCGATATTCCACCACAAAATACTCTTGTGACGAATTTTGTGAATGGATTCGAAAAGCATTGTTTTGGGCATTGGTAAGCGGTTTAACTGTGTAGGTTCCGCTCTCGGTAATCCATGGAATATCCTCAATCCAACCCCCGTATTTATATTTCATAAAGGCGCCCATATATTGTGGCGGATTGTTGTTGGCTGCCATAATATCCCAGGAGCCAATGGGTGTTATTTCGGTGTTGTTGTATCGATAGAGATCGGGAGCACCCAATGAGTGATACATTTCGTGACAAAGAACACCCACGCCGCTGCTCGCCATGTGGGTTTCCAATTGAAAGTTGAAATCCCACACACGCTTGTCGTTGATAAAAACTGTTTCGTTGAATAAACTCCAACGGTGGGGCCATAAAAGGGTGGACCAGGCCGTTGGCGCTCCTCTGATTATGAAAACAACATTGTCAACATTGCCATCGTTGTTGTAATCAAGATCGAGTGACGTTGGCACGGGAGAGTTCAGGTTGATATAGGTAACGGCATTGGCCAACAGTTGATGCTCGCGTTGGGTACGTTGATTGCCATCCTGATATCCATCCGGGTTGGTAACTGCGTTATACGGAATATAATAGTTTCGGGGGAAAGCATCCTGGTAAGAAAGAATAATGTTGTCAGGTGGTACAGGATAGAAAGTGGAAGGCAGTTGAAGCTGATTGTATGATATTTCCTGGAAATAATTGAATACTGAGTTGGCTCCCGGATCTGTGTTATTGAATTTAAGGTAGTTTTCTATGGTGTCGGAAGTAAACTCAGGCTGATCACTAAAACGGATATAAATTACCAGATTATTGAGGGTTCCGGCTGCACGCGAATCGCTCAGTTTGCTTTTTGTGATCTGCATGTCGGTCTCTGTTTTTTCTCTGACGAGTTTCATTTGCAGGCCACTGATGTTGGCTCCGGCCACAAGAGAGGTAGTGCCCGGGTTTATTTCCCCGATGCGGTAAAGAGAGGGTTTCAACTTTCCATCTACCAATTCAGCATAGTAATAATACCCATCCTCCGAACTCTGTATGATGGTGTAATTGTCGGCATCGTGCAGCCAATTATAAAATTCATCACCGGTAGCAAAACAATGGATTTCGGTTCCATCTGGCTGTGAAACAACCATGGGCTCATTTTGAAGCCATGCCGCCTGAAGCAAGGACGTCCCGATCATCAGGAGTGAAAAAAAGAGGGCTTTCAATGTAGGTAATTTCTTTATCATAGTTTATCATTTATAAAGGTAAAATTGACGAAGCGACAAATACCAATCACGATCCTGTTGTCATTTCTAAGCACAAAAGTAACTTTTTCCAATTAAAACCGGTAAATTGACTTTTTTTTGACGAGTGCTAACATTTTACGGAAATATAGGCTTGTCGATGGGAGATTGTACATAAGTCTTATATATTGTTGAGTTTAACTATTTCACTTTACGGTTCTATCCAAAATGGAAAAACGAACTTTTAAATGAACAATTTGAATTTTTCGTAATAACTGCAAATGGGCAGCAAATGCTTTTGGCAGACTTTCCTGCTTTTAGCAAATTAAAAACGAGGGCTTGCCTATTTAAATAACCGACATTGGTATGTTATCATCACTTTCTGTTGCAAAACTTCCTTTCCCGAGTTTGTCGATTGAAACACGGTATTGTGCCGGATGTTTTTTGAATTCGGAAACTGAAACCCCGGTAACACCTTTAAACTGGGTGGAAAGGTATTGCACGCTGCTATAACCCATCATAAAGGCTATTTCACTGAGCGTGAGCTCGTTTTCTTCAATGAGCCCCTTGATGCGTTCCACCTTGTGCAATATGATGTATTTTTCCAGGGTGATGCCCTCGTATTTTGAAAACAGGGAAGAAAGATAGGGATAGGATTTGCCAAATTTCCCTACCAGGTAATCCGAATTGCGAACCATGGCGTTGAAAGTGGTGTGGTGCACCAGTGATATTACACTCCTTTTGATTTCTTTCACCATGATCCCTTCTTTATTTTTTATCAAAGAAATTCCGTTTGTCTCAAGCATTTCTTCAATAGCCTCCATGGTGATTTTGAGAGGATTGAAATTGATAACAACTTCTCCCAGGGATATTTTTAATACCTTCACTCCCATCGCTTCCAAATCCATCTTAACCACGCGAACACAGCAGTCGCAGATCATGTTGTTGAGGTGGAGGGTTAATTTTTTCATAACACACAAATGTAATAATATATTTAAAAAGTTGAATATTTTCCCAATGATGCTTCTCGATTTGTTTACAATAAATCAGGTATTTTGCAGTTAATACTAAACTGAAAAAAAGAAAGCTTCTATGGTAAAAATTAAACAAATTGTATTCTTCATCTTTGTCATGCTATGGGCATCAGGCGCATCGGCACAGGAAATTGGTATTGGTGAATGGAGAACCCATCTTCCATATAGCAATGTAATAGATGTGGCACTGGTTCACTCCAATGTGTATGCCGCCACTCCTTACAGCCTCTTTATTTATCATCAGGACGACAATAGCATCACCAGGTTCGATAAGGTTAAAGGCCTAAGCGATGTGGGGATTAATAAAATTGCTTATAATCCTACCGTTGATGCCTTGTTGGTGGCCTACTCAAATGCCAACCTCGATTTGGTTTATCCCAACGGAAGTGTGATCAATCTTTCAGATATACGCGACAAGGATATATTAGGGAATAAAACCATCAACAATATCCTGATTAAAGGAAAGTATGCTTATTTATCGTGTGGTTTTGGTATTGTGGTAGTTGATATGGACAGAATTGAAATTTACGACACCTGGTACATAGGCCCTGGCGGAAATGCCCTCGATGTGCTGGATATTACTTTCAACGACACCTCTTACTTTGCTGCCACTGTATCAGGAATTTATTATGCCAGTATTTCCTCTGTCAACCTGGCCGATTTTCAACAATGGAAAAAAGACAGCAAACTGAAGTACCCCAACCTGAAGTATAACCTGATAACAAATTTCAAAGGTAAAATTTACACCAATTATGCCAGCGGACAATGGGCTTCGGATACCATGTTCGTGTTTGATGGAACCGCGTGGAATTATTTTAACCGGGAGAATAACTATGCACGCTATCAAATGAATGCTTATGACGATTGGTTTTTAGTGGTAAATCGGGGTTCAGTGAATGTATTTAATGACCAGGCAGAAAAAACTGCTACCATTTATAAACCATCCGATCAAACAATTACACCTCTTTCGGTGGATATGGACAATGATTTTTACTGGATCGGTGATGCAAAACTGGGTCTTGTAAAAGCATGGAACAACGGTTGGAGCGGAGAATTTATAAAGCCAAATGGACCAGGAACAAAAAACGTATTTGATTTGGATTGCGGTGGTTCCAATGTATGGGTTGCATCGGGTGGCCACGAGTCAAATTGGTCGAAACGCTACATGACCGATGGTGTTTTTTCATCTAATGATGGCAACTGGACTACCCACAACAGAAGCAATACTCCGGCCTTTGACACGGTTACTGATTTTATAACGGTAAAGGTCGATCCAAATAATCCTGATATTGCCTATATAGGCACATGGGGCAATGGGGTGTTGCAGTTTGTAAACAACGAGTTGAGTACCATCTTTGATAAACAAAATTCATCTCTTCAGCCATGGACAAGTGCCCAAAACCTCACCCTGGCCGGTGGGCTTGATTTCGACAGCGATCATAATCTTTGGGTAGCCAATTCGGGAGCCGGAAACTTGATTTCGGTGATGAAAAACAATAGCGAATGGCTCTCATTTAATCTCGGCGGAGCCTTAAGCGGAACCGATGTTACTGATCTGATGGTGGATGATTACAATCAAAAATGGATGATAAAACGGGCTGATGGATTTGTGATTGTGTTTAACGATAATAACACACTCGACGATCCGTCCGATGACCAGGTAAAAGTATTGCGTTCGACAACAGGCTTGGGTCATATTCCGGGCAATAAGGTATATTCGTTTGCCACCGACCTGGACGGTGAAGTATGGATTGGATCTGATAAAGGAGTATCCGTGTTTTATTCTCCTGAAAATATTTTTGTGCCGGGAGCCAATTACGATGCCCAACAAATTCTTGTTCCACGAAATGATGGCTCGGGTTTGGCCGATATATTGCTTGAAACAGAGCTTGTTACTGCCATTACAGTTGATGGCGCTAACCGCAAATGGATTGGTACTGAACGTACAGGTGTTTTTCTGATCTCACCTGACGGTCTGGAAGAAATTTATCATTTTACAGCTGAAAACAGTCCTTTGCTATCCAATCAAATCATCAGCATTGGCATCGACCAAAAAGGCGAAGTGTATATTGGAACAGCCAACGGACTTATTTCGTACCGCGGTTCCGCAACCCCACCAAATCCGCCCGGATCAAAAGTGTATGCTTATCCCAACCCGGTGCGCGAAGATTATCATGGCGATATCGCCATCAAGGGCTTGGTTAGCGATTCGTTTATCAAAATTACCGATAGCTATGGAAACCTGGTTTACCAAACAAAAAGTGAAGGTGGCCAGGCGGTTTGGAATGGGAAAAATTTCGATGGGCATGATGTGGCAACAGGGATTTACATGGTATTTGCTTTCACAGTAGATAAATCAGAAAAGGTGGTTACGAAAATATTAATAATCCGATAGCCGTGACAATTTTGCCTTGACAGGTTTATAATTCTTTTTGTAAACCATTCTCCTTTTCGACCAATTTAATATCTTTATGGCTCGTATCAATCTACGCAACCATGAAAGCAAAATTGTCATTTTCAAGAAATCACCCCATCGTTTTATTAGCGGCCGGTTTTGTTGTTATTGCCGGGTTACGTTATGCCGCCCCCATCATCAACCCGGTGCTCATGGCTGTTTTTGTCAGCATCATTATTTATCAGCCTATCGACTGGATGATCAAAAAAAAAGTGAACCGCTCCTTATCCATCCTGATTGTGATGGTGAGCCTGGGTGCAGTTATTTTTGGGCTCAGCGTCGTTATCAACCAGTCACTTAAGAAGTTCACCCTTAACTTGCCTATTTACAAGGAAAAGTTGAGTGCGGTGGTCTCTCAGCTCATAGAATGGATCAATGGTTTTGGGATGAGCTTGCATCCGGATGATGTTCTCTCTAAATTCGGAGGTGGAAATGTATTTGGTTATGCAACCAATTTCCTTGCCTCCCTGGGAGGAGTGATGGGTCAGATCGTATTGTTGATTCTGGTGGTTGCTTTTGTTATAGGTGAATCAACCAGTTTCCCAATAAAGCTTGCCGCCATTCTTAAAAAACCCGATCAGTCGATGACCAACCTGGGACTGATAACCAAAAATGTACGTAATTATCTTGGGATGAAGACAATAACAGGAAGTGTTGCTGCTATTTTGGTGGCTTTGTTATTGATTATCCTGGATATTCCCTATGCTGTTATTTGGGGTTTGCTGGTGTTTATTTTCAGGTTTATACCAAATATTGGATCTACCATTTCCGCCATTCCCATCATGCTTTTTGTGCTGATACAAGATGGAATTTCAGGAGTGCTCTATGCCGGGATAGGTTATGGAGCCATCAATTTTATCGTTGGTCAGATTGTTGAGCCCAAGTTTTTAGCTAAAGGCATGGATTTAAGTACCCTGGTGGTATTCCTTTCGCTGGTATTTTGGGGGTGGGTATTTGGCGATATTGGCATGTTACTTTCCGTTCCCATCACCATGGCCATTAAAATTAGTCTGGGAAGCCGGAAGAGTACCCAATGGATTGCCATTTTGCTGGGTTCCGAAAAAAATGCACGTGAAGCATTGGCCAACAGGAAACAAAAAGGAATTGACCCTCCGGAAAGAGTAAGCCCGACATTGGACTAAAGTGTTGATATTCGGTTTTTAACCGGATAAAGTGATGGTTCGAATAGAAGATCCCGAAGCACGAAGAAGTAAATTGTGAAACAGGAAATCATTGTTTAGAAAACCGCTATCCTCAACCCCATCTATTGCCATGCGGCTTTAGCCCGTGGTTACCGTAGCCGATTCTCCATTTTTCCAGGGTTTTACACAAAAAAAAGTCCGGGTAGTTTCTCTATCCGGGCTTTTAAAGTCTGACTCGACAACTAACTGCATTTCAGTTTTTGCGTCATCTGATATTTGGCAGATTCCACGTTGGGGCCGGAAGTTACATTTTTGTAAGCTTCACAAGCTGCTGCTGCATCCCCTTTTCCTTCACTGGCTTGCCCTAAGCCAAAGTATATTTCAGAGGCGTCTTCCTTTTTAAGTTCCAGGGCTTTTGTACCGGCAGCAATGGCATTTTCCCATTCACTGATTTTATTATAGGCAATCAACAAGTAATAATAGGTGTTGGCTTCGCCTGATTGATAGGTAAACGATTCGTTAATCAGCGCTATGGCTTTGCGGGCATCACCGCTTTGAAGTTCTTTTGCACCGGCTACTTCAAGGGCATTAGCTGTAGTTTGGCGTGCTGCATCTGCCATTTTTTGCAATTTATCCGATCCATCACTCAACTCAATAACCTGGTTCATTTTCTCCTTCATTTTCTCCAGATCGTTTTTTTCCTTATAAACAAGGCCCTGGCCATACATGGCTTTTACATTGGTCGGGTCAATCGTAAGTGCCTTTTCATACTCAACATAAGCTTCATCGAGATTATTTTTTTTGCGCATCGAATCAGCTACTTTTGAGCGCAGTTGAGAAGCGAGGTCGGCAGTTTTATTTTTAATATCCTCATCATCAATTTGTTGACCAAATGCATGTCCTTTTTCGAGCATGGCAATAGAGGCGTTGATTTTTTTGTCTTTATATAAACTAACACCTGCACGATAATAGGCATTACCAAGTTGCTTTTCTATGTTCCCTCTCAGGTCGGCAGCATCGGCACCGGCTTCAGTAGCCATCTTCATTGCTTGCTCGTATACAGGGACGGCAGCCTCGTAGTTTTCTTGTTTTACCAATTCATTTCCTTCATTGTATTTGGCACCGGCTTCTTCAACCGTCTGGGCCAATAGTCCCAGTGCGAACACAACCAGCCCCATCATCATCAATGATTTTTTTAACATGTGATTAAATTTTTGTGATTAATAAATGATTCATTCTTATTTCGGCGTGCAAGATACAAATATTATTGAAAGTTACTTTTCGTATTTTCACAAGAAAAGTTAAACCCTGATGGGAGAAACAACAAGAAAATAGGGTTATCTTTGCCGCCACAAAACCAAGCCTTCTTAGCTCAGATGGTAGAGCAGCTCACTCGTAATGAGCAGGTCGTGGGTTCGAGTCCCATGGAAGGCTCAGTAAAATCAAGGGTTTCGGAGTCTGACTTTCGGAGCCCTTTTTATTTGACACATTTTTACAGGCTATTTAATTTTATATGAGGCACCCTATTATAATGGTCAGACAAGAATGGTGAGGTTATTTTTTATCGCCATGCTTGGAGACAAGTTCATTTATTAGTGCTTCTTCAAAGGGCCCCTTTAACCTAACGACCTCTTTTGTTGCGTTATTTGGGATGGTCATTGAGAGCACATATTGCTGAATTTTCCATTCGTTGTTTTGTTTAGTCAATACCCCCGATCCTCTGCATAGACTCATTTGGGTATTGAGTAATTCATCGAACCAAGCTGTATTTCCGGTCTGGTTAAAATAAATATGACGTTCCATCGATTGAAAACTCCAGGCCTTTCCCTGGTCAAAATACGGTTTTGCCCAAATCATAAATTGTTCTTTGGTCCAATATTCTGTGGCGTCTGTGCCTATAAAAACGGCCTCTTCGGCAAAACAGTTAAAATACTGCTCAAAGTCGGCACTTGCAGCTGCATTATTGAACGAATCCAATAAGTAAATTATTTGGCTTCTTTCATTTGTATTCGGAATGGGGGTATACTCAGCAGACGTTCCGGGTTGTTGAGTACAGGCGCCTGACAACAGTAACAGTAGGGCCGAACCAAATAAGCGTAAGTGTTTTTTCATGTTTTTTTAAATTAATATATCTCAAAATTCGCTATTGTCCTTGTTTTTCGGTTTGGGGATGGTTGTCTTCTCCAAACAGTACAAAAGGTCTGTTGTTTAACAGATCTTGAAACAAAAAGATGGTCAGAAATAGGTACAGGCCGAAGGCCAGCACAATTAGTAGTTGTATCCACGATGTTTTTTGAATGTCCTGTCGGTCTTTGAGTTCACAGACCTCTCCCGGACAATATTGTGCTTTTTCCTTATAGAAGAGAGAATAAATTTTGCATCCAAGACAGAGTCCAAAAGCGGATTCAAAAAACAAAAATATGAGACAAATAAAACAGATCAAACCGGTAATGGGACTCTGTGAATTGACCACCACCAGAAAGACAAACATGGTCAGGGCAAGAATTACACCAATAATCCAGGCAAACTTTTTTTGTTGAGCTCCAACATATTCCGGCACCTGATTGCGGACAATCAGCCGACCGATAATAAGCGTAGGTGAGAATCGCGGATTGATGAATACACGAATTAAAATATCGGTAAGAAACAGGATAACCGCATATTTGAGCAATAGAAAATTGCCTGTATAAATGACATTCAGTATAGCAATAAACATCATTAAAAAGAGAATTCCGGCAGCGGCTCTTATCTCACGTTCGTTTAAAACAGGTATTTGATATCCTTCTACTTGTTCACCAAATTGCATTATTTTATTCATGTCTAATTTATGTTGATTAATTTTATTATGATTTTATCATTGATGTGGGGATTATTCTCCTATGTCCTCATTCCAAAGTTCAGGCTGGTCTTTAATGAATTGCTCCATCATCTCCCGGCAACCTTTGTGATTTAGTACTTGAATCTCCACTCCGCGCTCCTTTAATAGATTTTCCTCACCCATAAAAGTCTGGTTTTCACCAATCACTACCTTGGGTATCCCATACAGCAATATAACACCCGAACACATGGGGCAGGGTGACAGCGTAGTGTATAAGGTGCATTCACGGTATACCTGAGTCTTTTGCCGGCCGGCATTTTCCAGGGCATCCATTTCAGCATGGAGAATGGCACTGTTGTTTTGTACCCGGCGGTTGTGCCCGCGCCCAATCACTTGTCCATTGTACACCAATACAGAACCGATGGGGATGCCTCCTTCCTGCAATCCTTTTTTCGCTTCCTGGTATGCCTGATTTATCAAGCCTTCAGTTTCCATTGGAGCTATTCTTTAATTTTAATTCACAGAGTTCAACTTTATAACAAGATGATTACGCAGTAAAGATAGTAAATCGGGAAAGAAGTGATGTTATCCATAGCTATTAAAAGTCCGATAATGAAACCGGAGGATGAAAAAAATCTAAAAAATCCAAATAATTGATAACCAAAAGATAAAAAATGTATTACTTTTGTAAAAAAACGTGATATGTATGAACATATGCACAAACATTATTAAAAACCTATAATTAGTTGTATTATGAAAAAAAGCTCTACCTTTCTCGAAAGTCTTTATAGCAAGGCGACCCTTGTTAAAGGGCTGGTAATTTTGTTTTTGTTTTCCACTTTGTTTTTTGTTGGTTGTTATGAATGGGGTAACATTATTCAACCTTCATCAGCCACCATTAACAGCTATTTCAATGTTGTTTTAACAGCCCAGGATGATGGGAATCCGGATAACGACTGGACAAATCCCGACCTGGTCGACTATGGTTTGTTTGGTGTAATGATTCCTGTAGGCTGGGATGTAAAGGATAGCATCCCATTCAACATAGTTTGTTCCGATCCATCATATAACAATTCGGGTATATTGGTATACAATTCGGCCCATTCACAAACCCTTCAGGATTCAATACCTGCTCCAAACGGTTATTATTGGTGGGGAGCGGTTACTGCCGATGAAGCCAGTATGGTGTATTTTCAAAGCTTGTCGTTTTCCCCACGCATATATACCGATGATCAGGTGGGTCAATTTTTCCTACGCTATGCCATTGGCGACATGGATTACTGGGACCGCAACCCTGCTGATGACGTAAGCGACCCCATTCCCATTGTGATTGTTGATAACACGGGCGTGGAAGAAATGCTCTCCAATGCCAATGTATCGCTTTATCCGAATCCTGTTTCCGATCAATTACATATTCAATTCCAGAATTATCGGATGGAGGTCATTCAGATGGACATCGTTGATATAACAGGTAAGTTAGTTGTTCGTGGTGAGCTAACCCAACAAAATAACACCATTCAAATAAAAGATCTTGAACAGGGGGTCTATTTTGTAAAGCTACGCAATGGAGAAACCTCAAGTAGCTATAAAATGTTAGTTAATTAAATTGTTTATAGCTTTGCTTTCTGGAGTTGTTTCGACAATGATTTTGTCGGACAACTCCTTTTTATTAATTTTCTGATAAATTCCTTTTTACTATGCGTCATTTTATTCTTGTGCTTTTTTTTGCTAACCTGATGGCATCAGGATTGGGTCAGGTTTTTCCCGATACAGATTTTAACACACTACTTCGAACCGAAAACGGTGGTTGGGTGGCTGGTGATGCTACTTATTCCATTGCTTTACCTGATGGCAGAACCTTATGGCTTTTTGGTGATAGTTTTATCGGTACAGTCAACTCCGATAGTTCAATTGTTCCAGGAGCCCATATGATAAGAAACTGTGCGGTAATGCAGGAGGGTGAAATCATGACGGCCATGTATGAAGGGACTTTTGAAAACCCTGGAGATTTTGTGCCAACAGAGGATAGTGATACCTGGTTTTGGCCAGAACACGGAATGGTTGAAAACAATACACTTAAAATTATTTTCTCTGAATTTGGTCCCAATGGCGATACAACCGGATGGAATTTTGAATTCCGAAATACCTTTATCGTATTGTTTACCTATCCTGAGATTGAATTGATTGGAAGTATATTATTGCCTTATTATGATTTAAACGGTGTAATGTATGGTGACAGGATCATGTTATCCGGCGATTACACGTACATTTATGGTCGCAAAGAAGAAGTTGGAAACATTCCATATGCTCATGTGGCACGTGTTCCTGCAAGCGATGTGTTGGGTGATTGGGAGTTTTACAACGGGACAGGCTGGTCGGTAAGTGCGCAAGAATCAATACGACTTAGCAATCACCCGGTATCACAGCAGTTTGGTGTTTTTAAACACCTGGAAAAATATTTGATGGTTACACAGGAAATCTGGTTGGGTTCGAAGATCTATTCGCTGGTAGCCGATGCTCCTGAAGGACCATGGAATAATTTGACAGTATTGTACGAAACACCCCGGCCTTTTCCAACGCAACTCACCTATAATTCCTATCCGCATCCTCAATTTGATGATGAAAACGCTTTGCTGGTTTCCTATAATTCAAATGGTTCGTTTTGGGATATCTTTAGTAATATCGAGTTATATAGGCCCAATTTCATTCGGGTACCTTATAATTTAATCGATACGGCTTTTAATCCTACCGATATTCCACATTATGTTGTTGATGAAAATGAATCACTGTTGATCAATGGTGTTTTTCCAAATCCGGCCAACGAAAATATCGTGGTTTCCATCACTATTACCGAACCTATGAAACTGAAACTTCAATTTTATGACCTCATTGGTCGAAAAGTAAGGTCGTTACCCGAAGTAAGTTATTCGGTCGGTAAACATCAGATTACCTGTTCTATAAATAATTTCCCAAAAGGAATTATAGTGGCTCGGATGCACGATAAATCTGTCTGGTTTATACATAATTAGTCTATTTTTGCTAATAGAAACTTACATTCCTTGACATGAGATTTTCCATCGATCATAAAAGCCTGATTCCCTTGCATGCGCAGGTTGAAAAAATGCTCCGTGAAATGATCGAAGCACCTGAATACCAAAATAATGCGCTTTTACCCAACGAAATGCTACTGGCCAAACAATTAGGTATATCGCGCAACACAGTAAGGCAGGCGTTGAACAAACTTGTGTATGAAGGATTGTTGATTCGTAAAAAAGGTGTGGGAACGCGTGTTGCGGAAAAAAGTGTCAATACCAAGGCTCAAAATTGGCTGAGTTTCTCTCAGGAGATGAAAGCAAGTGGCATTGAAATCAAAAATTTCGACCTGCAGGTTTCATGGGAAAAAGCAGATGAAAAAATAGCAGCTTTTTTTAATATACCTATCGGTAAAGAAATTATGAAACTGGAGCGTTTGCGTGGAAGACCGGAGTACCCGTTTGTATATTTCGTATCCTATTTTCATCCTCGAATTGGTTTAACCGCAACAGAGGATTATACAAGACCACTGTACGAAATACTTGAAAAAGACCACTCGGTGATTGTGAAACTATCACAGGAAGAAATCAGCGCACATCTTGCCGGTGAGAAGATTGGGAAATTGCTGGGTATTTCGGCTACCAGTCCCATTTTAAAGCGCAAACGATTTGTCTATGATCCCGGGGGCAGACCCGTTGAATTCAACCTGGGCTATTACCGGGCCGATAGCTTTTCGTATACCATTGAGAGCGAACGGGAGCTGTAATGTTTTCATACTGATAGTGCTGATTCCCGCAGAATTATTATTTCTACACTTTCCTCCGCTTAATTCTGCAAAATCTGAGGGAAACAAAACCTTACAATAAACCAGCGGATTTCATTCTTATTGGATCATCCTATAAAAAAACTCTACTTGTGCCTTAATTGCTGAGTGCCAATACTCACTGTTATGATTGCCCTGACTATTAATAAATTGAATATCAATATGGTTAGCTTCGCAGACTTCGGCAAAATCGACATTAATCTTATAAAAGTCATCCTCGGTGCCACAACTAACAACAATGGGCCTATTCGCCAAATTGAGCTGATCTGTATTGCCTGCGACTGAAAATAGTTCCAGTATTTCGCTGTCATTTTCTATTTCAGACAGGCCCAATACCCGATCAATCCCATACTCGTCACTCCAATCTTGCAAGTCGAGCAATCCACTTAAGCTTCCGGCACTTGTGAAATAATCCGGGTTTTTTTCAAATAAGTACAAAGCACCATGCCCACCCATGCTAAAACCCGTGATAAAAACAGGCTCATTATCAACAGGATATTTCTCTGAGATAAACGGAATCAGGTCCTTTTCAAAAAACTGCTCATATTGATTCTCTCCTTCAACGGGACTGTCAATATACCAAGAATCGTATAGCCCATCAGGGCAAACAACAATAAAACCATACCTGTTGGCATAAGTTTGGCAGTCGATTATATCATCCCATTGATGGTAATTTCCACTCCATCCATGAAGTAAATACAGCAGTGGATGCAATTGGTCAACCTTACTGTCTTCGGGAATAAAAACCCAAACTGTATCGGGGCGATTCAGGAAATTTGATTTTAAAACAAACTGCTCCTGTGCAGCAACCTGAATGGCGATAACTGATGCCAGTAAAAAGAATACAAACGTCTTCATTTTGAATGAATTAATTGTTTTCAAGAATGAGTTTAAACGGAACCCGAATAAACACGGGACGGTATTTACTTGCATCCTCAAACAAGTCTTCGAGATTAAAGCTGTTTACACAATACGAAATCAGAAGCTCTTCGTTTTCAGTAAATTGTGGATGAGCGACCGGATTATATGCAAACAGGTC
>PCUL01000198.1:15728-16430 GCA_002771745.1 Bacteroidetes bacterium CG18_big_fil_WC_8_21_14_2_50_41_14
TCCGGTATACGGTAAATCAGAAGTAGCAGAATATAAACTGCTTTCCAGAAAGTCACCCGATTGTGTTAAAAGCACATATTTATCCTTTAATTTGATCACACTAAACTGCTCTGATCCTTTAAAATTAGTCATGGGTTTGGCCAAGCGCGAATCGCTTACCCACTCAGTTCCTGTATAAAATTCCCATGGAGATACCACATTTCCTTTCGGAACGCGCGCTACATAAGGAAGCTTGTCTCCTGTACCATAGATGTAGGTGTAATCAGGTGCCTCATCGCAAACGGCATGTCCCCAATGAATTTCTTCTAAGTTGGGATATTCCAGGTGTTCGATTTTCTCCAGTTGGATCTCGGGAAGCGAAAAGGTAGCCACATTGGCTCCTGTCCACCTAAAACCCCAGCCACCTGGTTCAGCCTGGTAAAAGGAAGTCATAAATACCTTGAGTTTGTCGTTTTCAATAAAACCATCGCCTGGCCAATACCAGAGCGAATCTTCCGAAAACTCGGTGCCTTTCACCGCGTTGGGTGGAATCACCATGGACGATTCCCAACCATCGATCACCTGGTAAAGACTGTGCAATGAGTCGCCATCCTGAACGGCAAAGGCATTTCGGATAAAAACCGGGGAACGTTTTTCACGACTTCCATCCGGGTTAACCTTTCCCAGAAACGAATCTCCAAAAATCCAAACAGTTCGGCCATC
>PCUL01000198.1:16459-17251 GCA_002771745.1 Bacteroidetes bacterium CG18_big_fil_WC_8_21_14_2_50_41_14
ATCCTGTTACTCCACAACAGTCGCGGGCAAAAAAGCTGGTGAATTGATTATCCACATAAACTGAATCACTTGACGTGACTTCTTCTGGTTTGGGATGAGAACAACAGGAGGCCATTAGAAGACTCACTATTATTGCAATGAAATAGAATAAGAATTTTTTCATACTTATCAATTAATAGAGTTAAAAAAAATTAGTTACATCATTCAATTATCCACCGCAATTACCAGGATTAAAGTCCCGGATTTGATATTGGTCATGCCCATGGCATTAGATAATATTCCTGGTGTAGTAAAATCGGCATGCTTTATATCGTAACGATTGAATGAATTCAGCCATTAATAACCTATTCATTTATATATTGTTGAATAACTTTCTTCCACATTAAATAACCCTGACCATTGATGTGCAACCCATCCAGGCTATACTCCGGATTCAACTTATTATCTTCCCTGGCAAACAGGCTGAACAAGTCGATATAGGTGAGGTTCTTTTCTTCAGCCAGTAATTTTAGGAGTTGGTTGATCTCCATCAGATCGGTATTTTTTCTGGTGGTATGAATGGCATCCTCGGTAGGCAATGCACTTTGAATATACAGGGTGGTTTGAGGCGACTGTGCCTGAATGGTGTCGATGATTTTGCGGTAGTTGTCCAGAATATAATCCACACTTTTGCCATAGGCTAAATCGTTTGTGCCAATCATGATAAATATTTTGGCCGGGTGCGATTCGGTGACTTCGCTTAAACGTTCCAGAATACCATCGGTATCATCGCCCCCAATACCGCGGTTTTTA
>PCUL01000050.1:0-782 GCA_002771745.1 Bacteroidetes bacterium CG18_big_fil_WC_8_21_14_2_50_41_14
TAACCTTCTGTTATAACAAGGTTCAGACCCACCCTCTGAAATAAAGTAGGCATAACTCAACTTATAGCCTTTTATCAGGTTATTGTTTTGATCATATAACTTTATAGATGATAAGGCGTTATCTCCAGGAACATCTTCTCTGCCGAGATCGTAGGTAAACTTCAAATAGCCATCCTGGAAATGGATAATATTCAACCTTTTCCCAACAATTGTTTGCTTGTATGAAGATATCGTTTGATTGTCGTTGCCAGACAAAGAACCATGATAGTAATCTGAACAAAGCCCACAAGGAGAAGTGCTGCTCCAATCCTCAAAGTGACTCTTTGTTGACAAGTCAGAATATGTTTGTTCAGTATAATCTGTGTATTCAAAGCTAAATGCAGAATTATTATTACTATTCATTATTTGACTAAGAAAAAAGGATGAGGTGTAAAGTGTATTATTGCCTATTACATAACTAGTAAAAGGATCGGCTGATGAATAGGTTTTTTGTTTTTCAACATCATTGAAGTAATACTTCAATCCCTGTCGATCTATAATTGTAAAACCAGAAATGAAATCTTTATAAGCACTTTGTTCCGAGTACCTTTCTTCATCAATTAGAAAACCATTATAATTGCCTTCTAGTATTTCCCTGTTTCGCTTAAAGTAAAAATTGCCATTTATATGACCTGATACACTGAACGAAAACTCGTCAGGCAGGTAATCATTATTGGACCAAGTTGTACCAGTAACGTAATCCAGTTGTTGATACCCGACATAACTTTGTGGATAATTGATGT
>PCUL01000050.1:866-1331 GCA_002771745.1 Bacteroidetes bacterium CG18_big_fil_WC_8_21_14_2_50_41_14
TACTAAACGCACCGGTATATTCATTAACATTTAAGTCAACTACTTTGGAAAACCCACTAGCATTAGGCGATGGAGAAATGGTTTGAGATAGAATCATATCATATGTCGTATGAATAAGCTCCCCTTCAGTACGAACTCCTTGCTGATTTGTGCTGTCTTCAGTGATTTCGTTTATCTGAGAAAAGGTCAGCAATGGCCAAAAAGCAATAAGTAAAACTATAATTTGTTTCATAATTTTCTATTTAACAACCGCTACTCTCTCTTTAAGAACAGCAGTCCCATTATTAATAATAATAAGATAAATTCCCGGAGCAAAATGGTGTACATTTAACTTCAATTCTATTGCGGAAGCATTTGTTTCAGGAGAGATTTCCATTATATTATTGCCTGATAGGGTGTAAAGTTCTATTTTAAGACTAGACTTAATATCTATATTTTGAAGCCTTATATAACAATAGTCTTTTG
>PCUL01000050.1:1351-1534 GCA_002771745.1 Bacteroidetes bacterium CG18_big_fil_WC_8_21_14_2_50_41_14
GCAGTAAGCGATGTAGTAAAGAGATCCTCATCCCCGGCTTGTTCTAATACAGTAATTGATATTTCACCTTTGCCTGAACAATAATTTGTATCCGTCACCATTACCGAGAAATTATAAGTTCCCCTATTTAGTATTGAAGTATTAATATCAATGAAAGATTGATCACTATGATTACTCCACAGA
>PCUL01000084.1 GCA_002771745.1 Bacteroidetes bacterium CG18_big_fil_WC_8_21_14_2_50_41_14
AGGATAAAAAGGAGGATCAAAATAAAGACCAGCAGGACAAAAAAGATCAGTCAAAGGATCAAAATCAGGATAAGCAGGATCAGCAGCAACAGCAGCAGCCTTTACAAATCTCTAAACAAGATGCTCAAAAGATGATGGACGCACTTAAAAATGACGAGAAAAAGACCTTGCAGAAACTTCAAAAAGAAAAGGCCAAAGCGACAAGAGGAGTAAAAACCGACATCGACTGGTAATGTTGATGACAATTGTAACTGAAACGCACTATGGAATGCATTTTGTATCATTTCTAAATCTTTCAAAAGATTCAATTCAATAGGACAATAGTAGTATTTTTGACCGGAAAAGACCAAATAGCTATGATTATCAAACGCATATTTTTCATCACTCTGCTTGCTTTCAGTCTGATAACACAGGCACAGGACAACATCACGTTTACTGCCATCGGGAAACAAGTAGTAAAGGAAGGTGAGCGGTTCAGGATAATTTATGAACTCAACGCGGACGGCGGTGCTTTTAGAAATCCTAATTTTGGAGGCCTTCAGGTGCTATCGGGGCCAAGCACTTCCACCAGTTCCAACATTCAATATGTAAACGGGAGGATGTCGAAAAGCTACACCATGAGCTATTCTTTTGTCGTTCAAGCCGGTAATGCAGGCGAGGTACAGGTAGGGCCGGCATCAATAACCGTGGATGGAAAAGTAGTCCAATCGAACCCATTAACCATTACCATCGTGGCCGGAGGAGGAAATAAACAGGCCACCACAGGCGGACAGCAAAAAAAGGAAGCCAATGAGCCGGGGATGTTGCAAGATGACGATGTGTATATTACCGTTTCGGTCAACAACAAGAACCCTTACCTTGGAGAACAAATTATCGCCACTTATAAAATTTACACCAAGGTTGCCGTGTCGAACCTGACCCTGGATAAGATGACTGCATTTAACGGGTTTTGGTCAAAGAGTTTGATGGGCGACAACGCGCAGTACCGCCAGTCGACAGAGGTAATCAATGGAGAAGAATACATCACGGCAGAAATTAACAAGGTGGCCCTGTTCCCTCAGAAAACGGGAAAACTGATCCTGGAACCGGCAGAAATAACCTGTACTGCCCAACTTCGCGTGCAGAACAATCAACGTAGAAGCAACGATCCGTTTGAGAGTTTTTTTAATGATCCTTTTTTTAACCGGAACGTGAAAAACGTTGAGGCCAGGCTTAAATCAAAACCGATTACCATCGAGGTACAACCCCTTCCTCAAAAAGACAAACCAGATGATTTTACCGGAGCCGTTGGCGATTTCCACTTTAGCAGCAAGATCGACCGCACCACACTTTCTGCAAATGACGCCTTAAACTTAAGCATCGAACTTTCCGGAAACGGTAATATCGAACTGCTCACCCTGCCTGAGGTCAGGTTTCCGGTTGATTTCGAAACTTTTGAACCAAAAATAACCACCAGTGCCGTACCATCGACTACCGGCATATCGGGCAGAAAGAAATTTGAATACCTGGCCATTCCACGTAACCCGGGCGATTTTACCATTGAACCCATCACCTTTAGCTTCTTCAATCCCAAAACAAAAACGTACGAAAGATTTTCATCAGAAGCCTATCACATCAAAGTGGGCAAAGGCTCGGGAAACAACAATGACGTCACATTCAATGCATCAGCCAAGGAGGACATCCGTTTTATCGGAAAAGACATCCGGCATATAAAAACCATCAACGAACCCCTGAAACCTGTTGGAAATTATTTGTTTGGTTCCCTGTTTTTTTTCGTGCTGTTGTTTGTCATCTTACTTATCCCGTTCATCCTGATCATCCTCTGGAAACGCATGGAAAAGCAAAACGCCAATGTTTCGAGAGTTAAAAATCGCAAGGCCAATAAAATAGCCAGGATGCGGCTGCAAAAAGCCGAAAAATTTAAACAATCGGGCAACGATAAGGGATTTTATGATGAAATGGCCCTGGGCATCTGGGGATATATTGCAGATAAATTCAATATCTCTCTCTCAGAACTTTCCATTGAAACCGTTCGTGAGAAACTTCAGAATAAATCGGTTAACGAGGAAATCACCAATAATTTTATACAATCGTTGAATAATATTGAGTTTGCACGGTTTGCCCCCGGCGATGCCCGTGACAAAATGGAATCAGTTTATAACGAGGCCATTACAGCTATTATGCAGGCCGAAAAAGCATTAAAATAGTTAAACCATGAAAAGAACAAAGAACTTCGCCCTGGTGGCTCTTCTACAGCTTATCGCATGGAGTGGTTTTGCTTATACACCCGATTCACTAATGGCAATCGGTAACCGCGCCTACAACCAGGGCATGTACGATTCAGCCTTGTTGGTTTACAACCAGGTTGCCGGGCAAGACCTGCAATCGGCTCAGCTTTTTTATAACATGGGCAATGCCCATTTTAAAAACAACAATGTCCCGGCTGCCATTTTATTCTTCGAAAAAGCCAGGAAACTGGCTCCTTCTGATGAGAATATTCAGTATAATTTGAGTGTGGCCAACAGCATGATTGTCGATAAAATTGAACAGGTACCCGAACTGTTTTATAAAACCTGGTGGAATTATTTTTACAACCTCTTCAATGCCGACACCTGGACGGTGATCGCCCTTTTTTTGCTGACCTGTTTAATTTTCATGATCACCTGGTTTGTGTTGACCAAATCAAGAACCTTTAAACAGACCTCCTTTTACCTGGGCGTACTCCTGTTATTTTTCACCATTACCGCTTTTGGACTGGCTTCACAGAAATATTACTACTCCAGGGAACACCAGGAAGCCATCGTGTTTACCCCGGCCATCACGGTAAAAAGTTCACCCACACAGAGTGCTGTGGATCTGTTTGTAATACATGAAGGCACCAAGGTAAAGTTGTTGGACCGTGTTTCAGGATGGATTGAAATCAGGATACCCGATGGAAGTATTGGCTGGCTACCCGAAAATTCTGTTCAGGAGATTTAACTTTTCCTCTTTGCCGAACTTTCTTTTTTCCAAGTACATCCTTTCTATTTTTAATTGATGAGTCTGGTTTTGTGAGGGGCTAAATCACTACAGCTGTGTTCATTACTAATATTCTTCGTTAAAATACAATTTATAAAAGTTCATCTGTTTTTCATCATCGCGGCCCTTTTCGATGTAGCGCCTGTCGCCATGGATGTACAGACTAAAATTCTTATCCAGTTTCAGCACACTCTTAAAGTTCTTTGCCTGTTTTTTGGATGCCCGATCGCTGATATCAAAATGATCGTCGATTTCGATTTTGTACTCCTGTTCGTATTGACTTTTATAACTTTTAAAAGTGTTGGCCAGATCAGGATGATCTAGAACTTCTTCAGTAAACACCTCCAGATCGAAGGTATCGTGTTCACGAAAAAATTTGGCAGAATTGTTCAGGATTTCAGCTTCATCGGCCTTATCCATTGAAAAATGATCAGGCAAATAGGAAGTT
>PCUL01000463.1 GCA_002771745.1 Bacteroidetes bacterium CG18_big_fil_WC_8_21_14_2_50_41_14
TGAGTGCTATGAACTTAGCAAAGTATTAATTTACCTTGAAGAAAGGTAACTTCCTCTCTTTTATTTTACTCCAATCCCCCGGTTCTGGTCGATGACAATAGGGTAGGAGATTCAATAATTTGAGGGTAAAAACCAGAGGGCGACCTGTCCATTGGATATATGATTGAAAACGATAACACCTGTCTGCCACTTCCCGGCAAGAAGGAAGTGAACGGATGAATAGAAATGTAACCTGATCTTTTAGAATAATTCTTTAAAAGCGCTAAGTTTGTGTTGATATTTGGTAGTTATACTACCGCTCAAAAAGATTAGATCAAATCAACCATTGCATGATTTTTTCAACATAATAAATTACACATGGATACAAAGACTGATAAAAACGAATTGCTGCCAGAACAACGTGAAGGTCTACTCCACGTATTAAAAGCTCGTTTTGAGAAAAATATGAACCGGCACAAAAGTATTGACTGGAATAAGGTTGATGCCAGACTAAAAGCGAATCATCAAAAATTATGGTCGCTATATCGAATGGAAGAAACGGGTGGAGAACCTGATGTGGTAGGTTACGATAAAATAACTGACGAATTCATTTTCTACGATTGTTCTGAAGAAAGTCCCAAAGGCCGCCGCAGTGTTTGTTATGACCAGGAAGCGCTTGACTCAAGAAAAGAACATAAACCCAAAAATAGTGCCGTAAATATGGCACAGGAGATGGGCATTGACTTATTAACCGAAGTGCAGTATCGTGAATTACAACAGCTTGGGAAGTATGACCCTAAAACGTCCAGTTGGGTTAAAACACCTGCCGAAATAAGAAAACTTGGCGGTGCCATCTTTGCTGATTTCCGCTACAACCAGGTTTTCGTGTATCACAATGGTGCAGATTCGTACTATGCTGCCAGGGGATTCCGTGGCTCGCTAAAGGTTTAATAACAACATTTTATAAGAGATGAACAAGAATATTCAGGGTTATAACCATTCACAAATAAATTCTGATAAAGAAATTTGCAATTTGCTTGCAACAACTTCGCCAGACGATTAAGCAAGCAGCTCCTCAGGCGATTGAAGTGATCAGCTACAATATGCCTGCTTTTAAGTTGAATAAAGTATTGGTTTATTATGCAGTACATACGGAGCATATCGGCTTTTATCCGACACCCTCACCCATCGCATTTTTCAAAGATGAATTAGTAAATTACACTACTTCAAAAGGCGCTATTCAATTTCCCATTCACAAACCCTTACCATCAACTTTGATAACGAAGATTGTAAAGTTTCGTGTGACAGAAGACATGGAAAAATCACAGAAAAAAAACACACAATGAAATAAAAGTATGATATGAGTAAAAAGCAATGGTATGTATCTTTGTTCGAAAATTACGGACAAAAATATGACAATGAAAATTTTACGCAAGGAACTATTGGCGAATGTGATTTTATTGAGGATGAATTAAGCCACAATAAATCGTTAAAGATTTTAGATGTGGGTTGCGGTACCGGGAGACACGCAATTGAACTGACAAAACGTGGATACGCCGTAACAGGAATTGATTTTTCTGAATCACAACTTAATCGGGCAATGGAAAAAGCGGAGAACCAACACCTGAAAATTGATTTTCAACAACAATATAACAGAGTTTGAAGATGATTTTGGGAAAAAGAAAACCCTTGATTGTAACGAAAGATATTATGTTCCATGCGAGATAACCTGGTTGCTTAAATCGCTTGGATACAAAAAAATTGATATTTTCGGCGCAAGACTTGGACATTTTTCAAGAAACGATGTGTTAACTGCCAGGGATTTTGAGATGCTCGTCATTGCAGAGAAATGAAGATGCACCAACACGAAATAAACAGGCCTCCTGGCGGCGAGCAGTGCCCGGCGATAAGACCATGTTGAACTTGCCATTACGGAAGGCAAGCTGACCAAAGGATTTGTGATATATAAAAGGGATCAATGTCAGGAAGTCAACCACCACCAGGATTAAAATACTGGATTGGATAACCGGAAATGAAACCTTAGGATGAAGATAATCTCATTAAAAGTACTAAGTTTGTGGTGATATTTGGTAGTTATGCACAAGCAAAGAAAGCCACATCACGACACTTTAATGACAAATAAACATAACTATTCGTCATTATGGTAATTTTATTGTATCTTTGAAATAAAAAATGTTTGACAGAACAATAGAAAACACCATTAAAGAGAAGATTAACGGAGGGAAAGCCATAGTTGTTGTTGGTGCACGACAAGTTGGAAAAACGACCTTGTTAAACGATATACTAAAAGACAAAGACTATTTGTTCCTTGATGCTGACGATCCTTCAACAAGAAGTCTTTTACAGAGCCCTACAACAGAACAGATTAGAACATTTATCGGGGATTACAAATATATTTTTCTGGACGAGGCTCAGAGAATACCGGGAATCGGTTTGACTTTAAAAATCATCACTGACCAATTCAAAAAAGTTCAGTTGTTTGTAAGTGGTTCTTCATCATTTGATTTAGGAAACGAACTGAATGAGCCTTTGACAGGTCGAAAATGGGAATATGAATTATTTCCTATTTCTTGGGAAGAATACGAAGATAAAATCGGATTAATAAAATCTGAACAGCAAATAGAAAACAGGTTGCTTTATGGACTTTATCCCGAGGTTATTAATAATCAAGGCAAAGAACGAGAGACCTTAAAGAACCTTGTAAATAGCTACTTGTATCGTGATATTTTAGTGTTTTCTGACATTAGAAAACCAGAAGTACTTGAAAAATTATTGCAGGCATTGGCTTTGCAATTGGGCAGCGAGGTAAATTACAATGAATTATCCGGGCTGATTGGAATTAATAAAATTACAGTTCAAAAATATATCGATATTCTCGAAAAGGGGTATATCGTTTTTAGACTGAATAGTTTTAGCCGAAACATACGAAATGAAATAAAACAGAACAGGAAAATTTACTTCTATGACAATGGTATCCGAAATATGATTATTGGTAATTTTAGCCAATTGGATTTGAGAGTAGACAAAGGAGCTTTATGGGAGAACTTTTTGGTGTCAGAAAGAAGAAAACAAAATCTTTATAAAGACACATTTGCTAAAATGTATTTTTGGAGAACAAAACAACAGCAGGAAATTGATCTTGTAGAAGAAAGCAATGGGCAAATTACTGGATTTGAATTTAAATGGAAAAGCAAGAAGACAAAATTTCCTCAGAACTTTATAGAAACTTATAAGGCTCAAGGACTAGTAATTGACAGGAATAACTTTAGAGAATTTGTAAAGATTTAAAAATGCCAGTGCACAACAATGCATATACTTTATGGCGGGTTTCGGTCTGAACCTGCCTGCCGGCAGGCAGGAATGAACATTTTATTTCCAAATATAAATCATAGTGGACAGAAAGATTCGTCTTTTGAAGTCCGCCACAAAGCATAGTGTGCCGAGAAGCAGTGATCGGTAAATAGACTATAATTATTCACTGCATGCTGTAATTGAGATGGTGGA
>PCUL01000188.1:0-957 GCA_002771745.1 Bacteroidetes bacterium CG18_big_fil_WC_8_21_14_2_50_41_14
ATGCTATGGGTCCAGCTTAATTCTACTCGTCCGGTAATGTCATTGGTGAGTTCTGCTACCAAATCAGAAATCGGTTCAATGGGGTCACCGGCAATGGCCATCGTACAAGGAATGGTAATGGTTCCAACATCTGGTGAGGTTGAGATAACGATGTCAGCAGTGTAGAAATCTCCTACTTCGGTTCCGGCTGCATTGAAATTTGCGGCCAGGTTGTAAGAAGCTCCACCACCATTCACTGAACCTTCATATTCGTCCAGAGTCAGCCAGCTATTGCTTGCTCCGCCAGCACCTAAGCACATGGCAACTGTTTCACCAGCTATGGAAACATAGGAGGATCCATTCCATTGTAAGGCACTTCCTGTTCCAGGTACGCAATTCAACCAGTAGGTAGTTGGTGAACCACCGGCTGGAGCTGAAATGGATACCCATCCGTCAGTCAGGGCAGAGGTAGGAATAATGGCTGTATATACATAGGTATCATATCCGATAACCTGAACACCTGTGTTAACGCTTTCCAGATTTTGAACTTCTGAAAACTCCAGCGCTCCGGGAGTTGAACCAGGACCATAAACTTCAACCAGGAAGTCTTTAGTTGCAGGAGGTGCAGAGGTATAAAGCATCCAAAAAGTAATGCTTCCAATAGAACCGGTAGCGCCACTAAATGACTGAAATACTTTGTATCCTACACCGGCATCTGAGGTATATCCATTGTTTGAACCAACAGGAGGGTTGCTCCATACAGATCCATCAGGGCAATCCATCGTTCCTCTGTCGCTCATGGCAGGACCATTGGCCAGAATATGGGAATCATTGCCAAATTTACCGTCAAAACGCTTGGCTGTGCTCCAGTCAATGGTTTCAACAGGGGCACTTACTGGTGCTTTGGTTACCGGGTAAACAACTTCTGCTGTCCAGTCAACAGGGCCTGAGCCGGTGTTGAGCATGCCAATGTAATCG
>PCUL01000188.1:984-4345 GCA_002771745.1 Bacteroidetes bacterium CG18_big_fil_WC_8_21_14_2_50_41_14
GAGGTCAGTGTAAAGTTATGTGTAATCAAGCCGCCTGAAGCAACATTTACTAAATCATTGGCTACATTATAACCTGGTTTGTAACAAGTTAAAGTTTGCTCATTGGCAGGCATACCTGGTAAAAAATAATAACCTGAACCATCGGTTGTGGTAGAACCATAACCATCGATTCCAACAACAGCGCCTGAAATGGCTAAACCACCTGAATTGGTGACATTACCCTGGATATCTCCGGGAGCTGATAAAGGATCTCCATAAAAACGGATATTAGAAAAATTGGATGAAGCTCCATCATAGTTTGGAGGAGTTTCGCTATCAGCATACCCCAACAACATGCGGTTGCCAGATCCTACCGTTCTGTAGGTTCTGAAATAAGTACCTGTATAATAACCATTGTCACCCCACAGGATGTCAATAATCAGGTTATTAACACCGGTATAAACATAATCGTTGATGTCGATCATATTGGCCCAGCCAGTAGCTGTAGCGGGAACATAGCTTCCAGAGCTCCATACCAGAGTTGCTCCTGCAGTGCTATAGAAAGCACCGGGAGTCAATACATTGTCAGTAGTTTCCATGATGCGGATCTCTACGTTGGATAACGCGTTAGAACCAGAAGGTGCAACTCTTTGGAAAACATACTGCAAATCGGTAATTAACATGCCACTACCCATTTCAGATGCCAAATATAGCGTCTGGGTGTGACAATTTTCCCAATAGTTTGACCAGTCCCCATAATAGGACGGGTAGGCTCCATAACCTGTTCCTGTTCCAATTTCAACAACCATCGACCTACTACCTGTAGGCTCGTTGGCGTATGTTGAAAAAGGTACAATAGCAGATTCAGTTGACATACTTGCATTGTCAAGAGCAATTTTTTGCTCCGCGGTAAGCTTGGCATTTGTCTGAGCCAACAGCATACCCGACGATACAAGCATCATCAACAAGAAAAGGTACTTTGTAAATGATTTCATACGTGAATAAATTTAATTAATAATAATGATTTTCTTTTAAACATTTTGCATTAGGTATAAAATAACCTGTGAACATTCGATTTTCAGTTTTTCCCCATAGATTATATTATTTTTTTAATTGATGAATAAATAATGAACAAACTAACTATAAAACCTGCATAAAACACGATTGCAGAATACTGTTTTATAATCTACTGACTATCAATTACTATATGAACGTTTTTCAGCACAAGAACATCAATTGAATACTTCTATTCGATTGAAAAACCCCTGAGCTGAAGCTAATTTTCTGTTATCCAGTTAGTAAAAATCAATTTTGAATAACTTTTTCAACTGATAGTATGACAAATAGAAACTGCTTTACCCCTACTGGTACTTTCCTTTTTTTTCATGTTTTTTATGCGAAGGAGTGATTGGATTAAAGAGGCGAATTTATCGAACAATGAATGAAAAATCTCGGGATGAGTTTACCCCGATAATAACTCCGAAATAAATTCCGGGATGAAGTGTTGAAACGCTAAAATGATAAGCCGGATTGGAGTCATCCGGGTTCACAGTCCAATCACCAGTCATAACTTTCCTTCCAAACACATCATATACACCTATGTGATAAGTACCACTCTCTATTTTTTTCGGTAAAATGTTGATCAGCGAGTTTGTGGGGTTTGGGAAAACAACCCATTCATCCCGGGTGACAGGGTTAACATCTCCGGGGGCTTGTATGCTTATTTTCTTTTGGTCGACTAAAAGTTCCAAATTGCTGCGGACCGGATTTTCCGGGGTCAATGTGATTACAGGGGACACCACCGTGAGGTATCCCGCTTTTTCGGCATCTACCACATAACTGCCCATAGGCAGGTGATTAAAGTAGAAGTTTCCATTTGCATCTGTCAAGGTGTAGTCGAGCACTTTTTCGCGGCCGGATGTGTACAACAAAATAGTGATATTCGATTGTCCTTCATTGAGCTGAATTTCAGGCATGTCAGGCTCGAACCACGACCGTGTGTAAACATCGTGTTGATAGGCGGAAAAGGTGTTGCTCACAAAATGCCCTGAAATTTTCCCATTCCCATCCGGTAATAAGTAATCGAGTGGTGGCAAAAGTATATCTACATCATAAATATCGGCATCCAACTTTAAAAGGTAGGCTTGCTGCCATCGGGGCGAAACAACATAATATCCCGGAAAAAAACTATCCTTCAGGGAGGTATCAGGAACAGCATATAAGAGGTATTCACCAGGCACCAGGCGATCGAATAAAAACCTGCCGGCATCATCGGTATTCACCATACTGGCGGCACGACTGGGAGAAGAGAACTGATCGAAAGCCACAATGGCGCATGATTCAGCTATTTGACTATCCTGCCAAACAGCGCCATGGATGGTAAACCGGGGAACAAGGGTCAAGGTCAGGGTTCCTGTTTGTTCACCACATACATTTTGCCCCATAAGCGTCAGCTCGACAACCCCGGTGGCTTTATCCATAATTCCGGGAATATAGGTTGTATGGAGGAGGGTATCATCAACAAAAACTCCATCCCCGCTGCTTGTCCAAAATAGATTGCTGGCATTGCTTTCTTCTGCCTGAACTAAATTCAATGAATCATCAACAAAAATGGTGGTATCGTTCCCGGCCAACACGATCACGTCCTCCAGGATAGATAACTCAAGGCTGTCGGAAAGCCACTTACTTTCCTTAAACACATTCATTGACAATACTACCGTGCCAACACTTAAATCCTGAGTACCCGGAAAATAGGTAGGGTGAAGCATGGTTGGGTTGTTAAAAGTACCATCTCCTGAAGTCTTCCATAACAACTGCTCGTAAGAAAAAGGAGCTGTACTGTTATTTAATTGAATCTGAGCCTGGCTGATACAATATTGGTTATTCTCACCGGCATAAGGGAAATAGGAGGCGAATGAAAAGGGGCTCTCGAAACCGGCCAGTTGAGCGTTTTCAGTATTTCCTCCGGCATCATAGGCTGTTACCGCAATGGAATCGTAAACAGAGGCATCGATGAATACCGTTTGGAGATGACCCACATCAAGAGTTGATCCAAAATGGTAATATTCGAACCCACCAGAATAAACCCGGTAACCTTTCAGGTCTTTTTCCGGATTTAACTTCCAGGAGAGCTTCACCTGATCACCGACCCATTGTTTTATTACTCCCGTGGGAGGCGAAATTGGGAAGGTGGTGTCGGGTTCGGCAAGAAATGGAATCCGGTAGAGTTTGCCGAGTGCCGGATTGTCCTGATAATCCCAGATAAGGGAATCGACCAGGGCTTCTTCGGCGGTTCCCCAATACACCTCTTTCACCGACATGTCGAATGAAGAGTGGTTGTAAGCAACAGGTTGTTGAAAACTGGCAGGGAAAAGGTTGTTGT
>PCUL01000418.1 GCA_002771745.1 Bacteroidetes bacterium CG18_big_fil_WC_8_21_14_2_50_41_14
TGGCCATACCCTGGATGGTGAAGGAACAGCTTTTTTCATCAGAATTCCAGTTGGTGATTTGTTCGGGCATCAACTGTTCGTAATGATTAAAATTGCTTAGAAATTGATAAACATCTTCAGCTGATTTGTCAATTATGGCAGATTTTCCTTCAATTTTCATGGGTCTGTTTTTGTGTGGGTGCGGGTTTATTATTGGTGGCGGTCGCTCCAGGCTTTTGGATCTTGTCTCCATTCCCTCAGCGAAACCTCGTCTTTTTTTGAAATGTATTCATCCTCAACAGCTTTGCTGATCATGGAATCGTAATCAGATAGTGTGACCAATCGACAGTCAGCCGCTTTAAAATTTTCAGCTGCAATCTGCAATCCATAACTGAAGATGGCGGCCATTCCTGCAACTTTTGCACCTGTTTCGCGAAGCGCATAAACTGCTTCCAGACTGCTTTTTCCGGTGGAAACCAAATCTTCGATCACCACTACCGTTTGTCCACTATTAATGGTTCCTTCAATTTTATTGGACAAACCATGTTCTTTAGCCGCCGAGCGTACATAAGCGAAAGGCAATCCAAGTTCCTGGGCTACCAGTGCTCCCTGAGGAATGCCGGCGGTGGCTACTCCTACAATAACGTCCACATTTCCAAATTGCTCTGTAATGGCTTTCACCAATTGTTGACGGATATAGGTGCGAATTTTCGGATAAGAAAGGGTAATCCGGTTGTCGCAGTAAATGGGTGATTTTAAGCCGGAAGCCCATGTAAAGGGCAAACTGTTATTCAGTTTGATTGCCTTAATCTGAAGTAAGTTGGCCGAAACCATGTCGGCAGTTTCCTGATCAAAATTCATTCGGCAAATCTAAACATTTTTCACGATTGCCATTAGGATAAAGATTAAGAGAACACATAAATTCTATTAAATTTGTCAGATGAATGCAGTTTATTATCATGATATTAAAGTATTGTTTGCGGACGAAACCTGCCCGCAAAACGCATCATGTCTGACTATTGATCAAGTCGAACCGATGGAGGAATTTGTTCTTCAACTGCTTTCAGGTGATTACCATCAGGATATCTGTTTAAGGAGTCGCGACACTGAACATTTGTTTCGTCAATTTCAAAGTCAATTTACATTTATCGATGCAGCAGGTGGAGTGGTTATGAATAAGAAAGGTGAGTTTTTGTTGATTCATCGGCTGGGAAAGTGGGATCTCCCAAAGGGAAAAGTTGAGCAAGGAGAGTCGATTGAAGCTGCTGCCCTGCGGGAAGTTTCCGAAGAAACCGGTATTGACGGGCTGGTTATTGAATCCAGGTTACCCGATTCGTACCATATCTATTGCGAGCACCATCAGTATATTTTAAAACGTACCTGTTGGTTTGCGATGAGCACTCAATCGGCTTCGGCCTTATCGCCCCAGTTGAGTGAACAAATTACCAGAGCCTTGTGGCTAAGTTGCGATGAAAGTCGTGATGCCATCATGTCCGGTTACCGGTCTCTTTATGAAACGTTGGGCTATCTCTTCGTCCGTTAAGAAATAATCCTGTATTTTTACCCTTTAAAATTCATACCCTATGAGAAAAGTTGCGGTTTTTCCCGGCTCCTTCGATCCCATCACATTGGGACATATATCAGTTGTAAAGCGTGCCGCTTCCCTGTTCGATGAAATTATTGTCGCTATCGGTGTCAATACCGAGAAACAAGCCATGTTTCCCGTTGATCAGCGTCGTCAGTGGATAGAAGCCGCCTTCGCTGACCTGACCAATGTCAGGGTGGAGTTGTACGAGGGCCTGACGGTTGATTTTTGCAAAAAAGTAAAGGCAGACTATATCTTGAGGGGACTAAGGACTGCTGCGGATTTTGAATTTGAAAGGGGAATAGGTCAGGTAAACAAACTGCTGGCTTCAAAGATTGAAACGGTTTTTTTGCTTACCGAGCCCCGGTTTACACCGATTTCTTCATCCATCGTCCGCGATGTGATCAGGCATGGTGGCGATATCAGTGCCATGATACCGGGTCATATTATTTCGGATATAAAAAAAGTTTAAACTGTATGATTATTGAAATGAAAACTTTTGCTGTAGTTTTATTAGTTTTTATTTTCTGCCATGGCATGGCCCAAAATATTTCCATTGAGGGAACCAGTCATGCAAAGGAGGGCGATTTGGTGAGGGTATTGTTGTATGCCGATCAATTTTCTATGTTGGAAAAAACCATTGCGCAAACGCGATGTGATGAACAGGGTAATTTTGTCCTCACCGCACCATTGACTTTGACTACCTTTGGTTTCCTGGCTCTTAATCTCGATAAGGGCGAACTCTATTTAAGACCTGGCGCAAGTTATCAGGTGTCGATTCCGGCTCAACAACCAGAAATCCAAGGTTCTATTTTCGATCAGGTGCCTTTGCAGTTTAACATGGAAGTTACAAATGATGACAACTTGCAAACTGATATTGGGTTGTTTAACCAGTTATATAACCAGTTTATCTATGAAAATGCGCAGGTGATATACAAAAGCAGGAACAAACAGGTTCTTGATGACTTTAAGTCTGAGATGACCTTGCGATTCAAAGATAGAAAAAGTGAGTATCTGAGAGACTACATCCACTATGCTTTTGTTTCACTCGAATGGCTGAGTAAACGATTGAGCAATAACGAAATACTTGAAATGGAGCTTGTTTCCAACCCCGTTTTGTACAACAATATTCAGTACACCGATTTTTTTAAAACCTATTTTGATAATTACCTCGATGCTTTTAGCAACCGTCACTACAACGAATTGACACGAGCATTAAATCAGCCTGGCGACTATTTGACTTTAAAACAGATGCTGCAACGCGATAGCTTGCTTAAAACCAACGACCGGGTGGTTGAGTTGGCCATGATGCTATTAATGTCGAAGAGTTATTCTCTACCTGAGATTAAAAAAACGGAGGTGATCAATAAATTGAAATTGCTTTCGGGAGTTTCAAAATTTCCTGAGAATAAAGAGATTGCGACTCATTTTATCGAAAAACTGACTGACCTGACCTATGGTTATCCGGCTCCGTCCTTTGCCGTGAAAAATGAATATGGGATCGTGGTCGAACTAAACCATTATGCCGGGAAATTTGTTCTGCTCAATTTCATTAGCGATCGTTGTCAGATTTGTTTTAATGAGTTGGAAAAAATTCAAAAGATAAGCCTGTCCTTTCAGGGAAAAGTAGACCTACTCACACTTGTTGTAAGCGATGAATGGGACAATGCCATGAAATATAAACACGACAAACAGTTTCAGTGGGAATTTTTAAAGGTGACCAGTCAGATGCTGCTTCCTGAACAATACCATGTGCGTACCTTCCCGACTTATATTCTGATCAATCCTGACGGAACCATTGCCAATGCTACCATGCCCATGCCTGATGAGAATATGGAGCCATATATCACCAGGTATGTCAAACGATTTCAATCAAAACCGTAAATAATTTCAGGCGATAACAATTCTTTACTGTTCTTGTCAAGCTGCCAAAACAGCTCCATTTTTTTAGATACCTTTGCCCACTATTCACTCAACATATAAGCGCATTTGGAATAATTATTGATCGTATCAATCTTTCAGAGATAAAAAAACATGATAAACTTTATTAAAAAGCTGCTTGGTGACAAAGCAACCCGTGATTTAAAAGCCATTGGCCCCGAAGTAGAACAGGTAAAGGCAGCTTACGAAAAAATAAAACACCTGAGCAATGACCAACTACGAGCTAAAACCTCGGAGTTTAAACAACGTATTAAAGAATACATTGCCGAAGAAGAGAATGAAATAGATCGGATTAAGCAACAAATAAACGATCAGCAGGATATAGATAGCAACGAAAAGGAGGAACTCTATCTCACCATTGATAAACTGATCAAGGTAAGTTATGAAAAAACGGAGGAGGTACTGAATCAGATTCTGCCTGAAGCTTTTTCGGTGATGAAAGAAACGGCCCGTCGTTTTAAAGAAAATGAAGTAGTTGAAGTAACTGCCAACGAAATGGATGGTCATCTGGCAACTAAACTCGACTCCGTCAATATTGAGGGAGACAAAGCCTATTATCGCAACCAATGGCTTGCCGGAGGAAATACCATTACCTGGGACATGGTGCATTACGATGTTCAGTTATTTGGTGGTACGGTGTTGCATCACGGCAAGATTGCCGAAATGGCGACCGGGGAAGGTAAAACCCTGGTAGCTACCCTGCCGGTTTATTTGAACGCTCTGACCGGAAAAGGTGTTCATCTGGTCACAGTAAACGATTATCTGGCCAAACGCGATGGCGAGTGGATGGGCATGTTGTACCAGTTTCATGGTCTAAAGGTCGATTGTATCGATTATCACCAGCCAAATTCAAAAGAAAGACGTCTGGCTTATTTGGCTGACATCACTTTTGGAACGAACAACGAGTTCGGGTTCGACTACCTGCGTGACAACATGACAGGTAATCCCGAAGAAATGGTACAACGGGGGCATAATTATGTGATTGTGGATGAGGTCGACTCGGTATTAATTGATGATGCACGAACCCCTTTGATTATCTCCGGTCCAACTCCCAAAGGCGACTCACAGGAATTCGATGCTTTAAAGGCAGATGTTCAATCGCTGTATAACGCCCAAAAAACATTGGTGTCGAGTATTTTAGCTGAAATTAAAAATCTGTTAAAAGATCAATCGAACAACGAAAATGTAAAAAATGCCGGGTTGTTGTTGCTCAGGGCTTATCATGGATTGCCGAAAAATACCGCGCTGATCAAATTGCTGAGTGAAGAAGGAAACAGGCAATTGATGCAAAAAACAGAAAGTTTTTTCTTGCAGGAACAAGCAAAAAACATGCATGTGGTGGATGATGAGTTGTTTTTTGCCATTGATGAAAAACACAATTCGGTCGATCTAACCGAAAAGGGTATCGACCTGTTAACCCGGTCGTACGATGACGCGGAGTTTTTTATACTTCCCGACATCGGATCGGTGGTGGCTGATTTAGAAAAACAGAATATCCCTGAAAAGGAAAAACTGGAAAAGAAGAGCGAACTGATTAAAAACTACGCTATCAAATCGGAACGGGTACACACGGTAACGCAGTTATTAAAAGCCTATACGCTTTTTGAAAAGGATGTAGAGTATGTGATCATCGAGAATAAAATTAAAATTGTAGATGAGCAAACCGGACGTATTATGGAAGGCCGGCGATATTCCGATGGGTTGCACCAGGCCATTGAGGCCAAGGAAAATGTAAAAGTAGAGGCCGCTACCCAAACCTATGCCACCATTACCTTGCAGAATTATTTCAGGATGTACAACAAACTGGCGGGGATGACTGGTACTGCCGAAACGGAAGCAGGAGAGTTGTGGGATATTTATAAGCTTGATGTGGTGGTAATTCCCACCAACAAACCCATCATCCGCAACGATCGCCAGGACTTGGTTTATAAAACCAAACGCGAAAAATATAACGCCATTATTGATGAAATAGAGCAGCTTACTAAAAAAAGCCGTCCCGTGCTTGTCGGTACTACTTCGGTGGAAATATCGGAGTTACTTAGCCGGATGCTCACCCGCAAGCACATTCACCACAATGTGTTGAATGCAAAGTTACATCAAAAAGAAGCACAGGTAGTTAAGGAAGCCGGACATGCCGGTATGGTGACCATTGCCACCAACATGGCTGGTCGTGGTACTGACATTAAACTGGGTGAAGGAGTTGTGCAATCAGGTGGTTTGGCCATCATTGGTACCGAACGTCACGATTCCAGGCGTGTTGACCGTCAGTTGCGGGGTCGTGCAGGTCGTCAGGGTGACCCGGGCAGCTCACAATTTTTTGTTTCTCTTGAAGATGACCTCATGCGCATGTTTGGATCGGGACGTATCGCAGGCATCATGGATCGTCTTGGCCTTGACGAGGGTGAGGTGATCCAGCATTCGATGATCACCAAATCCATCGAGCGGGCACAAAAAAAGGTAGAAGAAAACAATTTTGGTATCAGGAAGCGTTTGCTCGAATATGATGATGTGATGAATTCACAACGGGAAGTGATTTATAAGCGCCGGAGACACGCTTTGTTTGGTGAGCGCCTTTCGGTGGATGTTTCGAATATGATATATGATTTGAGCGAAAATGTGATCAACGAATATCAGGAAAACCGTGATTTTAGTGGGTTTAAACTGGAATTGTATCGTACCCTGGCAGTTGAATCACCCTTTAACGAAGCCACTTTTAGTTCTGAAAATGTTTCAGAACTCACCGACCAGTTGTTTGAAGTAGTGTACAAGGCATATATTGAAAAACGTAAACGATTGGCAATAAGTACGCTTCCGGTTATTAAGGATGTTTACGAAAATCAAAGCCAATTTGAAAACATCGCTATTCCCTTTTCAGATGGAATCAGGCAGGTACAGGTGATTGCCAACTTGCGTAAATCGGTTGAATCGAATGGTGCAGAAGTTCCTTTGGCTTTTGAAAAGGGTATTTCACTCTCTCATATTGATGATGCATGGAAAGAGCAGTTGCGTGAAATGGACGACCTCAAGCAGTCGGTGCAGAATGCCTCCTATGAACAAAAAGACCCGTTGTTAATCTATAAATTTGAATCTTTTGAATTATTTAAAAAGATGATTCAAAAAATAAATAAAGATGTAGTATCGTATCTAATTAAAGGCGACATCTTTATGCAAAACCAATCGGGGTTGAAAGAAGCTAAACTTCCAAAAGGAATCGATCGTTCGCAGATAAAGGAAGAACATGGTGACATGTTGTCGCAGGCGCATAGCAATACCCAGGATCATGTTAAATCGCAACCTGTGAAAGTAGAAAAGAAAGTAGGACGAAACGATCTTTGTCCGTGTGGTAGTGGAAAAAAATATAAACAATGTCATGGTAAAAATCTGGTTTAACTTTAATAATATCTATCTTGCCATTGTAAAGTTTACTACTTTTAGCCTGTTAATATGTTATTTGCCGGGGCAGATAACGCGGTGGTTATATGAAATCGGTCATTGTTCGCACTTAATCATTACATCATGAGAACCTCGTCATTATTTATATGCTCATTACTCTGTTTCACGATTGTATTCTCGTTGGGAAGTTGCACCAAGTCGAATTCGGTAAGTGATATCCCTGTATACAGCTATCTTACGCCTCCTGTTCCACCTCCACCTGTGTTTCAAGTAGTATATAACCTGAGCACTTATGGTGACAAAGAAGCGATGATTACTTTTGACTCCAGTGCCGTGTGGCTGATTGAAAAACTGGGCGACGGGCGCATCAATTATTTCGTGAAAAACGATTCCGCCTCGAGAAATATCTATTCTAAAGATACGTTGGGTTTGAAGGCCGGATATGCCTACCGGTTTGTCGCCAACAACAACAACTACGATGAATTCAAAAACTTTTTCACCCAGTTTACAAAACTAGAACTGGATTATAATAGTTTTGGGCGCAAATTCTAAGACGAAAGTATTGGATAATCAGAAAATAAAATGGTGGACCGGGATTTATTAATCCCGGTTTGCATGATAGTGGTTAAATAATGAATCATCATGAAGTATAAAAGGATTTTACTTAAACTGAGTGGAGAAGCTTTGATGGGTGGGCAACAAAATGGAATCGACCCGGTTACACTAATGGCTTATTGCGAAGACGTGAAAAAGGTTGCTGAGAAGAATGTTCAGGTGGCCATTGTCATTGGAGGAGGAAATATTTTCCGTGGAATGCAGGGTGCAGCCAAGGGTTTCGATCGGGTACAAGGCGATTATATGGGTATGATGGCCACAGTAATCAATTCGATGGCATTGCAGGGCGAGCTGGAAAACCAGGGAGTTAAAGTAAAATTGCTCTCAGGTTTGCATGTGCAACCCGTTACCGAACTGATGAGTGGAAAAAAGGCCATTCAGTATTTGAACGAAGGAAATGTAGTGATCATTGCAGGAGGAACCGGCAACCCGTTTTTTACCACCGATACAGCTTCGGCGCTTAGAGCCATTGAAATAAAAGCCGATATCCTTTTAAAAGGAACTCGTGTGGACGGTGTTTATACTGCCGATCCTGAGAAAGATCCTTCAGCAATGAAATACGACTTTGTTACCTTTGATGAAGCCTATGAAAAGAAACTGCAAATCATGGATATGACGGCCTTTACACTATGTAAAGAGAACGGCCTTCCCATTTTGGTGTTCGACATGAACAAAAAAATGAACCTGATGAAAGTGGTCAGTGGTGAATCAATTGGAACAATGGTAGGCGTTTAGGACAAAAATCCGTTTGGTTTGATTAAAATCGAGTGAAATTGAGCAAAATTGAATGGAAATAGTAAATTTGCTTAAAAAAAATAATTGGTTATGACTGATGATGCCATATTATGTCTCGAGGAAGTAGAAGAGAACATGACCCACGCTTTGCATCACCTGGAAAAAGAATTTCTTAAGGTGCGGGCCGGCAAAGCCAATCCTTCGATGCTGTCTGGTGTCCGGGTAGATTATTATGGAGTGCCAACACCCATCGAAAGAACCGCCAATATCAACACTCCTGATGCACGACAAATTATTGTACAGCCTTTTGATAAAAGCACCATTCATGCCATCGAGAAAGCCATATTGGTTGCTAATCTGGGCTTTAACCCACAAAATGAGGGAGATATTATACGTATCAATGTCCCGCCATTAAACGAAGAGCGCCGTCATAGTCTGGTAAAAAAGGCTAAGTCAATAATTGAAGAAACCAAGATTGGGATTCGCAATGCGCGCAGGGCCGGTAATGATGAGGCAAAAAAGTTGGAGAAAGAAGGTATGACGGAGGATGAATCCAAGCACCTGATTGATGAAATTCAAAAACTGACCGACAAGTTTATCGAAAAAGCAGATGAACTGTTCTCTTTGAAAGAGAAAGACATCATGACAGTATAGAAATCATTCTGATAAAAAAGCACCTTAGGTGCTTTTTTTCTTTTTGGAAGATTTCTGCTTTAAACGCTTGATCAGCAAAAAGGCTATTCTTGCCACATTGCCCGAAGTAACTACTTTACTGTAAATGTTTTGAAAAAGTTGTTGCGAGATATTGGCCAGGGTTAACGATTCCTGTAGTACTTGGAATTTTGATGTTAATACTTCCTGATGTTGATGAATCTGATGATCCAATTCTTTTATCATTTTCGTTACGGTCTCTTTATTTTTGAATGAATTGACAGCAGAACGCTGCATTTCATTTTCAAACAAAATGGAACCTAACAAGTTACGAATAGGTGAAAACAGTAGCCGTTCTTTGTAATTAATAATCAACCCGATTAAAACCAAATAAAAACCGGCAATAATCAAATAGCCAATGTAAACATCCAGATCGGTCGTTTTGGCGAACCAATAGACAAATGCAAACGATAAAAAAAGCAACAATCCTCCTGCCAGTGCAGTTACTATAAACAACAAAGCAAAGTACGAGGTAATGTCGCCAAGCTTTTGTGTCAGCACCAACTTATTGTACTTAACCTGAATGTCGATATAGCTTTTTAGCGATTCAAACGAATCCTGAAAAGCAGAACCAATCTGATTACCTTTCATCATGAAAAAGCTTAAACCGCCTTGGTTTTATTCTTTTTTACTTCATCCAGCATCTCCGTGGTGCTTTTTTTGACATTTTCGATGGTTTCTGCGGTACCGCGTTTCACACCATCAATCACATCAGTCATCGATTCTTTCAATTCATCAAATTTATCTAATAACTCATCGGCAACTTCTTTTGTTTTGTCACCCAATTGTTTACGGGTTTCTTCACCCGATTGAGGGGCGAAAAGTAAGCCTGCAAGTGCGCCAACGGCGGCACCAACGACCAATCCTGCAATAAATGCAAATCCTGAATTTGAATTTTCTTTACTCATAGTGGTATTTTTAAAAGGGTTTATAATGGTATATCGTTTTCTGTGAAAAAAGTTACATTCTACTTGTTAAATATTTAACCAGTTTCATTTGGTTTAAAAACTGGCGGAGTACTACTCTGAGAATAGTATAAATAGGTATTGCCAAAATCATGCCAACAATCCCTGAAAGCTTACCGCCGATGATAATGGCCAGAAAAACTTCGACCGGATGCGCTTTTACGCTTCTTGAATAGATGAGAGGCTGCAAGAGGAGGTCGTCAATGATCTTGGACACGGCAAACACTCCTACCACGCTAAAAATGGTGTAGGTTAATATGTCGTAATTTTCGGCACTAAGTTCCGAAAGTAAGCCTAGCAAAATACCCAAACACATACCAATGACAGGGCCTAAATAGGGTATCACATTCATTGATCCGCCAATAAAGCCAATCAACACCGCATTGGGAATGCCCATGATGAGCAACCCAATAGTCTCCAGGCTCATCATGATAACGACTTCGAGCAAAACCCCATGAAAATATCTTACTAAAAGGTATTTTGAATCGTGCAATACCTTACTGATGTCTTCAACATATTTGTCAGGTGACAGAATTAACAGCACATTCTTGATTAACCCATCGTCAAACAAAAAATAGTAGGTCAGAAAAATGACGATAAAAATGCCGATGGCCACCGAACCTGTGGCACTGATGATATTGGTGAAGAATTCCCGAAACTGTGTCATGTCGAATACGCCGTGAACCTGAGTTCGTATATATTGTGAAAAAGTTTCACCCGGTTTTATCAAATTGTATTGTGCCAGGAAGGCATCCAGTTTGCCCATTGGCTTATCAAAATGAGAAATGAAATCATCGATATTGATCGACATGATAATATTGGCCTGACGAATAATCAATGGAGCGATAATCATGGTCAATAAACCAATCACAAGCAATATAAGAACCATGGTAACCAAGGCACTTACAGCATGCGGCAGGTGGTGTTTGCCGATTCGCCAGGTGTTTAACATTTTTGTGAATGGAGCTCCGGTCATCGACAGAAAGACGGCCACCAAAATATAACCTACCAAATCAGCAAAGTACCACGTCATAAAAACCAGGGCACAAAAGCCTACAATGGGTTTTATGTATTGATAAAGCTGGTTGTTCATGTCAACTGTCATACTTACCTGATCAATATTAAGGGAGGTAAATATAAGCTAATTTAACCTGATTTGCAAGTGGTAACAGCTCGGATTTTAATGTTCCGTATTAAATAATTACTTCGGCGAAAGGATGATGCAGCGCAATCAAGTTGATTTCGAAATAAAGTGACAAAATGGCTGCCCCATGGTTGACAATTGCCGTCTAAAAACCATAATAAAGGCTGATTTTAAACGCGATGTTGTCCATTGCATCAATGTATCCATAAGATCCGTAACGGTATAAAACACCTATTCCAAGGTCGTAAATTTGCAAATTCAGCAACTTCCTGATGACCAGACCGGATTCGTAATAGCCATTTTCAAGTGTCTTAAAATCAATGTTGTGGTGGTTTTGCTGGTGGTTCATTGTGCCAAAGGTAATATTGGTTACCAGGTTGATTTCAGGTTTAAATTTACCGGTTTTAAACAACAACTGTCCAAAGCTGTGATTTAGAAATAAGGCCACATATCGGTCAGAAAAAAACTCATTGGTGCGCATGGTCCCGAAGCTTCCGGGAGCCAGAAGTGCCACCATCCGATAGGTGCCCACCGCATTATATAAATTGCTGATGGGCAGTTGCCCATCGATGATTCCGGACATCACTTTGATGGTCGACTCTCCATAATATTTGGTTTTGTGTGTGTATTCAACCTTTATATCCAGGCGGTTAAAATCGAAATCGCCATTTGCTACTTTTAATCCACGAATATAGTTAACCCAAACCACCGGATACTTCGACCCAAACGACAATTGACCTTTGGTGGTATGAAGGATTTTTTCCCTGAAGGCAAATCTAAACCCAAGGCTGAGTTCTGAAAAGTTGAAATCGGTAAGTTGTTCATCCAACGGCAGGAGCTCGTTTGTAAAATAATAATCGCTGGTTGCTTTTTTTTGCTGATGGCGTACTCCCGTATTCCATTTAAAATCGCGCAACGGCCTTAACCTGAACAGATAATTCAGTTCGCCTCCCACAGTCGGGTTCATTCTCGACACGAAAAACTGATAGAAATCGGAGGTACGCCAGATTTGATTTTTATCATCAAAAAACCTGGTCTCACCCGAAGCGATAACGGTATTGTAGGCTTCAAGCTGAATGGTGGACTCGGATCGTTTATGCACCATCCATGATACATCCATACCGTATTTAGCCTCTTTATCTTTAAATCCGTAACCTGCGAAGAGTCCGGTTTTAATACGTTTTGATATGCGGTCGTTGGTGTGTACTCCGGCACCCAGATAGATTCCTTCATAATCGTTATAATGCACTATCTTGTTCAGGTCGAGGTCGATAAAATAAAAGGGGATTTTACCGCTGAGCAAAGTCTGAAAAGTAGAAGCCATCTTATCAAAATTTTCGGCTTTGCCCAAAGAATCAATTACCCGATAGGTTTCTTTTTCCTTGTCGGTAAGGCTGTCGACACGAAATTCGCGCCAGAATTCCCCTTTTCGTTTGGTTGCACCTGCTTCAATCTCAATTTCGTGGTAGCCAAAATCACTTTTTTTAATGGCCGGGTTCAGGTTGATTTCCCGGATGTAACTTCTGCCTTTTCCAATCACGGGATAGTTGTTAATGCTGTCGCTCACCGTAATCATGGGAAGTGAAACATCGGTGTTAAGTTGAGTGGGAAACCAATGATCCTGAATGAATTCGTACCCTTGCTGAATTTTAATGCTAAATCCGGCTGTGGAATCATTGGCGGGTTCGGCCTTTACGTTCTGAATGGCCCAGCGGTTTGAATTGATCGACAAAAAGCCCTTCATGCCTTCAAAACGGGTGTCTTTCATAGGACGATAGGAAATGATAAAAATTGTATCGCTTGTTGCTGAAAAGGTGGTGTCTTCTATCAGGAAAAAATACTTTTTGGTACTTCCTTTGCTGATGGGATTGATGTATTTTTTTCCGGCAATCTCAATCATCTCATCATAAAAACTGGTGGATTGGATTTGCGAAATCATAAAGGTAATGATGGGATCAGAAAACCCGGAGACCTTAGTAGCCAACACGTTTTCCTGGTTTAATCCGGGAGCGAGGTACTTTCGTTCGGTAACGGTTTCTGTGATAAACAAATCCTGTTTCGTGAGTAAATTACGGGCTTTCATCTCAACACTATCCAGCAAAGCAGGGTCTCTGCTCATCAGCGAGTCAGAGTTTACAGTCAGGATCATTTTGTCGTAGGCTACATAACTAAAGGCCTTCAGTTTCTCGGGATTGTTCAGGTCGCGGTTATTAATCACGTTGTTGATGATGCGGTGGGCCGGATTGTCGTTTGGAAAGATGCTCACCTCTTCCAGGTCAAAAACCTTTGGCTCCAACAATATTTTTTGAAAATCCTGACCGATATTCACCTGGTAAATAAGCGGTTGGTATCCTACGTAGGAAATGGAAAGGGTGCGTGTATTTGTTCCGTTTACAATCGAAAACTTCCCATCGATATCCGTTACTGCACCTCGTCCGTCATTGCCCACTATATTAACAAAGGCCAGCGGTTCACTTGTTTTTTTATCGTAAACATGACCAGTGATGGTAGGGTTTTGGCAAAAAATCCTTAACGGGAGAAGGAAAAGGATGAGATAGATTAAAGAATGTTTCATTGATTTTGGTTACATACTTGAAGTGGAAATGGGATCAAAAATAAATGAAATGCAAATTCAGTTATACTTTCTATTGTTAAGAAAAACTAAGAGGAGAGTTTTTTGTTGTGCCGGTGTCGGTTTACATCGCGGGTTTCTTTTTTCTCCATATTTTTCTTCAATGCATCTGTCAGGTCGATGCCGGTTTGGTTGGCCAGGCACATCACCACGAACAGCACATCGGCCAGTTCATCGGCTAAATCCGCATCCGCCTCGTTTGCCTTAAACGACTGATCGCCATACCTTCTGGCAATAACGCGTGCCACCTCGCCTACTTCTTCGGTTAGCAGGGCCATGTTGGTGAGTTCACTAAAATACCTGACTCCCGTGGTGTTGATCCATTGATCAACCATTTGTTGAGCTTCTTCTATCGTCATACAGCATCACTTAAAAGTTTAGGGTGTTGATTATTGCCGTGCTAAATTAGTTAATTTTGCCGCTTATGGAATCATTAAAAGAATACGTTCCGGGGATGGATTTTGTGGCCAAGACTTTTGCCGGACTGGAAAACATGCTGACTGCCGAACTCACTGAACTGGGGGCACTTGACGCGGAGCCTATCAAAAGAGGGGTGAAGTTCAGAGGCGATACCTCCATGATGTACAAGGCCAATTACATGGCGCGTACTGCCATCCGGGTGCTTAAACCCATCGCAGTATTCGAGGTGAACGATGAAAAAGACCTTTACGAACATGTGATGAAGATCGACTGGACCAAGGTGTTTAAGTTGGAACAAACCTTTTCGGTGGAAGCCAATGTTTTTCATTCTGAACTCACACACAGCCATTTCGTTGCCTTAAAAACCAAGGATGCCATCGTGGATCAATTTCGTGAGGTAATGGGCAAACGGCCCTGGGTGAATACTGACAACCCGGATATCTTCGTGGACGTGCACCTGAGCCACAATATTTGCACCGTTTCGCTGGATAGTTCCGGTCATTCGTTGCACCAACGTGGCTATCGGGTGGCAGCGGATAAGGCACCCATCAACGAAGTGCTTGCCGCAGGCATGATTCGGCTGACAGGCTGGAAAGGCGAAACAGATTTTTATGATCCCATGTGCGGTTCGGGTACCATTCCCATCGAAGCGGCCATGATTGCCATGAACATTCCTTCGGGTTATTACCGTCAAAAGTTTGCTTTTATGAACTGGGAGGGATATGATGAGGCATTGTGGTTACAGGTGAAGCAAGCAGCCGATGACCAGATGGGAGAACTTAAACACCGTATTTTTGCTTCCGACCGATCGGATAAAGCAATCGGCTTTACACGAAACAACTTAAAAAGTGCCGGACTTCATAAAGATATTGAAGTAAGTTGCCAGTTTTTCGATTCCATCAAACCAGCGGCCGGTAAGGGCATCATCATCATGAATCCACCCTATGGAATGAGGTTGGAAGAACATGGGGAATTACGTGATTTATACAAGGGAATAGGCGATGCACTGAAAAAGAACTTTACCGGCTTTGATGCCTGGATTATCACCCCCAGCATTGACACGTTCAAATTCATCGGTCTCAGGCCTGCACGCAGAATTCCATTGTACAACGGACCCATCGAAACCCGGTTTTTAAAGTTTGAGGTGTATCAGGGCAGCAAGCGCTATGGTGAGGAAAACCGGGAATCCGGTGCTCCGACCCGAACCCGGCGTACCTATGAAAATGATGACCGTCCAAACAGAGAACGGCGCGATGACCGTCCAGCTTCTGACAAACGAGACGACCGGCCCAATAGAGAAAGACATGATGACCGGCCTCCTTTTGAAAAACGTGGCGAGCACCCTGCAAGTGAGAGGCGTGGA
>PCUL01000303.1 GCA_002771745.1 Bacteroidetes bacterium CG18_big_fil_WC_8_21_14_2_50_41_14
GAAGGCATTCGGGAGTAATGGAAATGGAGCAAAGGGGTCAGCTAATTTATTGCTGTTTTTTGCCAACTTTTCGAAGGATGAGCTTATATTTACAGCGTGAATTAGAAGAGCCGTGTGATGGGAGACTATCACGCCGATAGCTATCGATGGTTCTGTGAGTTCCGATAATTATCGGAATGGGGTGAAATTCCCCTTGCCTACTCGACTGCACGCCCGTTAACCCCCAATGTAAAACCGATAAAAAAAATCCCTGGATTTACCCCACCAATCACCCGATGATCAATTACAATGAACGTAAGGAACCAATTTAACCAATTATAAGCAGTTCTAATTGTTTAATTTAGTAATATTGAGCAAATGAATACTAAAAGGAATTTAAACAACAAAGGCTATATAATAAGTTTAGCGACAATTGGTGCTATACAGACATTGAACTTAATATTAAAAGAGACAAAAAGATTGTCAATTAATGAAAAGGATTATGAAAAACGGAGGCGTTATTTTTGATTTTAACGGTACATTGTTTTGGGATTCAGAGTTTCAGGAAACAGCGTGGGATAAATATCTCGAGAGCCATAATCGAAATCTGACTTTAGCTCAAAAGAAAGAATACATTCACGGCAGAAACAATAAAGACACACTTGAATTTATATTCAAACGGGAGTTAAATGATTTGGAAATTGAACAATATTCCGAAGAAAAAGAGATTATTTACAGAAATGAGTGTCTTAAAAACAAAATGCAACTAGCACCCGGAGCGGTCGAACTTTTAAGCTATTTAAATGCACACAGCATACCAATTGCAATTGCTACAGCATCTGGGAAATCGAATGTGGATTTCTTCATCAACAAACTGAATTTGCTGGACTATTTCGCTGAAGAGCATATTATTTACAACGATGGGAACATTAAAGGAAAACCGCATCCTGATATTTTTGTAAAGGCAATTGACAAATTGGGTGTAAATAGTTATGACTCGATTATTTTTGAAGATTCTTTTTCAGGTATTCAAGCAGCCATGAATTGCAAAGTGGCAAATATTATAATTGTCAATTCCACAAAAGAGAATTATTCAGAATTCAAATTCCCTATAATAGGGCATTTTGACGAATTTAACCGGAATCTTCTTAGTTGTTCTTGTATGGGAAAATCAAAATACTAAGCACAATAGAACCTATAAGCAATAGCACTCTGCGAGTCGCTACTGCTCATAGCCAAAACGGTATGCACACGCATAAGGGCGACCTCTCAACCTGGCAGTCACATTCAAATTGAAAGAAGGTATAATGATAAGTGGAATTTTAATTTCGCAACCGTGCTTTTTTGTTACTTTAGTGCATTATTTGAAAATTGAATTTATTAAAAACACATGGCCAGAAAAACCCAACAAACAAAACCGATTGAGCAATACGATCATAAAGATAAAGAACGATTGAACAACCCACCCGTTGGACTGGTTGATGCCCATACCGACAACGGCGGTTATAAAAAACAAACATACCAGTATGACCCGCATATTGACCCACAATTGCAATGGGCCGGCAAGGCAGAACATACCAGCTTTGAAGTGCCAACGGTGAGTTTGCACGTACACGAACGCATTGACCCACGACGTATAATTGAATCTGTAAAAAAAGCAGAGCAAGTATCGCCCCAGCTAAGTTTGTTTGAAGAAGAAAAGAAACCTTTGCGCGAAGCCATTGAATTTTACAAACACCGCGAAAACTGGAGTAACCGCCTCATAGCCGGAGACAGCCTTTTGGTAATGAACAGCCTTTTAGAAAAAGAAGGAATGGGTGGTAAAGTGCAAATGGTATATTTCGATCCTCCTTATGGTATAAAATATGGTAGCAACTTTCAACCCTTTGTGAATAAACGGGATGTAAAAGATGGCAACGATGGTGACTTAACCACCGAACCCGAAATGATAAAAGCTTTCCGCGATACATGGGAACTTGGCATACATTCTTACCTTACTTATTTGCGCGACCGTTTGTTGTTGGCAAAGGAATTATTACATGAAAGTGGAAGCGTGTTTGTGCAGATTAGCGATGAAAATGTCCATCATGTAAGAGAAATATTAGGTGAGGTTTTTGGCTCGGAAAATTTCGTGAGTTTGATTGCTTTCACATCAACAAGCGGTTTTTCTTCATCAACATTAGCAAGAACAGGCGACTATTTAGTATGGTACGCAAAAGACAAATCCAAAATAAAATATCGTCAATTATATTTAGATAAAGACATTTCTATTGAAGGCGGTAATTACAAATGGATAAGATTAAATGATGGGAGTTATCGAGGCTTGACATCAAAAGAAATAAAAGGCGAAGACAAATTACCAATTGATTCTAAATTATATCAACCTACAAGCCTAGTGTCTCAAGGGGCAACAAGTTCTCCGCAAGAATTTGAACATCAAGGGAAGAAATATTATCCGCCCACAGGTCAGCATTGGAAAACTTCAGTTGAAGGATTACAAAAACTATCAAAAGAAGGTAGAATCCATATAGCTGAAAACAGTATCAGATATGTAAGATTTGCAAGTGATTTTTCACTTAAACCTATAACAAACCTTTGGACAGATACTGCAACTGGAAACTTTACAGACGATAAAATCTATGTTGTCCAGACTGGAACAAAATTAATTGCACGATGCCTGCTGATGACAACTGACCCTGGTGATTTAGCATTGGATCTTACTTGTGGTAGCGGAACAACTGCAATCGTAGCAGAGAATTGGGGCAGAAGGTGGATTACCTGTGATACTTCAAGAGTAGCATTAACACTAACCAAACAAAGAATGATGGTTGCCAACTTTAATTATTATGAATTGGCATATCCAAGTGAAGGAGTGGGCAGTGGTTTTAATTATGAAACGATTCCTCACATTATGCTTGGGACAATTGCTAATAACGAACCAACCGTTCAAGAAACCATTTTCGACAAACCCAATATCAACAATAAAAAGACAAGAGTAACTGGCCCATTTACTGTAGAGGCAGTACCATCCCCAATAGCCAAATCATTTGAAGATGTAGAATCTGAAAATTCCTTCGAGGCTGACATTTCCATATCAAGAAGTGGCGAAACCTTGCGGCAGGACGAATGGCGGAATGAGTTGCTTCGTTCAGGGGTGAGAGCTAAAGGCGGTAAAACGATTGAATTTACACGGGTTGAACCATTGAGCGGCACACGGTTTCTGCAAGCCGAAGCCGAGACAAAAGAGGACAACCCGAAACGGGTTGTAGTCTGCTTTGGTCCCGAACATGCTCCATTAGAGCAACGTATGGTTGAACTGGCTTTGGAAGAAGCACGGACACTTCGTCCGAAACCGGAAATTGTGTTATTCTGTGCATTCCACTTCGACCCCGAAGCCCGGAAGGGAAATTGCGGTGAAAATAATTGATGCACGAGGAATTGAATCA
>PCUL01000045.1:0-3343 GCA_002771745.1 Bacteroidetes bacterium CG18_big_fil_WC_8_21_14_2_50_41_14
TTTTTTGGTATTTGGGTTGGTCTTGTTGGTGGTTTTTGGCTTTGGTGGAATCATCAGCGAATCGTTTTCCACTTTCTCGCAGGATGCTCCGGCCTATGGCGTTAAGCTAAACGATATGGGTCTGGGTTTGGTTGGCTATTTAAACGACCATGGTTTCAATATTTCAAAAGACCAATTAACCAGTTTGCTCGACCCGTCAAAGATCATGAGTTATACGGCCGGCATCCTCTCCGAGCTGGGCTCCTTGATGGGAAATATGGCCCTGATTGTGTTTACTGTCATCTTTTTATTGCTTGAGCTCAACAGCTTTAATTTAAAGGTAAAAGCCATCGTAAAAGGAAATGTCAATTCAATTGCCTATCTCACCCGAATTGGAAAAAGCATCCGCCACTACCTGGCCATCAAAACCATGGTAAGTTTACTAACCGGATTGCTGGTGTACATCGGCCTGTTGATTGTAGGCATCGATTATGCCATCCTGTGGGCTTTGATCGCTTTTTTGTTAAACTATATTCCCAATTTCGGATCCATCATCGCCGGTATCCCTGCCGTACTTTTTGCCCTGGTACAGCTAGGTCCGACCGGATTTTTCTGGGCCGCTATAGTCTATGTAGTAGTTAATATGACCATTGGAAATATTGTAGAGCCCAAAATGATGGGCCATGGCATGGGACTTTCCACACTAATTGTTTTTATTTCCTTGATATTTTGGGGATTTGTGCTGGGAACGGTAGGCATGTTTTTATCGGTTCCGCTAACCATGACGCTTAAAATCATGTTTGAACAAAATAAACGAATGAACTGGATGGCCATTATTCTGGGAACGCAGGATGATGCTATTTCCATCCTGAATGAGCATGACAAAGACAAAGAACTTGTTTCCTAGGCTTTATGTTATGAACAATCTCTCTGGTGCGCGAATACTTCGCGTGCTTTACTTTGCTGTTGTTCTTGTGATTACATCATTAGTTCGAATCAATTATTTAGTTCAGTTTTTAAAGGTCCCCGGAATGAATTCCGGGGTTACAAGGTCGGTCGTGCCGCCGGCACTGGGGAAAATTTAACATGGTAGAGGCTACCAATTGCCCGGTGGTGTTGTGATCTTCGATGCTGCCCTGGTGGGTGCCGGCGGGCAGGTTGTAGCAAAAAGTGGTACTGCTGGTGGCCGGGTTGGGGATAATATTAAGAGCAATTCTTTTGTAAATACTTTTTTAAGTCAAATCGTACAAAAATCCCTACTTATAATCTTTAACTGCTTCCTTTAGTTGTTCGGCCGTATTTACAAAAGCCTTTTTACCCGCTTTTGTATAGTTGGCACCTCCTCCTTTTACCTGATCTACATGGGTTTTAAATACTTCCTTGTTGGTTGATTGATTGATCACCGAAATATTGGCATCCACGAAAGTGAAATAAACACCCTGATAGTTTGTGCCCGTTGTGGAGGAGGCTTCGATCATAATAAGAAAATCGGCTTGGGATGGATCGTCGGTAAACTGGTATCCAAGATCCACAAGTGCCTTTTTTACAGTGGGTTCTATGGTTTTTATTTCCATGGGCGATCCCAGCAACAGCTCACTGCTCTGAATACAATATACCTGTTTTTGAACATGAACCAGAAAGTGAGCAGGCAGCAGTTTGAACTGTTTCTTAATCAACAGGTAATAAGCGGTATTGGTATCGATTGGAATGTACGAAGCAAGATCTATTCCGGCTTCAACTTCTATCAGCGCATCGTTGAACCCCAGAGGAGGAAGAAAACCCGGCGCAATCCCGTTATCATCACTCTTTGCCGTGCAAAGTACCGCTCCTGTTTGCTTGTTTATAAATACAACCGGGATGTTGGCGGCTTCATCGTTGTTTGTACCGGAATTATAGGTGACTCTCACCTGCAACGGTTCGTCAGCCTCCACTCCTGCCTTAACGGTAAATTCAGGATTTACGGTCATTAGTTTGTACTGAGTTAGTTTTTCGATTCTGGAAAGTTCACAGGGCATGTACACAACCTGTTGGCTTCTCAGCCATTTCAACGGTATCCGGGCAGTAGCCACGGCCACCAGTTCCTCGTTTTTTACGATGCGGTTGTGGATCAGCAGATCCACATCCTGAATCCAGTAGTTTCCCACAATAAGTAAGCTGGCATCTTGCATATTTCCTGTGGTTTTGACTTGGTAGTTTCCGGCTTTTATCAGTGCATCCTTTAGCGCCATTGCCCACATCTCGCTATATGGGCTTGAAAAACCTGTATTTAAATAGGTGGTTTCACCCATGTAAATGGGAGAGGTAATTTCACCCAATTGAATGAAGATTCCATAGGCTACAAAATAAGCCGCCTCATTCAGGTTAAGTTCGGTGGCCTTCTGAAGGTTGTTGATTTCCTGATTAAAATCCAACCGTAGCTGATTGATTTCTTGCAGATTAATTTCCGCCAGCATTTTGCGGTTCAGGGCCAACAGCAGCATGTGGGCCTGGTCTGATTCGGCCAGCATCGGCATCCCTTCGTAGAAGCTTCTCAGGGCTTCTTCTTTGTTACCCATTTTCAGGAATTCACGGCCTTCTTTTAGCTTCTGCTCCAGCTTTTTTTGGTTGGCTGCCATCAAATTTTTGTAGTAGAAAGCCAGTTCCTTTTTGTTTACATAGCTAAAGGCATACACCTCATTTTTCTTCTTATCATAATAGTGCTCGGTGCGTAATCCATTGATTTTGGCATTTGAAAAGGAAACACTTTTCGAGAGGAAAGCCTCGTCGGACTTGCCATTGATGTTTGAAATGGTCAGGTCGTTTTGTGATTCTATTTCTACTTCGATGCTTTGCACCACTTTGTCGCGGGCCATGGATTCGTACTTTTCCACCATTTTGCCCTGATCTTCATTGTTGGAGTTTACAGCAGACACAAATCCAGTTATCCATTCAGATTCAGGATACATTTCGGCTCTTTTGTAATAGTCGGTCCAGGCAGGTAACTGTGCATTTGAGTTTTGTGGCCATCCGATAAGCAGGCCAAATGTCAACGCAATAATTGACAGGAGATATTTATTCATGATGAAGACTTTGTTGGTGATTAAAAGTGAAGCCGTTATTTAACATCCGATTTGTGAATAAAGCCGGTTTTGGTACCACGCAATTGGATTTTATAAAAATCGCCTTGTTTTTCAATTACTTTAAATTCCAATCCGCCAGGCACCTTGGCTACTACTTCACCCGACCTATCGGGCAAATCATACACATTGGTCCGGTCGGCACTGGTACCTTTTACCAAAATCCGGTCGGACAAGGCAGTAGAAATATCGCCACCCGAGAAGGTATAAGGTTGTACCGGACGGCCAATTTCTTCCAGAAAGGCAGC
>PCUL01000045.1:3403-28010 GCA_002771745.1 Bacteroidetes bacterium CG18_big_fil_WC_8_21_14_2_50_41_14
CGATGTAGTCCATGGCCTCTTTACTCCGGTCTTTAAATTCTTTGAGTTTGATTTTCTCAAAATCGTATTTGATTTCTTCATAACCGGGAGTAAAATAACCAACAAACTGGCTGGCCAGATCTTGCAGTGCCACATCGGCCATCTGGTCAACGGTGGGCATTCCAGCGATGTTATCATCGCAAGCGGATTCTTTTACTTTGGCTTCTGTATTTTTGGTGCCTTCTATTTTTGCGGTTTCCACCGAGATAATCTTGATGGTTCCTTTAGCGGTTACCGTTCTTTTTACACAGCGTGATGTCGAGGTATTCGAACGCTCTTCATTATCGGTATAGCTGACATTACCCAGGATCATCACATCCAAACCCAACAGTTTGCCCACTTCGGCAGCCGATGCTTCATCAAGGGCACCCGATAGCGACAGCCGTTGTTCTTTCATGATTTTCTCCAGCTGATCGCGTTCAATCACATCATAAAAGTCGGTTTTTACTCCTTTAACATAGGTCCTTCCCTCCTTTGCCTTCACCAGCCCCATCCATTGTCCCTGAGTATTGTATATTCCACGATGCTGATCAAGCAAGGCTCCCACAATAAAATTGGTGATGACAAGGTCTTTTCGTCGGTTATTGGTGCAGTCGAATTGCAATACCCCGATGCGCTTCATGTTGTAAAATGGCTTTTCGGGAGCTTTCAAAATGAAACAATCCACCTTTTGAGCAGGCACTTGATTAACAATAGCAAAAAATAAAACAATCAGGATAAACAAGTTAGACTTCTTCATGGTTTTTTTTGATTTATTAGATTAATTACCATTTAAAATGGTTTTGTATAACCCATAAAAGTAGCTAATAAATAAATATTACATGATGAATTTCAGTAATTTAGAAATGCTCTAAACTAGCATTTTTGATTATTTACCGAGCATGAAAACCCTTTTTCTGAACAAAAGGGTGGCTTTTTTGATCTTGCGAAAAGTGGCACCTGATCCATTTTCAATGCTGTTCAGTAGTTCGAGGGCTTTGGATCTGTTACCCATTTCCCGGTACATCTCGGTCAGCATCAGCTGGTCATCATCCGTTACCGGTGAAAAAATATTGGTGAGCCGATGTAGGTTTTCCAACTGATTGGGTTTAAAGTACCCATAGGTACGGCAGGTAGAAATCCGGCTTTTTAAAAAACGAAGAGGCTTCCTAAGAACATAACTATCAATGGATTTCAAAAAAGGTCTTTGGTACCTGATGATATCGTTGATGGCGCGCCACAGTGTTATCCGCAAATAAATTTCTCTTTGAGTTGTATTGGCGAAACCAGTTTCCAACAACTGTTTATAATAGAGCACCATTCCTTTCCTAAAATCCTCACTACGTGCCATTTCAAGATCCCAAACCGATTTTGAAAAAGGCAATTCGGGCTGGTCATCCTGATATTCAATTTCCTTCTCTTTTGCCTCATCGCGCCAGAAAACCCCCTCACAATGCGGGCACACAACAATTGTCTTATCTTCGAAAAAACTACCATCATGTTCAATCTTACCATCAGAATAAACTGTAGACCGATAAATAAAATAGGAAGTAAGTTCATAATGACCCATGGGTTGTTGACAGGATGGGCAAGTAAGCTGGATGGCCTGAAAAGTTGTCAAAGGATTCGGTTTTAAATTTTAAAAGTAAATAAATTACTTTGTATGACTGTAGATTTTGAGAATTACGTATTTTTACATACAAAATTTTTTTAACCCGATTTTTTAATTTAAAAGCTTCAAAATGAAAAATTCAATTTTACTGATCAGTTTATGTTTGGTATTTGCATTCACATCCAACGCGTATGCCCAAAGCACCAAACAAATTAAAAAGGAAATTAAAGGTAAAGCGATTAAAGACGCTCGAAAAGAAGCCAAAAAGCTTGCAAAAGAAGGATTTACGGTTGCTCCCGGTCAACTGCCTATGGACAAGCAAATAGAAGCTGTTTGGATAAAACGGTACGAAACCACCAAAGATGGCAAACCTGCTTACTTCTTGGCTGATGCACGTTCGGTTGGCGAAACCCATTCAGCGGCGAAATTGCAGGCGTATGAAGTAGCCAAAATCAACCTGGCCGGTCAAATTGGAACCGAAGTGGCAGGTTTGGTAGAAACCACCCTGGCCAATGCACAATTGAATGCCGAAGATGCAGCTTCGGTTACCGAAACGGTAGCCACCTTTAAATCGATCGTTGGATCAAAAATAGGACGAATGCTTACCCTTTTTGAAGCTTCCAGAACGATTGACAAAAATACCGAGGTAACAGTTACTTTGGGTTACGACTATGCCACCGCATTGGAGATGGCTAAAAATGTCCTGCGTGAAGAAATGAAAGACAAAGCCAAGGTAAACGCGGAACAGTTGAATAAAATTTTGGATTTTTAATCCGCCGCAAGGTGATAATCAACCTTTATCATGCCAAAAAAATTCTGGTTTTTTGTTGGATTGATCGTATTGTCTTGTTCCGTTTCTATGAGCCAGGCTCAGACTTTTGAGGAGTTTAAAAGTCAGATCAGGGAAAAATACACCACTTTTGAACAGGAAACCCAGCAAAAATTCGATAATTTCGTAGCGACCATCGATCAGGAATTTGCTGACCACCTGTCCAAACACTTTGGAAAATATACTCCTGAAAACCAAGTGTCTGAACCGATGATTCCCAAGCCTGTAATCATTCCAAAAGCACCCGAAGAAGAAGTTGTTAGCAACAACGCCTTGGGTTATTTACCTCCCAAAAATCAGTTTTCAGTGAGACAGGGAACCTTGTTGCCCGGGATTAAAAAGTCGGAAGCCATTGATTTTGTTACCGATTCCACGGATGTGGATTTGCTGGCCTGGTCGATGTATTTTAAGTCGGATAAACGCATGCGCGAAATTCAGGTAGGAGATCTTACTCCTGAAAACATCAGCAAATATTGGATGGACATGAGCCAAATCAATTACAACCACCTGCTGGCTCAATTTACCGAAGTAAAGGACCTGCTCAATGCCAACGACTGGGCGTATTACCAACTGGTGAAAAATTTCACACAAGCCCTGCTTCCCGACAGGTCCAACGATCAGGTGATGTTGCAGTGGGTTCTGATGAACCGCAGCCGTTACAAAGCCAAAATCGGGTTCGATCAAAATCGGGCCTTTCTGATGCTGCCTTCGCTTTTTTCCATTTACGACCGACCCTTTGTGGTGTTCGATCAGATCAACTATTATGTGGTTGAAGGCAATTCTCCCGAAATTAACACCTATAATTTCGATTTCCCGGAAGCCGACATTGTGATGGATTTGCGTATCACCAGGCCTTTCAACACCGATTCGCAACGTCAAACCAAACAATTTAGTTTTGCCTGGGATGGAAAGCGACATTTTGTAAAACTGCGTTACGACCAGGTGATGATGGATTTTTATAAAACCATGCCACAATGCGACATCGCCGTTTACCTGAATTCCATTTGCAGCGAGATCACTAAAAGTGCTATTATCGAACAATTTGATCCTTTAATCAAAGGCAAGTCGGATCAGGATGCTGTAGGAATGCTGCTTAGTTTTGTACAACAGGCATTTGAGTACAAGACCGATGATGAAGTCTTTCACCACGAGCAATACTTCTTTGCCGATGAGCTGCTTTACTACCCTTATGCCGATTGCGAGGACCGATCGGTGATGTACACCTACCTGGTAAAAACACTTCTCAGGCTGGATGTGCTTGCATTGGGATTTCCGGGTCACATGGCCGCTGCCGTTCATTTCGATCACTTGCCGGAAGGCGATTTTCTATCATGGCAGGGAAAAGACTATGTTGTAGCCGATCCAACTTTTGCGGGTGCACCTGTCGGGATGTTGTTAACCCAGGCACAAGGCACAAAACCGCAATTGATTTTAGTAGACAATCCTGGTGCTGAAGCCGACAGAACCGCCAAAATATGGAGGTTGGTGAACAAAGGCGGTGGTTATCAAGGCGATAAACTTACGGATGTGATTTTCGATAACAACGAAAACACCTATGTATGTGGTTATTTCGTTGAAAAAGCACAGTTTGGCGAACAAATCATTTCCGGAAACGGCAACAACCGCGATGGTTTTGTAGCCAAATTCGATGCCGACACCAACCTGGTTTGGGTTCAATCATTTACAGGATCAGGTAACGACATGGCTTTTAACCTGGCTTTTTCATCCGATAGCAGCCTGCTGGTTTATGGCAACTTTGAAGCTGAATTAACTGCGGGAGACCACACCATGGAAGCCGTCGGTGCACCGGATGTTTTTGTGGCCCGGCTATCGCCGGATGGCAAACTCAACTGGATACAAAAAGCAGGCATCGACAAACTCGATCACAGTGCTGATTTTATGTTTGTAGCCCGCTTTAATCGGCAGGGTGAAAAAGTGATGGCCCGTTTGTTCAGCCAGGCAGAACAGTACAACCATTACGGACTTACACCGGAAGCAGATGGAAAAACCCTGATTACAGGTTCGTTTTATGCCACTACCGGGATGAATACTCATGATTTTACAGCCTACAATACAGGAGCCAATTTCGATGCCGGCGAAGCCCTCATCAATGTAAATGATACGCTGGTAAAGCTGGATTATGAAAAAACCATTGCCGGTTTGTTTGCGGCCATGCAATTGCTTAAAGCCAACACCATCGAAATCAAAGGCACACAAATTCAACAGGTGTTTAAAAGCCACAATCCTCAGTTTATCGACTATGCCGGAGCCTTTTACTCGGGTTTTGGCAAAATGCAGTTTATCAAAAATAACAGCGGAATAGTAACGGTTAAAACCGATGACGGACAACCTTTGGTGTTTGATAAAATAAAAATCGACAATGAAGCCCGGATTAAAATCATCAAATACAAAAGCGGCAACGTGGAAGTACAGGTGTTTTCGGGTGTCGATGTGGGCGTTCCGGGCAACTGGCATCCCATGAATACCATCAAGCTTTTTAAAGATACCGGCGATCTGCTTTTCGATTTTGATGAAGACCATGTGACCAAAAAACTGAACCTGAAAAAAGAAATATTAAAAAAGTAAGTGTGATCAAGGAAGATGGCTTTTATATCAAGGTCATCTTCCTTATTTTAGAACCATCCGAATGAAGCATTTTAGAGTACGTAATTGGCTCGTAAACCTCCTGTTTTGTCTGCTCCTTTGGCAGATTCCATCCACTAGTTTCTCTCAGGAAGAAGAAGTGGCCGAAGAGGAAATCCTGGATGAAACACCTGTGGTAAATGAAGAAATCACCCTTTCGGATTTGATGAACCTGCTCAGTTCTTCGGAAGGGGATCTTATCGTAACCAATAAAAACATCGTGGTTGGCATCAAAGATGCCTCGCTGATGGAAGACAAAATCTTTTATCAGGAATACCACCTGAATGCAACTGATGATCAGGAACATAAGTTATTTTTTTATGATTGTTCCTTTGATCTGGGAGTTGACAAACCTTTGGTGTTCAATGGCTGGAGGTACAAGAAACTCAATTTTGTAGGATGTACGTTCAACATGCCTTTAAAATTTTTGAATTGTAGTTTAACGGGGCATTTCCCGTTGCTGATGGAAAACTGTACTTTCAATAACGACTTAATATTTGAAGCAGAGGAAAAAACACCACAGGATATCACATTAAAGCAAAATGCGTTTCATAAGCAACTTATTTTCAGTACTGAACTCGCTTTACTGTCCATCGATCATTGTGTTTTTGAGGCCGACACCAACCTTTTTAAAAGGATGGATGAAGAAAGAACCCATTACCAGCTGCTGGCTTCATTTCTGAATATAGGGCTCTTTCGGATGGATCATTGTAAATTTATCAGCCATCAACTTCATAACCTGTTTTCTGTTGATTTGTCTAATAGTTCTATCGACAAGCTTACGATGTTTGCCAACCAAATGGAGGTGCTCAATTTTACAGAAGCCGGCGTTGAAAAGGCGTTGCTGATCGATTCACTCGAAATCGCAAAATACATCGGCATTCAAAACTTCGACTTTCCAGAGGCCAACACCAACATTCCGTGGGACAACCTGAATGGGCAAAAACTGGCTCTTTTTCAAAAAGGACTGAGTGATTTGGTGATTCCGTACCAAGCCAAAACCGAAGTCCAATTGTCGCAGACGCTGTACTACAACGATTTGGTGAGTATGTACAAAAAGTTCAACAAATTGTACCTGGATCGTGGTGATATTCAGTCGGCCAATGGATCGTATATCGAAATCAAGCACCTCGAAACTTTGCATCAGGAGTACATTCAAACGGTTAATCCCAGCACCAGCAATTACATCAATTTACTGTTAAACAAGGTGTTGTATTATTTTAGCGATTATGCCACCAATCCTGGTAAATCGGTAAAAAGGGCCTGGCAACTGCTGCTTTTCTTTACGTTTATCTACATGTTTACCTTTTCGGAATGGGACGGCATGAATTACAGTTTTTACCTGAACCAGTTCAGGATGTTTGCCAACTATGTGGAAAGCGACAAAAGCATCAGGGATATCTACGAAAAGAAGGTCGATCCCAATGCCGATTTGATGAAGGAAATCAAAGAAAACTATTTACGCGACAGAAAAAAAGTGCCACGGGCCATCGTACTATTTGGAGAGCCTCTGCATTTTTTAGGTCGTCTCAGGTTGGTATTGGTTCCGCAACTGATTCGCTTTTTCAATTTTCAACCCAAGAAATGGGAAAACCTGGACGCAGGAGAACGGGTAGTTTCAGGATTCCTAATTTCACTCATCGTGATCACTTTTGCACTTTATGTGTTGATAGTCAAATTTATAAACGGATTTGTGCTGAGTGTTAACAGCTTTGTGCTGATTGGTTTTGGCGTGATGCCCGAAAAGGGGGTGGCCATGTACATTACGATTCTCGAAGGCATTATTGGTTGGTTTTTACTCACCATTTTTACCATTACACTATTCAGTCAGGTGCTACAGGGAGGAGCTTAACCTTAAATTTAACAGAAATGAAAAGGTGTATTTTTGTTCTACTGCTAATGATCGCATTTATGAATGGATTTTCCATTCACACGGGAGATTCGTTGGCCATACTTTACGAAAAAGTTTGGGCCTATGAGAACCCGGAAGTCTTATCTACACGACTTGGCCCTTACAGGAAGTATTTGCGTAAAAAAATGGTTTTTTTGGAAGAAAGCTTGCAGTTTCCCGGCTTTGTAAAGGTAATTACTCCAGACAAAAAAACAGCCTTCATTAAAAGAACCCTGTTGGCAGAGAATTCGAAAGTGAGTTATCACGACATCCAGCAAAAGATTGAAAACAAAACACAATTTAAAAGTCAATATTCTCAGATTGATTTGAGCAACGGAGTAGACTACAAATATTGGCAGGTTTGGTCTGTTCTCGGTGTGTTCTTTATTGGGCTTTTCTTTTTGTGGAAATATTACTACCGAATCGATAACTGGTGCTATAAGAGAAGCCATGCAGGCAAACGCACCTATGCAAGACCAAGATATATTGGTTATGCAGCCATTTTGGGGATGGTAACAGGTGCTTTTTATCAATTGATTTCACCTACCGAAACAGAGTGGTTTTTATTTGAGGGGATGCGGTTTTGGGCCGATTACCCAAGTTATATTGATTGGATACTTTGGGTTGTGATGTGGCTGTCTGTGCTAAATTTGGTAGTCGGAATCGCTGAACCTTTTTTTCGGTTTAAAATGGTGCCTGCAATTATTTATTCTTTGTTGAGCCTCCTACTTACGGGTGTTTACTTTTTCGCAGGCTTTATTAGCGGAGGATTGATGGCCGTTTTAGTCATCCTTTATTTTTTCATTTCAGGATCTGGTTCCGGGGGTGGTCATTCAGGGCAAATGGCCTACAACTCATCCGGTCAGGCTATTGGCAGAATTCAATAAATCTATCTGCGACAGATAATGCATAAAATGGATACAACAAACCAATTAATGACTTCTCAATCCAACGAATGGATAACCATTCTGTTGTCGTTATTGTTGTTGATTGGTCTGTATTTTCTTCAAAAGTATCTCTATTTATTAGATGAGAAGTTGTTGATAAATGAGGACGCTAAAACCATGGAAAGGCAGAGACCCTGGCCTCTGTGGATAGCTATATTGCTGGGTTTTACAATTTTTATGTATGATGTATTTTCTCCCAGAGCATTGAATTTTTATAGGGGAGATTGGCCATCTTTTCAATGGATGATACTGATTTTGGGATTGACAGCCGTTGGGGGATGTTTTGGCCAAAGCCTGTTGCTTTTTGGTATACAAAAAGGACTTATCAGGGGATTTATCTACCTTTTTTTAATGGCCGTCTTTTTTTACGCGGGATTTGTTTCAGGGCTCCTGGTGGTGGGATTGCTGGCCTTGCTTGTCCTGATCTTTTTTATCAAATATTTTAAAAAACAACTGACCATTAAATAGCATTTCTATGTTGAATTTTTTTATTTCCATTGTGGTTTTTGGGGTTTCAACGTTTTTATTGGCTGTATCTGTTCGGTACGGTATGGCGGGTGCTGAACGCATAGACCATTGGCTTCTGTTAAAATATTCCCGGCGTTTCGATGGTTTTAACTGGTATTATCGGATTCCCTTCGCCATTGGAATCATTCCCGAATATTTTTATGCCATGGTACTGGGAAATGCCAATTATTTTAAAACCAATTGGTGGTCGTTAAAAACGGCTTCTTTTATCTCTGTGTTATTATTTGTGGCTTTGCTGAAAAGCAGGGGAATGGTATTGTCCTATTATTCGTTGAGTTTTATGGGCGAGAGAGGAGTTCTTGCTTTTTTTACATCGGGAACATTCGTGTGGTATTTAAACTTTATAACCCTCATATATGTGGGCTTAGCTGTTTTAATTGTGATCGAAAGTGTAAAAATGGGAGGCATGGCAGGATTGCTAAGAGCCGGTTACATGGGATTGATGTGTTTACTGATGTCGAACCTTACCTTGGCTGTCCTTTCGGTGATTGTGTTTGTTGCGGTGATTTATCTGATTTATAAAGTGATTAAATTTCTATTTTTCCCTAGCAACAAAAGAAATCAGGATGATGATGATGAATCTGCCGGTGAAATCCTTCAAAAAGGTTTGTCAGGATTTAAGTCCGAATTGTATACCTGGGAATCGGAGCGAAAATCACAACCAAAAAGGACTGAAAAAAAGACAATAGTAAGAAAACCTGTCATTACAAGGAAAAAGTCTACGGTCAAGCGAACCACCCAAAAAATAGATCATGAGAATGATATTCCACGGTTATACCCAGATGAGAAATGAATAGAACCAAAAATGAAATAGAACCTGTTCTGGAAAAATTGGAATATATGACCCAAACTCCCGGTTATTTTACCCATTTCAGTCATGCAGCAAGGGAAGAAAAAATTATTCGATTTGAAAAAAAGTTTGGGGTAAGCTTGCCCAAGTCGCACAAAAAGTTCTTACAAAAATTCAATGGAGGCATGATGTTGCACGACTACCAATCCGAATTTTTGCAAACCCAGTCCGATTTCGAAATGTACAAAGGCGACGCGGTGTATTTACTTTCCATTGAGGAGATTACACAAAAATATGCCCAACTGGAAAACCAATTCTGGAAAGTAGATAGGGCAGTACCCCATCCTTACCCGATCATTCCTTTCTGTTCGCTCCCCAATAATGAATTGCTGGTGTTTGTACATGGCTCAAAAGTAGGTGATGAGTCGCCGGTGTTTGATGCCTGTCATGAAGAGTTTCCGTCCACCTGGGGGATGGTGGCTCCGGATTTTACTTATTTTTTATCCATGTATCTCGACGCACAGGGCTATCCGCTTACCATAGGCAATGAAGAAGAGGGAGTAGCCTCCCAATATTTTGATGAACCGAAGGAAAAAGAAGAGGAAACACCTGTGCAGATTCTTCAACGCACAGAAAAAATGCTGACCGAGAATCCTGATCATGCTTTTGCACACTACGAAAGAGCCAACGCCTTCAAAGACCTGGGAAACCTTTCCGACGCTTATATTTCCATTTCCAAAGCCGTTGAATTGGATGGAAACGATCCATTTTATCATTTTATCAAAGGCGAAATACTAAACGAAGGCGGAGAATACCGGGCCGCGTTGATCAGTTACGATACGGCAGTACACCTCAACCCCGACGACACGTTCTACCTGTGTTGCCGGGCGGGGCTACTTTTTCAGCTTAACAAACTAAAGCCCTCCATCGACGATTGTAACCGCGCCATCGAACTTGATTCGGGTTGCTTATTGGCCTATATGATTCGCAAAGATATTTATGAATTAAGAGGCATGGAGGACAAGGCCGAAATGGACCAGATGATAATTGATAAACTGGAACAGCAAGATGATTGATAGATGAATTGTAATCAACAATAATTGTCCTTTTAGGCATCCCCCTTTTTTATCAATCGCCATTAAATTTAAACCCAAGCGACGGTTTATTTAAACCTTTCTGTGGTTCGAACTCCTTCACATCTGCCAACATCACCGTAACCATGGCTTGTGAGGTACGTTGTGCCTGTGGCAAATCGGCCATGCGCAATTCCTGGTTTCGGATGGACTTTTCCACCACTTTCCGCATGGAGCGGGCATTGCCAAAAAAGCGGTTTCGGTTTTGGTACAGAAAAGCGATGTAGGCTTTCAGGTGTTGTTCTGCTTCAGCGTCGGGAGCCAGACCCTTGCTTTTAAACATGCCTATAACAATGCTGTAAAGTTGACTTTCGTTGAAATCGTTAAATAAAAAAGTGTTGTCGAAACGTGATTCCAGACCGGGGTTCGATTTCAGGAACTCCTGCATATTTTCAGTGTAACCGGCCACAATCAGGCTAAAATTGCCCCGTTGGTCTTCCATTTCTTTGATAAAAGCCGCCACCGCCTGCTTGCCAAATTCGTTGTTTCTGCCTTCAGTAAGCGAATAGGCTTCATCAATAAACAACACTCCGCCCATCGCCTGTGCAATGAGTTCCTTGGTTTTAAGGGCCGTTTGCCCCACAAAACCGGCCACCAGTGAACTACCATCGGCATCCACCAGATGCCCTCGCTCGAGTAGACCCAAGGCCTTGTATATTTTCCCAATGATGCGGGCTACCGTGGTTTTTCCCGTTCCCGGATTACCGGTAAAAATGCTGTGCATCGAGAAGGCCTTCAACACATCGCGGTTCATTTCCTTGTAATAACGGGTTAGCTTCACCAGTTCGTTAATTTCCTGTTTGATATTCTCCAGGCCCGTGAGTTGGTTGAGTTCATCAATGGCCAATTTGAGTTGATCGTTGTCGATGGGGAGTTCCAGTTTCTTTTTGGTGGAAGTTTCCTCCATGTCTTCAATGTCTTCGGGCTGGATCACCGACAGGATATTTTTATTGAGTTTTTCAGGATCGTGTTGTTTAATGACCCGAACACCCATGTTCATTTTGGCTTCATCCACCAAAGCCGTTGCAAAACGGGCATTTCCGAAGCTTTTATCACGTTTCCGGTAAGCCGTTGTAACCAGTTTAAGCAACCGTTTCTGCGCTTCGGGGCTCAGTTTAACATCCTTCTTTTTAGCAGCGTATTGAGCAATCTCCACCAGTTCATCGGGGGTATAATCCTCAAAATGGAAATAATGCTTAAACCGCGATTTTAATCCGGGATTCGATTTGATAAACGTGTCCATTTCCTTGGGATAACCGGCCACCATGATGGCCAAATCGCCCGCTCCGTCGCTCATTTCGGTAATGAGCGCAGCAATGGCCTCAGGTCCGAAATCGCTGCTCGCCCCTTCTTTAAACAGTGAGTAGGCTTCGTCGATGAACAAAATTCCGCCTCTGGCTTTTTCAATGGCCTCTTTGGTGTCCTTTCCCGTTTGACGAACAAAGCCGGAAATCAAGTCGTTGGCTTCCACTTCATGCACATGGCCTTTGGAAAGCAATCCCATTGAATGGAAAATTTTTCCCAGCAACTTGACCACGGTAGTTTTTCCCGTTCCCGGATTTCCGGTGAAAACACTGTGCAGAATGATTTCATCCTCATCATGAAAACCGTTTTCCTTTCGGTATTGCAAAAAGCTTACATAATCAACATATTCACGCACTTTGTTTTTAATGTTCTCCAGACCGATGAGTCCGTTCAGGTCGGCCAGTATTTCTGTCAATGGGCGGTCGTCAATTTCAATTTCAACATCCGGTGAGGCTTCCTCTTCCGAATTGTTTTCGGGTTCACCGGATGTCGTTTTTTCACTGTCATCTGTTTCCTTGTTTTTCAGGTTTTGGGGAGAAACATGGGTTGGGTTGTACAATCCGGCCACATCTTCATTTAATAGAGCTTCATACTCACTCATACGTCTGACAAACGATTCGCCAACGCTAAAAGGAATCACGGCCACGATGGTGTCCATAAACACCACTTCAACCCGGTAATTGTCCTCTATCCAGGTGCCCCGATTTTCGGAACCCCAGCCCGAAGTAATGGTAAAACACTCACCCACTCCTTCTTTGGGAGTGATGTACACCATGGTGTCGGAGGAGCCGATAACCTGACCGGTATCGTCGATAAAGTTGAAAAACAATTCGCAAACCCAATCTTCGGTAATTTTATTCAAAAAACGCAGTTCTCCCATGATATACCGCGTTTCGGTTGCGCTGAATGTTTTGAGATAATCACGCGATTTTTCTTCGCGGTCGCCAGCCGGGGCTTCATAGGTTCTAAAGGTAATGGCTTCAAAATAGGGGTTGTTTTTTTCTGTTACCCGGTCGTAATCCTCTATAAAGAAGTCTGTGGTTCCAACTTCCTCTCCATCGATATCCGCTATCCACCTGTATTTACCAGGTTTCCAGTATTTCCCCCTTTCGTCTTCGCCCCAGCCAAAAGTATAAGTAATGATGTTGTCCTCTTTCGAAATGGTGATTTCATCCTGTTTGGTACAGATTTCGTCGCCCATTTTGCTCCCGTTCATCTTAACCGCACGCAAGTGAATCTCTGCCTGCCAGTCATTTTCATCGAAAAGCTTGTTGTAAAAGGCGAGTTCGGTACTCAGATAGGTGATTTCGTTCTTATCGAACACCTTCCTGAACTTGCGTTTACTGCCCATGGCACGGTCCCAGGCATAGGATTGCAGACTTTTAAATTTAAAGTTTTTCCCGTCTTTTGATTTCCCGAAAAGCATACTTAAATTAAATTTGATGAGGTTTTTTATCGGATAAAATTACAAAAGAATGCCATTGATCCTACCAATAATAAAGGTTTCCTTTGTCAGATATCAGAAATTGACTTTTTGTGCTTAAATTGTGTAGTTTTGTGAGATAACTCAGCCACATGAACAAGTTGCTACTTTGTGCCATCCTGATCGCCAGCCTAAATTTATTTTCGCAGGATACGTTGACTTTTATGCAATATAACCTGCTGAATTATGGCAATTACACCGATTATTGTACTTCCATAAACAATAACATTGAGGAGAAAGATCAATATATCAGCACCATCGTACAATATCTTCAGCCGGATGTTTTTACGGTAAATGAAGTTGCGGGATCGGAAGCCATTCACCAGCATTTACTCGATCAGGCTGTCAATGCGGGTGGATCCGACAAATACAAAATGGCCAACTTTATTCATGTAGCGTCTCCGTATCTTGTAAACCTTTTGTTTTACGATCACCACAAATTAACCCTGCATTCGCATGTGATTGCCCAAAGTTTAATACGCGATGTGGATGTTTACAAACTGTATTACAACTCAAACGACCTTGAAAGTGGCGATACGGCTTTTGTGGTTTGCGTTGTTGCCCATCTAAAGGCAGGCAATAATTCAGCGGATGCTGATAAAAGAAATACTATGGCACAAAACACCATGACTTTTTTAGAGAATTATGGTGATGACGAAAACTATCTGTTGAGTGGCGATTTTAATGTGTACACCAGTTCCGAAGAGGCTTACCAGATATTTACCCAGTATTCGAATTCCTCGTTGCGGTTTAGCGATCCCATCGACAAACCAGGTGCCTGGAACAACAATTCAGCATTTGCGTCTTACCACACCCAAAGTACCCATTCAACTTCATCAGGATGTCCCTCAACTGGTGGCATGGACGACCGGTTTGATTTTATCCTGATGTCGAACAACCTTAAATTTGGAGTTAAACACCTGACCTATGTTCCTGGTTCGTATCATGCGGTTGGACAGGATGGATTACATTTCAACAAGGACATCACGGCATCACCAACCAACACAAGTGTGCCTCCCGATGTGTTGACAGCACTCTACGGAAATTCGGATCACCTTCCGGTGACCCTGAAACTGACCGTGGACAAAACCCTTGGTGTTACTGATTGGATTGCCACCGATTTTCAGAATATCCGGTTTAACAATCCGGTTTCATCCAAAATAAGGTTAACAATAACCACTACGAAACCAACCAAACTTTATGTGGAATTACTTAACCTGTGCGGGAAAGTGGTGTTTAAACACACCGAAAATCTGATATCCGGACAAAACCAACTCGACCTCAATGTGGAAGGTATACCTGCCGGGATGTATTTAATGAAAATGAGCGGGGAAAATAAAAAAACAGTAACCAGGAAGCTGGTGATCAACTAAAAAGAGGTGGACTGCTTTTTTTCGTTGTAATAATCAATTCCTTTTTGGGTGGCAATGCTCGTTACAAAGTTTTCAAACATTTGATCGAAGAGGGTATTAAACGAAAACTGTTCAGGTGGAAAACTTTCAATATCATGAATATCCAGCAAACGGCTTATGTACCTACGGGCAACGAGTTCAATGCTTAAATCATCGCGGTACATGCCCTGGCTAATGCCCTTCCGCATGTTGACCTGTATCTTTTCGTTGATAAACGCAATCCGTTTATCCAGGTGTTTTTGATAGACTTTAGGATGCTTGTATTTATAATCGTGTGTAACGGAAGGACTCAGGTTGCGAAATTTGGCCGACATTTCCTTACTAACAGTAAACAAGATGTCGATAGCATCTTCATTACCATCGAAGTTGAAATCCTTAAAAATGACTTCGAACATGCTACGCTCATTCTCAAGAATCAGTGTCACCAGTTTTTCATCTGAATCGATTCGATACTTACGAAGCTCGGTCTCAAATTCAGGGATGGCAAGGAGTTTATCCAATGTAACAGCCTCCGTACCCTGTAGGTTGGTCATGTTTCTAATGGTAGTAATAAACTGATTTAACTCCTTTTTCACTTCCTTATCCAAATTCTATATTGTCGACAAAAGTAGAAAAATGTATTTACTTGTTAAGTTAATATTAAAATTAGTCGCAAATAAAAATCATAACCAGTTGTTATTTTGTATTTTATTAAATTCCAGAATATACAACGGCTCGGCTTACAACAATCAAGATAACACTTAATTGAATTGAAAATAAATATCAGTCAATTATCTTGATATTCTTATGAATATTAAAAATGCTTAACTTTGAAGCATTGTTGGCCATTGTGTTGGGATAAAAGTCCTTGTAATCTGCTAAAATCCATGAAGAGAAATATTAAATGGTTCAATCGAATAGTGATTGTTATGATGGTTATTTCTTTGGCCGCTAATATAAGCAATAAACCAGCTTTTGGGCAGTTGAAATTAATCAATAGGGGATTAGATAGTATTCAGAAGTTGATAGATAAAGCTGAAGGAAGCAAGAAATTGTCACTTGAAATTGATTATGCTAATCATTTGGCAACAAAAGATTCCGTTAAAGCTTTCCAACTGTTAAAAGAAGTACTCCAGACATCAAATCAAAAAGGTTACGCAAAAGTGGAACTAAAAACATTGCTGTATCTGGCTCATTATTACAATGGACATAACAAACGGGATGAGGCTATCAATGTGACAAAAAGTAGAATCAAAGTTGCTCAAAACAACAGGCTACATGATGATGAAGCCTTCTCAGAAATTTTTATTGTAAGTTTTTTTATTAGGTTACATCAATACGATTCCGCCTTGTATCACATGGATAAAGCAGAGCAACTCTATCAAAAACTTGAGGATAATACCGGGCTTGGTATAGTGTGGGATAAAAGAGGGTTGGTATATGTTATGCAGGGGAGGTATCAACAAGCCAATGAATATTATTTCAAGGCGTTGGATTATCTGGAAAAAGGCGACAGTATGTACATGATAGGCGTCACCAATTATCACCTTGGTTATAGCTACAGTTTTACAGGCGATTATCAACTGGCATTAATTTACATGCATCGTACTATTGAACTTTGGGATAAACTGACCAATGTGGGGCCCGCCCCAACCTGGAATACACGAGAGATGCTGGGAAACATTTATTTCAACCTGAAACAATACAACAAGGCTTTGAGCTATCACCGTCAGGCACTGACCATCAGAAAAAAAGCTTACGACGGTATACTTGCCGACAGCATCAACCTGAGTTTTGCCTATTCGTACAGCAATATTGCAGATTGTTATATGGAATTGAACAGGTTAGACTCTGCACTCTGGTTCGCAGAAAACTCCTTACAAATCAAGCTACGTCCTGCCACTATGGCCAGCCATCACGATATCGCCAATTCGTTTTTAAATACATCTAAAATATTATTTAGGCTTAAGAGAACTCAGGAAGCCATTGTAAACGCTGATAGTGCGCTGCATTTTTATCAGGCATCCGGTTGGAAAGACGGGACTGCCGGGAGTAAATTGTTGTTGGCCCAACAACTGCTTTCGCAAGGCAAAAACAAACCTGCTATGCAGAACCTGCAAGATGCACTTCATATCGCACGGGAGATAAAAGCAAAACCACTTCAAAAGAATATCTTTTTTGAACTGGCCGGCCTCTATGCCAGGGAACACGATTATTTAAAATCGAATGAGGCACTGATGGAATATAGCCAACTAAAGGACAGCCTCTTCAATACGGACATGAACCAGAAAATTGCTGAAGTGGAAATCAAATATGAGGTTAATAAAAAGGAATTGGAAAACGATTTTCTCAGGACGCAATTTGCCAGTCAAAAAAAGCAGCAATTCTACCTGTATCTGATCATTGGGTTGTTTTTATTGCTTTTGCCATTGCTTGGAATCATGGCCTGGCTGCTAAAAAGAAACCTTCGGCATAAAGAGGCGGTGGTGGTATCGCAACGGATGCTGAGTGAATTAAAAGAAACGCAATACAAACAAGAGATTGAGCAAAAGAACATGGAGTTATATCGATTGGTGAATTCGATCAAGAACAAAAACGGGATGCTGGATGAGGTGAAAGAGATTATGATGCAGGAGATAAAAGCGAATTGCAACGCCCCTGTGGAAATCTTTCAAAAGACTGTTAAAACCATCCAGTCGCATATTGTGAGCGACCAGGATTGGGAACTGATGGACAAACAGATCGAAGAACTGAGTTCGGGTTTTACTTCTGCCCTGCTCAAAAAACATCCTGCCTTGTCACCCGGTGATCTTAAACTCTGTGCTTTCATTCGCCTGAATCTGAGCGTCAGGGAAATAAGCTCCCTATTGAATATCACCGAGGAAAGTGTGCATAAGCACCGGTATCGGCTGCGTAAAAAGCTGGGGCTTAACGGGGATAGCCTGGAGGTTTATTTGAATGGGTACTAAAGGATTTCTGCCAAAAAAACTTTTTCTTGAAATAATTTCAGGTTTACTTTCTTTTCCGTGATCGTTATTGTGTTTGTAATTAACTGAAACAATGACATATATAAATGTATTTGGATTGGATATAAATAGGTTTTAGTTGAGGGGTTGTCCAGAATTTGTCTATGCAGATAAATAGGATGGGGTGGAATTGATTTCTAGTTTTGGTTGATGTTATCAAAGGAGTTGTTTTTTAACCAGCAACGATGAGACTTATTCAAAATATAACATAACACATATTACCTAAAATCTAAAAAACATGATACACCTATTGCGTATTATACTATCGTTATTGATTTTACTAAATTTTAGTATTTTTAGTATTGGGCAAACAAAAATAAACAATCAATTATCAATCAACTCACAAAAAACACTTCATTATTATTTGAAAGATTTAGTAATAGAGAATAAAAGATTTAGTAATTCGGGAAAATCTGAATTAGACAAACAATATTACCAGGGAATGTTGATTTCTTATAAAAAAATAATCAGCTTAAGCCCTAATGAAAATAGCCCCTCGGTTGATGTATTAGTAAAAATAGCTAAAGGCTCTGATCTTAAAAAAAGTTCAATTTTATTCAATCAACATTATCATACAAGTTCAAAGTACGATTTTATTACGGCATCGATTAAGATCACTGATATTGAAGAATTAGCTCAAGAAGAAAGTGTTTTATATATTGAACCTTCATTTATTATACAGCAACAACTGCTGAACAGCATAAATGACATTAATACTCCAGATGTGTGGAGTGGATATTGTAATCTTGTTGATAAAATTGATGGTACAGGGGTAATAGTAGGAATTCTTGACACAAAAATTAACAGAGATCATATTACATTTCAGGATGCGGATGAACAAACAAGGATACTAAATTATGATGAAATTGGAGGAAACCCTGAAGCGCATGGAACACATGTGGCAAGTATTGCTGCGGGACGTGGTGATGCTGCTGGAAATTGGAAGGGAGTAGCATACAATTCGAACATTTATTGGAAAAGTACTGGAAACACCAATGATATATTAAATAATTTTCAATGGATGATAGATCAATCTGGATCAACGCCTTTGGTTGTAAATTTAAGTGCCGGATATAAATTGGGGCCTCACGATGGTACTACTGAGTTTGAAACATTGCTTGATAGTAAAATTAATGGAAACAAATTTTTTATAAACTCTTGTGGAAACTATAAGAGTAACGAGTATTACATGCATTATCAAGATGAGTTACCATCATCGAGTACATTATCATTTTCTGTAAATCTTGATTCTGATCCTTTACCATTACATACCGGAGAGGATTATTCAAATAATGAATTTAAAATGGAAATATGGTATGATGGTGATTATTCAATTGATGTAAAAATAAGAGAACCTGACGGAAACTGGAGTGAATGGGTAGATTTCGGTAATAGTTTAAATTACGACTTTCCCGGGGATGGCAAAGTACATATTTTTAATGATGGCACTTGTTATGATGCAGGCCAGAATTATGGAAATGGTGATAATGTTATTTTTTTTGATTTTTTTGACCCTTGGCCTGGCGACCATATTGTTAAAACAGGTGATTATATAATCCAATTACGTGATCATGATAATAATAATTCTGGAAGCTGTATAATTAATGCTTACAACACACTGGAGTGTATAGACTATGATGAAGAAAATATTGATGCAATATCATTTGTGGGAGGAGACTTTTACCAAACAATTTCATCACCATCTTACGCTTCAAAAGTTATATCAGTAGCCGCATGTCAAAAAGAAAACTATGGAGGGGACATCTCATCATATAGCAGTGTTGGTCCTGCAAGAAATGATATGGCATCCGTATCAAAACCAGATATAACAGCACCAGGAGGTAATACCCCTTCTGATTTGGCCATGATTATTGCCGCAAATTATCAATCAACCACATTATTTAATACAGGAATGGCAGGGACAAGCCAGGCCGCGCCACATGTGTCCGGCGCAATAGCTTTATTGTTACAAAACTTCCCAGATATAACAGCTCTTGAAGTAAAGAATATTTTACAAGTTTCCTCCAGGGCTTTACCGAATGGGCATTCATACGAAAATGGAACAATTACCAATGAAGAATTAAAATTTTGGGGTTCAGGTAAATTAAATATTCTCAACGCTTACAAATATATGGTGGGTTACATTTCACAATCTGAATACGACCAGGCATTTCAGGATGCATTTAATAACCATCCCTATTTAACAGGGTTACCGGTTGAAAAAGTAAATACAAATTGGTTTTTACATAACAAACAGCGACTTACAAATGGTGCAATATTTTTAAAAGCAAACACTGTGGTAGCGTACTGGTTAGGTGAAGAAATTTGGAATGCATGGGAAAGCCTCGGACATTTATATAGTGGTTTGGGCATGCCCACCTGCAGTGAATATATAGATGCTTCCAATAATAACTATAAAACTGTTGATTTTCAATATGGTCACATCTATTGGAATGGGAGTAATGCCATTCTTGTACCCGATTATACCGATTTCTCAGATTCATTGAACATTAATAATATCAATGCCGGAATACGAGCGGATGGATATTTGTTTGCAGACATAATTGAAGTTCCTGATCAGTCGATTGAATTTCTTAAACCACATTTTGAATATCCAAATGGGTCGGGAAAGAGTACAATTTTTTGTAATTCATTTTGGATAGGAGGACTTGATAACAATAATAATTTGTGTATAGCCGCTCAACGTTATAAGCAGGTAGGCTGGGACTATCAGGCCGGGCCGATGTCAAACAATTATGATGAAAATTTCAAAGTCAAGTGGAATAAGCTTTGGAAGGTGGATAAAACTGAGGTTAACTACCATAAAAACAATTACTGGAAAGAGGATTATGTTCCTGTTCCTGACATAATTAACTGGCCGGGAAATGGTGACGTCAATGAGGGACAATCAGCGAACCTTGCACCTTATTTTGATCAGGATCAAGATGGTATTTATGAACCCATGCAAGGTGATTATCCAATCATTCGCGGGGATCAGACAGTGTTCTTTATGTTTAATGATGACAGACCTCATGGCGAAACAGGCGGTAATCGACTAAAAATTGAAATTCATGGAATGGCCTATGCTTATTCTATGCCCTCAAACCAGGTAATGAATAATTCAGTTTATATTCATTATGACATCATCAACAGGTCGAATAAAACATACAACAACACCTATATTGGCATTTTCGCGGATACGGATATTGGCTTTGCACAGGATGATTTTGTGGCAAGTAATGTCCAAAATGGTTCATTTATAACTTATAACGGCGATGAAATTGATGGACAAGGTGAACCGGGTTCGTATGGTGCAAATCCACCAGCCCAATCTATAACTGTGTTAGCCGGGCCTTTCATGGATCATGATCAAGCAGATAATCCTGATGGGGGTTGTAATTACAGTGTAAATGGGTTAAATTTTGGTGATGGTGTTGTTGACAATGAAAGGCTTGGCATGACAGGCTTTATATATTTCGGTAATAGTAGTGGTTCTCAGGGTGATCCACAATTTGCTGCCGAATATTATAACTATCTACAAATGAAATGGAGAGATGACACCAAGATGCAGTATGGTGGTGCAGGTCATATCGGTTATTCTGGAACTGTTGGGCCGGAGTGTAATTTTATGTTACCGGGGAATTCTGATCCCACGAATTGGGGTTCCTATTGCCTGCTTCCAAATGGAGGATATAATCAAAATGGTAAATATTGGTCGGAAGAAACAGGAGACAACGGAAATCCAAACCCGCCAGGTGACCGACGAGGCTTACTTACCACCGGGCCGTTTACTTTTAAGCCAGGTGATGTTCAGGAGTTAGAAATGGCCTATGTGATTGGTCAGGGAAGTGATGGCCCGATGACTTCTGTGGTTCAGCTAAATGAAAACCTGGAATCTATATTTGCAAGTGTTGAAGCAGGGGATATCATTGTTCCGAATGCTTATTTAGCAACACCTGAGTATACAGCGGATATTGATCATGTCCAAGTCTATCCAAATCCCGCTTGCACCAGTATCACTTTTAATTGCCATGCTTTGGCAAATGAAACTATTATATACGAGATTTATTCCATTACCGGCAATCAGGTAATACAGGGAAAATGTAAGGGTTCTCAATCGGTAAATTTGAATATCCAAAATCTTAATAATGGAATCTATATATTGGTAATAAAGAATATAAATGGTTTGTCGAGGGTTAAGTTTGTAAAAAATTAAATGTGGGATAGGCAAATTTGTGAGATAGTGTTTAGATACAATTAGTACCAGGTCAGCCAATATTAACAATGCTATGCGTCAATTATTTTATGGGGATTTTGGGAAGCTGATTAGAATGACTTTGGACTTTGCTGGTGCGGCTGTTAGTCGATGTCAGGATACCGGAATTGATATAAGAGCAAATAGTTATTGAAATATTGAATGAAAAAAAATAAACCCCCATGAAAACAAAAACCATCCTGATTACATTTATTGGCCTGTTGGCCATAAGTGCCCTGGTTTTCCAGGCTTGCAAAAAAGATAACCCCGCCACCAATCAAAATGTGCCTGAAACCACGAAGGTAATTGATGAACAGACGTGGCAAACTAATTTAAACGCAATGGATTCATCGGACTACACCTTGTACTTTGATGAAGGCATTAATGGAGATATTTCGATTAAAGTTGGCGATTACCTGGTTTCATCTAATGGAAACGGATTGTTAAGAAAGATCAAAAATGTAACAATTATCAATGGGGAAGTAATCGTTGAAACAGAGTTTGCCAGCCTTACGGATGTGGTAAGCGAGGGACAAACATCCTTTAAATCTGTTCTTTCACTTCAAAAAGTAGGCCGAATTAATTTTCTGAAAGAAGGCATAGTATTAGATACTACCATGATGAAAAGTACTGAAAATACCCCGCTTGAATATGATATTGATGTTTTTCTGGATCCACAACAAAAAATACATATACAGGGTCATTTTTCGTTACTAACTGATTTAAATGGAGAGATTGAAATTAAGTTTATCCCACCCAGGATCAGCTATTTTGAATTAACCTACAACATTGACCAAAACCTCGATTTGGCTGCAGATATAGAGCTGATGGATAATAATTACAATAAGGAGATAGGTCTTGCAAACATAACTTTTCAACCGATTATCGCTATACTCTCAGGTGTGCCTGTTGTTTTGGTTCCCGAATTAGAGATTGTTGCCTGTATTGAATCCTCTGTTGATTGTCATGTTTATTCTTCCTTAAGCCAGCATATGGATTACACGATGGGGATAGTATATGAAGATAAGCAGTGGAATACCATTAATGAATTCAACAAATCGTTCGACTTTTCACCTCCTCAATTATCGTGCAATGCAGCGGCAAAAGCCTATATTAAGCCACAATTTAATATTAAAATTTATGATGTTGTTTCTCCCTACCTCTATGCGGATCTTTATGGTAATATTGAAGCAGACGTACAAAGTACCCCCTGGTGGAACTTGTATGCCGGAGCTGATATAGGGATTGGAATAAAAGCCGCCATCCTGGGTTTAGAAATTTTTGATTTTAGTACCAACCCACCATTGATACAGTTTGAACAATTAATAGCAAGTGCTACTTCGAATAACACCCCACCCACAGCTATCTTCTCAGTTTTGCCTGCCAGCGGCACCACCAGCACCAACTTTGCTTTTGATGCCAGTGACTGCACAGATAACGAAACCCCCACAAACCAGTTAGAAGTGCGCTGGGATTTTGACGGCAACGGCACATGGGACACCAACTGGGATACTGACAAAACCCAAAACCATCAATACGGCAGCGAAGCCACTTACACTGCCAAACTGGAAGTTAAAGATAACGAAGGATTAACTGACCAATACACAAAAAGTATTACAGTTAACAATGGCGGCGGCACCGGCACCTTTACCGACCCACGCGATGGGCAAACATACGCCACAGTTAATATTGGAAGCCAAACATGGATGGCCGAAAACCTGAACTACATAACGGCCAATTCATGGACATATGATGATGATCCTGCCAATGGCGATGTTTATGGAAGACTTTACACCTGGGATGCTGCCATGAACGGTGAAGCCAGCAGCAATAATGTTCCCAGCGGAGTGCCAGGGGTATGTCCTCCGGGCTGGCACCTGCCCAGCGATGCAGAATGGGATATCTTGGTGAATTATCTTGGGGGCTCAGGTGTAGCAGGAGGCAAAATGAAAGAGACAGGGACAACTCATTGGTATTCACCAAATATAGATGCTACCAACAGCAACGGTTTTACTGCCCTCCCTGGAGGCCGCCACAGCTTTGGGTCGTTCAACGGCCTTGGCTACGAAAGCCACTGGTGGTCGTCGACAGTGAGTTCGGGTGGTTGGTACCCGTGGGGTCGAAGCCTGTACCACGGCGACGGCCTGGTGGTCCGGTACGACTACTACAAGACGAACGACTTATCTGTCCGTTGCATCAAGGACTGATTTGGGCGCCTTTTTGGGCGGCCATTGCCAATTTGTCTATTTGTCAATTTACTGCGCTTTAAATAAGTGGGAGATGACATAGGCAGTATGTGCGTAAAATTTCAATACAGGCTAAGTTTATTGCAAGTTTATATACCTTTATCAATTGTATATTTCATCTTACAGGCCCATATTAACCAATAGGTTATCAATAGCACTATCGAAGTTGATCATTGCATTGTAGTTGTTGTGATATCCAGAGATACCAGTATAGTTACCTAAAATAAAAGGATGGCCGTTAATATTGACCCAACCCCTCCCCAAAGGTGAGGGGCTTGAAATTTACAGTGAGAATATCTGATATAGTATGTAGGATTTGCAGGAAACGTAGGAAATGAACCATTGTGTTTCCTACAAATCCTACATTTTCTATTTCCTCTGTGGTATTTTTTGGGCGGTTTTGGGTTTGATAACCCCACCCCAACCCCTCCCCAAAGGTGAGGGGCTTGAAAAAAAAGAAAAAAATCAAATGTAAGAGAGCTGGTTGTATGAAGAATTTTAGTTTCACTC
>PCUL01000406.1 GCA_002771745.1 Bacteroidetes bacterium CG18_big_fil_WC_8_21_14_2_50_41_14
TTAACGACATATCGGGTTAGTGAGGTGAGGATTCCTGATTTAAGCTTAAAAATTGAAGAATTCTTTTGTTTACCACTTCCGATTGATCGATTGACAAAAAATGGCCTGCATTTTTTATTATACCAGTTTCAGAATGTAGCAGCAACTCCTTAGCTTTTTCAATGCTTTTCTCATTATTAATTATGTCATTATCACCTATTAACAATAAAACAGGCATGGTTAAAGAATTCAATTCATTGTCAGAGTATGGTGTCATTTGTAAAATAAACTTGCTAAAGGTCGCTTTTTGTGTAGCAATAGAATATTGCTCAATATACGAATTCTCTATTTTATCCACATCAACCGACATTGTTTCCATAACACCATGTAAGCGCTTTCGTTTAGGTGCAAGTGTATAGGTTAAATTGGCTAACATTTCTGACCCCGGATTTATCCACATAAATGTTTGTGCCGGACTTAAAAGCACGATATTCTTGATTCTGGCTTTTTGCTGAAGTGCAATATATATGGCCAGCCACCCTCCTTTTGAAGCACCAATTAATGTAAATTTTTCAAGTTTAAGTTGATCAAATATTTCATTATACCAACTCATCATTTCCATCATATCCTTAACTTCGCCTTCGATCTGCGATTTTCCAGGTTCGAGTAAGTTATCTATAGCATATACTCTATGATTTTGAGAAAGTGCTTTTATATTTGGATACCACATGGTAGAACTTGCATTCATTCCATGCAATAAAACCAGAGGTTCTCCATTTTTGGGACCACTAACAATTATATGGGCCTTACCAAAACTCGTTTTAACATTCAGTTCATGAAAAGGTGTTTTCCATAGCTTTAAAGCTGTGTTATACGCCTTATAATATTCAAGGTCCTCAGATGTTACCTCTTCATTATATTCACCAAACTCTTCTTCCAATTGTTTCAGGATATCAGTTTGACTTTCTGCCTGTTGACCAATCACTTTTTGATTGCTTTTTTTGTCATTTTCACAACCAATGACAACCAACACCAGGAATAATATGGCAATATATTTCATAAATCTTAATTTGGTTCTTACAATCCAAATGTAACTCCAAACTTTAGGAAACTCAAACCTGTATACCCGACTTCGGCAAAAAGACCCATTTTTTGAGCAAACATCCACCTTCCACCGGCAAAAATGTCAGGATGCACTTCTGTACTGCTTCTAATATTTTCACTTTCTCCATTAATAATAATACCAGCTCCAACACCTGCATAAGCATCAAATAAATCACTATCGAATGCGTGTACATGCCATGCAGCTCTTGGTCCGAAATAGAACCGGGCAAAATTTTCATTATTACTCAAATATCCATAAGAATATTGAGCAAATTGGAACTCCACCATACCTCCGAACGACACGAGTCCGATATCTCCGGTTGGAATCACTCCAACCTCGCCGCTAAAATTTAAAGTCGGGATATAACCAAAATTGTTTGGGCCACCTACCCCGGCATTAAACATGATGCTTCCCTTGTTAAAAACATGTTGGGCCTGCATAGTGATTGCAAACGAAGCCACAAGGACAAATACAAAAAATTTTTTCATAATTCAAAAATAAGGTTAGTTAATGATACTTATTATTTTAAGATGGATAGTAATTTCAAACCATTATTTAGCGTAATTGATTGCTCTTGTCTCACGAATCACGGTAATTTTTATTTGTCCCGGATAAGTCATTTCTTCCTGGATTTTACGTGAAAGCTCGTACGAAATTTTATCAGCATCCTGATCAGTTACCATATCGGCTCCAACAATTACCCTCAGCTCCCTGCCTGCCTGTATGGCATATGTTTTAACTACACCGGGATAAGTCAATGCCAGGTCTTCAAGTTTTTTCAGGCGCTGGATGTAGGCCTCAACTACTTCACGACGTGCTCCCGGACGCGCACCTGAAATGGCATCGCAAACCTGAACGATGGGAGCGATGAGTGTTTCCATTTCCACCTCATCATGGTGAGCACCAATGGCGTTACACACATCCGGTTTTTCTTTGTATTTTTCCGCGAGTTTCATCCCCAAAATGGCATGTGGTAGTTCGGCTTCATTTTCCGCAATTTTGCCAACATCATGAAGCAATCCGGCGCGTTTAGCGGTTTTTGGATTAAGGCCAAGTTCCGAAGCCATCGTGGCGCTCAGGTTTGCCACTTCGATGGAGTGAGCCAACAGATTCTGCCCATAAGATGAACGGTACTTCATCCGGCCAATTAATTTAATCAGTTCGTTGTGCAGGTTGTGTATTCCCAGGTCGATTACGGTGCGCTTACCCACTTCCATGATCTCCTGATCTACCTCTTTGCGGGTTTTGGTAACAACCTCTTCAATACGGGCCGGGTGGATACGACCATCTGCCACTAATTTTTGCAACGATAACCGCGCAACCTCCCTACGGATAGGATCAAAACCAGATAATAAAATTGCATCCGGGCTGTCGTCGATGATTATTTCAATACCGGTCTGGGCTTCGAGTGCCCTGATATTGCGTCCTTCTCTTCCAATAATGCGTCCTTTGATTTCGTCGCTGTCGATATTAAAAACGGTGACCGTATTTTCGATGGCATGTTCGGCGGCGGTGCGCTGGATAGTTTCAATTACAATTTTCTTGGCTGTGCGGTTAGCCGTTAGTCTGGCTTCTTCGGTGATTTCACGAATATGAACCATGGCTTCGGCTTGTGCCACGTTTTTCAACGATTCAATTAATTGTTCTTTAGCCTCTTTGGCCGAAAGCTGACTAATCGACTCTAATTGTTTAACCTGATCATTGTGCAGACGATCAACCTCCTGTTGTCGTTTGTCGAGCATATCTTTTTGTGCTTCCACATTGGCTGTGAGCGAATCGATGTTTCTTTGCTTACGCTGAACTTCTTCAATTTTCTGCGATAAGGTAACTTCGCGTTGATGAATGCGGTTTTCAGTTTTCTGGATCTGGTTGTTTTTCTCGTTGATGATTTTCTCGTGCTCAGTCTTTAACTGAAGAAATTTTTCTTTGGCCTGAAGGATTTTCTCTTTCTTGATTACCTCTGCTTTTTCTTTGGCTTCCTCAAGCAGGACATTCGATTTTTTTAATACTGATTTTTTTAAAATGGTACTGGTGATCAACACTCCAGTTACCAAGGCTACTGCAGCAATAGCAGCATAAACGATTATTTCCATGTCACATTTTTGTTATTGCCTGCAATTTGCCGAGAAAAAAAGGCCCAGCGTAATTCGGGTTATGAAACCCCTGAAGACACGTGTGGGGCTGCCAGAAATCTCGAACGTCCAGTGTTCTCATGAAGAGAATTCCCGAAGGAATCAGGCCTGTTCTAAAATTCTTTAAGCTTATCCCCAATAGTTGAAATGTTGAGTTTAC
>PCUL01000154.1:0-147 GCA_002771745.1 Bacteroidetes bacterium CG18_big_fil_WC_8_21_14_2_50_41_14
TTAATAAAAAATTGTTTGATTATAATAAAAGTTGATTACTTTTGTTCTTTAGTAAGAATAATTCTCATTAAGGAAACATTCAATGAAAGTTTTGATAGAAAACATACGGAATAAATTTTTAGAAAAAGGATTAAAGATAACTCCTCA
>PCUL01000154.1:178-3359 GCA_002771745.1 Bacteroidetes bacterium CG18_big_fil_WC_8_21_14_2_50_41_14
TTAAATAACCATCCTACTGCTGATAATATTATTGAATATATTCGAGAATCACATCCAAATATTGCAACTGGGACAGTTTATAAAGTATTGGAAACACTGGTTGAGAATGGGCTAATTAAAAAAGTTACAACTGATAAAGATATAATGAGATACGATGGAATAGTTGAAAAACATCATCATATTTATTATTTGGATTCGGAAAAGATTGAAGATTATTTTGATGATGAACTAAACGAACTACTTGCCACCTATTTTAATGAAAAGAATATACCGAATTTTAAAATTGAAGATATCAGATTACAAATAATCGGAAAACATAAAAAGTAAAATAAACCAATTAAAAAAAAACAAATATGGACAATAATTTAAAACAAGGTAAATGCCCTGTAATGCATGGGGCAAATACAGAATCCGAAAACTCTGTTATGAGTTGGTGGCCGAATGCGCTAAATTTAGACATTTTGCATCAGCACGACACGAAAACAAATCCTTTAGGTAAGGATTTTAATTATCGTGAAGCGTTTAAAAAACTCGACTTAGAAGCTTTGAAAAACGACCTTAAAAAACTCATGACAGATAGCCAAGATTGGTGGCCTGCCGATTGGGGACATTATGGTGGTTTGATGATTCGTATGGCTTGGCATAGTGCCGGAACTTACCGTACAGCCGACGGTCGTGGAGGAAGTAATACCGGAAACCAACGTTTTGCTCCGTTGAACAGTTGGCCTGACAATGTTAATCTTGATAAGGCTCGTCGTCTATTGTGGCCTTTAAAACAAAAATACGGCAACAAAATTTCGTGGGCAGATTTGATGATTCTTGCTGGAAATATGGCTTATGAATCAATGGGATTTAAAACATTTGGATTTGGTGGTGGTCGTGAGGATATTTGGCATCCTGAAAAAGATATTTATTGGGGAGCTGAAAAAGAATGGTTAGGAAAAGATAGATATTCCAACAAATCTGATGAGGCAACTCTTGAAAATCCATTGGCTGCGGTTCAAATGGGATTAATATACGTTAATCCCGAAGGCGTTGACGGTAAACCAGACCCATTAAAAACTGCTCAGGCTATGCGGGTAACATTCAAGCGAATGGCTATGAATGATGAAGAAACGGTTGCACTAACAGCCGGAGGACATACTGTAGGAAAATCACATGGAAACGGCGATGCTTCTGTTTTAGGCCCAAAACCCGAAGCTGCTGACCTAGAAGAACAAGGTTTTGGTTGGAAAAATTCACAGGGGAAAGGTAATGCCGAACATACAGTAGGTAGTGGTATTGAAGGTGCATGGACAACTACCCCTAATAAATGGAATAATTCGTATTTTCATTTACTGTTTACCTACGACTGGGAAATCAGAAAAAGTCCTGCCGGAGCACAACAATGGGAACCAATCAACATCAAAGAAGAAGATAAACCTTTTGACGCTCATATTCCCGGAGTTCGTAGAAACCCGATTATGACCGATGCCGATATGGCGTTGAAATTTGACCTTGAATACAGAAAAATATCAGAGCGTTTTTATAATGACCCAAAATATCTCGCTGATGTTTTTGCAAGAGCATGGTTTAAGCTCACGCATCGTGATTTAGGCCCTAAAAGCCGTTACCTTGGCACTGATGTTCCAGATAAAGATTTAATTTGGCAAGACCCAATCCCAAATGTAAATTACACACTTACGGAATCGGAAATTTATGAATTAAAAGTAAAATTACTTAATTGCGGTTTAACCGAAACTGAACTTATAAATACCGCTTGGGATAGCGCAAGAACTTTTAGATGTTCAGATTTCAGAGGTGGAGCAAATGGAGCAAGAATTCGCCTAGCACCACAAAAAGACTGGGAAGGAAACGAACCCCAACGACTTGAAAAAGTTTTGAATAAACTTACCGAAATTCAGGCAGGATTGAGCAAAAAAATAAGCATTGCCGATTTGATTATTTTAGGTGGTAGTGCCGCAATTGAAAAAGCCGCTGAAAAAGCTGGTTTCAAAATCAAAGTTCCTTTTGTATCCGGAAGAGGCGATGCAACAGCCGATATGACAGACGTTGAATCTTTCGAAGTGCTTGAACCAATTCATGATGGTTACAGAAATTGGCAAAAAAAAGAATATGCCGTAAAACCTGAAGAAATGCTTCTGGACAGAACTCAGCTGATGGGGCTTACTGCTCCTGAAATGACTGTTTTAATTGGTGGTATGCGGGTTTTAGGAACAAATTATGCAGGTACTAAACATGGCGTTTTTACCGACAGAGAAGGTGTTTTAAGCAACGACTTTTTTGTAAATCTTACAGACATGGGTTACATCTGGGAACCTGTTTCTGAAAACCTATACAATATTAGAGAAAGAAAAACCGGAAAAATTAAATGGACAGCAACAAGAGTTGATTTGGTTTTTGGTTCTAATTCAATATTGCGTGCTTATGCTGAAGTTTACGCACAAGACGATAACAAAGAAAAATTTGTAAATGACTTTGTTAAAGCTTGGATAAAAGTAATGAATGCAGACCGTTTTGAAATAAACATATAAAAAAATAAGTAACTAATCAGTGTGTGTAAATAATTGATTTGCAATGTATTAATTAACCACTAAGTACACAAAGAAAAACGCACAAAGTGCACAAAGCATTGAAAATTAGCATCCTGGGTCTTTGTGGCCTTAGTGCAAAACTTTGTGATCTTTGTGGTAAAACTCTTTTAACCAAACTATTAAGAATTAATTCATCGACTGATTAGTTACGATATTTTTTTAAAAGTTGTCAAATCTTAAAAACATAAAATAAGAACAGATACGATGCTTAGTTATTATTATTGATTACTTTTAACTCAACACGTCTGTTTTTTTCCATACCCTCCATTGTTCTGTTAGAGGCGATAGGTTTGGTTTCACCATAACCTTTAGCGATTAAACGTTTGGCATTAATACCTTTTGAAATCAAATATTTTCTAACCGCATTGGCGCGGTTATCTGATAAAATCAAATTTTTAGTATCATTGCCTGCACTATCGGTATGACCCTCAATTAAAATATTAGCGGCATTATACTGTTTCATAATAAACACAACTTCATCAAGTTGTTCGGTTACGCCTTCTAAAAAAGTATATTTTCCTACATTAAACAATATTGTTTTAGCATATTCATTGAGTTTGCGTTCGGCATCTTGGGTGATAATTTTA
>PCUL01000361.1:0-3524 GCA_002771745.1 Bacteroidetes bacterium CG18_big_fil_WC_8_21_14_2_50_41_14
ACAAAAGTCTTGCTGTTGGGAGTGCTGAAATATTTTGCCAGTTCGATGTATTCATTCAAGGTAACCTTTACTGGAACGGTTTCCATTTCCTGGAACTCAATGATGGCCATTTTAAGCAGGATGATATCCATCATCGGGACACGATCATAATCCCAATTGTTGGTTTTAAGCTTTAGAATCTCCGTGAGTTCTTCATCACGAGTAATCACATGCCGGTAAAGCCTTTTAAGGAACTGCATGTCCTCTTCACCGGAACCATTTTCCGATTTGTAAATATCGGGAAGCAACGAACCACTGATAAAACCCGTGGAGAATGTATCTATAAATTTGATTAATAGAATGTTAACCAAATCGTAACCATCCGTGTAATGAACATTTTTTTCTTCGTAAAACGACTTCAATAAGTCAAAATCGGCCAGGAGCAAATCAACGAGTTTTATTAAGAAATGTTTGTCGTCTTCCAGGCTCAGCTTTTCGTTAAGCAGGTAGGCATTATAAAAATCCTTTTCTTTGAGTTCGTTAAAAAACTTCCTCACAATTCCTTCCTCGCTTCCCCAATTGGTTTTAAAAGCGGCATCTTTTCGCTTAAAATCGAGGTTTTGCTCAAGCTCTAACAATACTTGGTTTTGGATAAAGTTCAATCTCGGTTTCAGGTCATCGTCCGTGGGATAGAATTTTTGCTTGTTTTCCTCCATCCGAACATCGGCAAAACGTCGCAGTTCCAAAATAAACGACAATTGCCAGATAAACAGTTCATATATCTTGTTCACACTTTGAAGCAATTGTTTTTCTCCTGACCCCAGGTCATCGGTGCTTCCTGTATACCATGAATAAAGTGCCTGAAGCACTTTGATTCTCAGATGTCTGCGATATAACATAAACTAATAATCGATAAATGAACTTAAATTGAAGCCGCAAAAATACGCTAATTTTGGCTGGTTTTGTCTTTTTGCCACAATTCTATCCTGACTGCGGCAACTTTATCTGGCCGACTGTCCTGGCCATTTAAAGCAATCGTTTGTAATCTATTTTCCCAAATCGCGAAAAGCGTAAACAATGATGTTCAGGTCTTTCCATATCTTGTAATCGCGAGCATAAAGCAGGTTCAGATTGGTTCTGATTTGAGGTGAATGCAGTTTGTGTTGCATGGCATCAATCGGGTTAAGCACCCCGGTTCTGATCTGTGGAAGGTGAACCGAAGGTGGTTCAATAGGACAAAAACCAACCCAGCTTTTTTTACCAAAAAACACTTTAATACAATTGGATAAAAACCCAGTTGGGGATCTCATCACCCACAAGATTACCGGGCTGCCCACCATAAATGCCAGGCTCAAAATGATATCGACCAGGCGTTTGTTTCGGCGGTTGGCGGCACTATCAACAGCATGTATGTCAATGGTATATAAATCTCCTTGCGTATGGATACTATTACTTCCAATAATCGACAGACTGTCTTCCGGAGCAATTTTGTAGGCGACTTGGGCACTTTTCCATTCAGTCATTTTATTGATAATAACCTGGTGGGTGATGCTCTTTGAACAAAACACTACTTCATTAATGCGATAGATGCGAATGATGTCGACTACTTGTGAGATGTTTCCCACAAAAGACTTGTCGTTGCCTGGTTTTTCGTCAGGGGAAACCCATCCCACGAAGGTTGGCCTGATATAAGATGCATAAAGCAGTTCGGATACCCGTTTTGCCTCTGCTTTGTCACCAATCACCAAAAAACGCTTGGTCAGGTTTTCACCAATTTGAACCCAGGAAACATGAAAAGCGGCCAGTGCCAATCTAATCAAAGGTAAAGCCAGTATTCCCCATAATGTACTTAACAGAATGAGCGCCCTTGAAAACCGCAGCCGTTCAGGTAATAAAGCATACAGAACCAAAATAATGATGGTCCCAGCCAACATGCCCTTGACAGAATTGCTCATGCGAACGGGCCGATCGTAGCCACCCATAAAAAATACGGAAAGCAACCACATCAATACATAAGAGGGTATAACGAAATACAAAAAAGTGACAGGATAATCGCCACCATCGGCATAAATCATTCCCCTCCCCCATATTTCTTTTATTAACAGTGTGCCCCCGAATAACACCAATGCATCAAGTACCGGCAACAAAAGTATGTTCCATAAGCGTGATATCAATGAAAGAAAAGCCCTGAAATAAATAGCCATGTTTATTAATGCAGTATATAAGCGTGCGTTTTTTTGAGAAAAATGCTTGTTGGCAAAAATGACCATGGCATGATAAAATACCAACACATAATTTACGCTGCCTTTTTTTGTGCTTTCACCTTTATAATGTATGATGCGGGTTTCGGGAAAATAATAGTTTTTATATCCGGCTTTGATCACCCGATAGCTCAGGTCGATATCTTCACCATACATAAAAAAAGCTTCATCCAGCAATCCAATTTCATCCAGTACAGTTCGCCTGAGTAACATAAAAGCCCCTGCAAGGATTTCCACCTCATGTATTTTATCCTTATCCAGGTGTCCAAGGTGATAATGTGCGAAACGCCTGCTGTGCGGAAAAAGCGAACTCAGCCCAAACATTTTATAAAAAGAGGTAATGGGTGTAGGAAGTCCACGCTTTGATTCAGGTAAAAAATTACCGGCGCCATCTACCATTTTCACACCCAATGCTCCGGCTTGCGGATGAGTGTCCATGAATTGAATTACCTTGCTAAAGGTATCATCCTCTACAACAGTGTCGGGATTCAACAACAAAATGTACTCACCGTGAGAAATATCAATGCCCTGGTTGTTTGCTCTTGAGAAACCCCGGTTGTCTTTGTTGGCGATGAGCCTGACTTCAGGAAATTTTTTCGCAACCATCCTGTTTGATCCGTCAATGCTGTTATTGTCTACAACAATAACCTCACCCTCAATTCCTTTCATGGCCTTGCGCACAGAATAAAGGCATTGTTCCAAAAAATACTCAACATTATAATTAACTACGACAACAGAAAGTTTCATCAACAGTATCGGATTTAAAACCCATAAATAGTGCCACGGGCGATGTAAAGAGCAAAATTAACAAAGTAACGGATTGTGATAATGTTTATTTTTGCTTTTATTGGTTTATGATAAATAAGATACTTGGAACTGCAGGAACCAGAGTCTTGAATGCAATATTCAATCTGGTAATACTCATTGTGCTAACGCGTGAGCTGGGCAGTGCAGGGTTTGGCATTATCACACTCGTTATTCTGGCCATCACCATCTTGCAACTGGTTATCGATCTGGTGGCAGGAAGTGCGGTCATCTATTTCACAACCAGAAAGCCAATAAGTCAACTGGTCATACCGGCTTATGGTTGGATCATCTTTATCCTGGCCATTTACGCCGGAGTAACTTATTTTGCTCCGATATACTTTCCTGAAGCTTTTTATCTGATTGTACCACAAGGATTTGAATATCATGTATTGTTTCTTACCTTTCTTAACGCTTTCATGCTGACACATTACAATGTGCTCATCGGACAAACCCGCATCAGAACCTACAATCAGATCT
>PCUL01000361.1:3561-15017 GCA_002771745.1 Bacteroidetes bacterium CG18_big_fil_WC_8_21_14_2_50_41_14
GGTTAGCTATTATCTGCTTGGTGACAAGTCGGTATTTTCGTTCATTTATAGTTTATACATGGCTTATGGGATAGGTGGACTGCTTGGCTTTATCGCGATTTTCAAAAGTATGAAAGGATCATCCATTGATGGCTGGATTGCAACAACACGGTCGGTTGTGAACTATGGATTTACCAGTCAGGCAGCCAATATCCTGCACATTGGAAACAAACGAATTTCTATTTGGATACTCAAGTATTTTTCAGGACTTTCGTCCGTTGGGTTGTATGGCGCCGGCGTGCAGCTTACCGAAGGATTAAGGTTAATTGGTCAGAGCATCTCTCTGGTGCAGTTTTCCTCTATCGCCAGTCAGGACAGTGAAGAATATTCGCGGCAGCTTACCATCCGGTTAATGAAACTTTCGCTGGCGGTAACCCTGGTGGCTCTTTTGTTGCTTTTATTGATTCCTTCATCCGTTTATGTGCATATATTCAAAAAGGATTTCTCAGATCTTAAGCTGATCATAGCTGCTTTAAGTCCCGGCGTTCTGGCTTTAGCCGCCAACACCATTTTTAGCGGTTATTTTTCAGGGATTGGTCAACCCAAAATAAGTTTGCAGGTCAATGCCATCGGTTTCGTGGTCACCTTGCTGGCTGCCTGGTTCCTGATTCCTTTACTAGGTTACATCGGTGCGGCACTTACCGCCTCATTCAGCTACAGCAGTTCCGTCATTGCTCAATATTTTATCTTTAAACGCCAAACAGGCACCCTTTTTAGGGAATGGATGCCTGACAAATCTGATTATTTATTCCTTGTTTCAATGGTCCGTAAATTCATTAAAGAAACAACCACAAAAATTGATGGCCAAAAATAACCTGGCAATATAGTATTAGACCCTCGCGATCGAGCGTCTAAGGTGACAATAATCCAGGTTTTAGCCTGCTATATTCCAAAACAGGCTACGATTTAAAGTCACCCTTCCTGGTTCCAGTCACTAAAATGAATATATTTCCGGAATTTTAGCGACCTGTGAAATCATGGTTTGATTTGTCGATGGCGTTTCTCACAGAGGCTATAGCTAACAAAATAGAAACTTAATTTAAAACGAATGCTGATATTCAGTGCTTTGTTACTATATTTGCAGGAGCGGGTTGAATAAAACGCTATATGTTAATAGCAATTTAATAAGCATTGCGGTTCTATAATGGCTAACCATCAAACGTCGATAATGTGAAAGTGAAAATCGACATTAAAGAATAGAGTAACCAGTTTCAATTTCTGAATAATTGACGAACTTGCCGAAAATCGTTAAGAGTAAGCATAACTAGAACGAATATAAAATGAAAACAATAATTAAGCTTGGTATTATTGCACTAGTATTGATTCTAAGCATTTATAGCTTCAATAGATGCTCTAAAAGTCCTGAGAATGCTAATTCAAATTCTATGAATCCAGAGGTCACTCTTAAACAAGAGGTGTATAAAAGTGGACTTATTGATTTATATATTGAGTTTTGGTCCAATCTTTCATCAAGGCCATTATCAGAGATCCAAATAGCTTGCGATGAAAGAGATTTTGTGAAATTATTAGAATTAGCAAATTACAATGACGAGCAAATTTTAGAATTCTATGACAAAGTATATCTGTATTCACCGCAAATAATTAAAGATAGCCTGAATGTTTAACTTGCAATTGCGAAAAAGAGATTAATTTTCAAAACATTGTGAATTTTATAGATGAGATTCAGAAAAATGGTGGAGCGGACGTATTCTTTAATGATCTGGAGTTAAGAGCTCCGGGTATTGATTGGAATAAAGTTGCTCAATGTTTAGCAGCATGTTCTTTAACTTGTTTACCATTGGGCTGGAATCCTCCTGCCTGGGCGGCTTGTTATGCTGCATTCACTGCACTATGCTATTATTTACCATATTAGGTTAATCTAATAAGCTACTTCAGAGAAATCTGTAGTAGCTTATTACTAAAATAAATCCACATTGGAATGAAATTAAACTACTTCAAAAAGAAAAATCGACAAAGAATCAGGAAAGAACTTACCGAAGGATTCGGTCAGGTCTCAACAAAAAACAGAGACATCTCATTAATTAGAGAGTCTAGAAAATTATATATAGATGGGCCTGATATTGTGGATGAAAGGACATGGAACGACTTAAATATGGATGATCTATTTTGCTTTATTGACAGAACAATATCTAAAACCGGAGAGCAGTATTTATACAGTTTACTCAACAAGAGACAATCACCCATAGCCGCATCAAATTTAAATTCAAAGGTTAATTTCTATCAGCAGAATTTTAATCATTTAATTAGTAACTGTGTTACCCTGAAAGCATATGATTCATTCTCAACGTATAATTTGCCCTCTTTTATATTTGGTAATCAATTCATGCGAATACCTTTCTGGACTAAATTACTTGGCCTTCTTGCCCTATTCCTTGGTATTACAAGTTTATTCGTGACCGCATTCATACACATTTTTATAATTAGCATTTTTATCAACACGCTCTTGCATTATTACATGAAGCGCAGAATTAATGTGTTTCATTATGACTTCATGAATATTAAAACATTTTACAGGACATGTTCGTTGTTATTAAAATTTGATAATGTACCAGATTTCTTTTCAAAAATTGAAATTAAGAAGCTAAAAACGATTTCAAATAATAGCTTTTATTTATCCCATAATATTGAATATGCAGATGAATTGTCAGCATTAATGTATTATGTAATTGAAATGATAAAAGGGTTTTTTCTTTTTGATTCAATGCTTTATAATCATACCATAAGCTTGATAGAATCCAATTTGCCGTTACTACAAAAAGCATATCAATACATTGGAATTGTTGACGCATCAATTTCTATTGCATCACTAAAAAAAGGAACCCAGGGCTGCGAGCCTGTGATTAGCCTAAAAAAGGAACTGGTGCTGAAAAACGCCTACCATCCATTGGTCAATAATTGTATAAAAAACAGCATTACTATAAAAGATTCCAGTATTGTTATTACAGGAAGCAATATGTCAGGCAAGACAACATTTTTAAAGACCATAGGTATAAATGTTATTTTGTCTCAAACAATTAACTATTCATTTTGTGACTATATCGAAAACCCTTATTCAAATGTATTCACCTCGATCGTCAAAGAAGACAATATTGAGCAAGGAAATAGTTATTTTATGGATGAGCTACTTAGGGCAAACCAAATATTTAAGGTTCTTGATTCAACAAGTTTGCCTCAAATCATATTATTTGATGAAATTTTTAAAGGAACGAACTCGAAAGACAGGATTGCGTTGGCTTCGGCCCTCCTCTTATATTTAAGTAAAATGAACTGTATCGTTATTGTTACTACACATGACCTGGACATTATTGATCTTGTGTATGAAAAATATGCTACGTATTTTTTTGATAATTCATTGTTTGACAATATATTATACTTTGATTACAAAATTAAACATGGAATTCAGAGTAAAACGAATGTCCTTGAATTGGTAAAATCCCTAAACTTTCCACCTGCTATTATCTCAGACACGATCAAACTTAAGCAAACAGTAAAACTGCCCATAATCAAGTAGATCGCTAAATCACAGGAAATTGAATGTGTGTAGATTGGTAGTGATTTGCCGGTAAACACTAATGAAAGATACTTATCCCCGCTTGATTAGAGGTCCCACTGCAAAGGGAGTGCCTGACACAAGACGTTGGACTACTGCCCACAAGCAAGCTAATAAATTATGCTTCAGCCCGAAAGCCTCAGAAACGCCAAAAGGTAAATCCAAAAGAGATCAGTTAGGTTAACTTTTGTTAAACCCCGTATAAATTTCAAATTTTTATTCCAGAATTGTTTGATAATTATTATGTTTGTGCATCTCTAATAAGTTACTGCTATGATAAATAATGTTGGAACAGTTGACAAAGTAATTCGCATTCTGCTGGCATTGGTAATTGCAGCACTTGGATGGTATTATCAAACATGGTGGGGTCTGGTGGCTCTTTTGCCGCTTGTAACCGCCTTTGTTGGGTTCTGTCCTGCCTACTTCCCATTTAAAATCAATACGGCCAAAAAGAAAAGCTAGTTTTACTTTGAAACAAAGAAAGAGCAGTCGAAAGGCTGCTTTTTTAGTTGGCTGAATGTTAAGCCTGTGCGTTTTTCAACAACCAATGTTTGGTAACTTCCCACCCAAAGCCCACAAAGCGTTTGATTAAGTTTCTACTTTTGCCGGCAAACTGGAGAAATATGTCCGCGGAATATACAGACGATAGCATACGGTCATTAGATTGGAAAGAACATATCCGGCTGCGACCGGGAATGTACATTGGGAAATTGGGAGATGGAAGCTCACATGACGACGGGATTTATGTCCTTTTAAAAGAAATTATCGACAATTCGATCGATGAATTTGTCATGGGACATGGCAATTTAATTGAAGTTACCGTCACCGATAAGGAAGTAACCATCAGGGATTATGGCCGTGGAATGCCACTGGGCAAGGTGATAGAATGTGTGAGCAAAATAAACACGGGTGCCAAATACGATTCAAAGGTTTTTAAAAAAGCAGTTGGTTTAAACGGGGTTGGGTCGAAAGCCGTCAATGCCCTCTCCTATCAATTTCTTGCTCAGTCGGTACGTGATGGAAAAACAAAAAAAGTCACTTTTAAACGAGGAGAAATAGTAAACGATGAGCCTTTGCAGGATACTCCGTTAAAGCAGGGAACCATCATCACTTTCACGCCCGACCAGGACCTGTTTGGCAACTTTCATTATCTGTTCGATTACATCGAGGAAATGTTGTGGAATTACGTGTTCCTTAACAATGGGTTGACCATTAATTTTAACGGGCATAAGATGTTTGCTAAAAATGGCCTAGTCGATCTGCTGGAGCACAACATCAATGGAAATGGTCCGGTACTTTATCCCATTATCCAAATTAAAGAAGGGGATTTTGAATGTGCCTTCTCACATAGTTCAAAATCGTATAGCGAGGAATATTTTTCATTTGTCAATGGACAACATACGACCCAGGGAGGTACGCACCAAAATGCTTTTAGAGAAGCCATCGTAAAGACTATCCGCGATTTTTACAAAAAAGATTTCGACACCAGCGACATCCGTACCTCTATCATGGCTGCCATCAGCATTAAAATACAAGAGCCTGTTTTTGAATCTCAAACCAAAACTAAACTGGGCTCTCAGCACATCGAAGAAGGCGGCCAGACTGTTCGCAACTACATCCACGACATCATCACCCGCAACCTGGACGACTACCTGCACATCCACACCGAAACAGCCGATGCGCTTTACCGAAAACTGCTGCAATCGGAAAAGGAAAGAAAAGACATGGCCGGCATAAAAAAACTGGCCAAGGAAAGTGTGAAGAAAGCCAGTCTGCACAACAAAAAACTCCGCGACTGTAGGATTCACTATAACACCAACCACGAAAACCGCCTCGACTCTACCCTTTTTATTACCGAAGGAGATTCGGCCAGCGGATCGATTACCAAATCGCGTGATGTACAAACTCAGGCGGTTTTTAGCCTAAAAGGAAAACCACTGAACTGTTTTGGATTAAGCAAAAAAATTGTGTACCAAAACGAAGAGTTTAACCTCTTGCAGTCAGCGCTAAATATCGACGAAGACCTTGAAAACCTGCGCTATAACAACATTGTAATAGCCACCGATGCCGATGTGGACGGAATGCACATCCGTTTGTTGTTGCTTACCTTCTTTCTTCAGTTTTATCCCGACCTGGTAAAAACAGGGCATGTCTACATCCTGCAGACACCTTTATTCAGGGTTCGCAACAAGCAAAAAACACACTACTGTTATACCGATGAAGAACGTTTTTCAGCCATCAACGAGTTAAAACCAAATCCTGAAATAACCCGGTTTAAAGGACTGGGAGAAATTTCCCCCAGTGAGTTCAAACATTTTATTGGTCAGTCCATCCGGCTCGAGCCGGTGATCCTGCGCCGTGAATCGTCCATAGATGGCACACTCTCGTTTTACATGGGGAAAAACACGCCCGAACGCCAGAATTTCATCATCGACAACCTGAGGATTGAAAACGACATGGAACTGGAGTTGGAGACAAAAGTAGCTTGAGGAAAGAAGCAAGGAGCAGGGAGCAAGGATCAGGGAAAAAGGAGCAGAAGATATTTTAATAATTTTAGAAATCTCCCATGCCCCACGCGCCAAGCACCACGCCCTTATGGGATTTAGAAGGCGAAAGCGTGTCCGGGAGCAAGGAGCAGAAGATACCTTAATAATTTTAGGAACCACCTCCCCGCCCCACGCCCCACGCTCCATGCTCCACCCCGAAAGCTTTCAGGGCCATGCCCTCCCGGGATTCACAAGAATCTAAAAACAAGATCATTCTCTTTAATTTCAATCACAGAGAATCCACTCCAACAATTTCCTTAATTTTGGCGCACTGAAATTAGTATGGACAATAAGATTAAAATAAAGAATAAACGTGCTTCTTGGGAATATTTTCTCATCGAGCGACTGGTGGCTGGTATCGTGCTCACTGGTACCGAGATTAAATCGTTGCGTAATGGGAAGGCTAACCTGGCAGATTCATTTTGTGTTTTTGAAGGTGGAGAATTGTTCGTCAGGGGAATGCACATCTCCGAATACAGCTATGGAACCTACAATAACCACCTGGCCAAACGCGATAGAAAACTCCTGCTTACTGCGCGCGAGTTGAAAAAACTAAACATCAAAGTGAAAGAAAAAAGCATGACCATCGTTCCCGTTACCTTGTTTATCAACGAAAAGGGATTGGCCAAGCTGGAAATTGCCCTGGCCAAAGGAAAGCACTTTTACGACAAACGCGAAAACCTGAAGGAAAAAGACGATAAGCGAGAGATGGACAGGCATTTGAAGAAGTAGCGGGGAGCGGGGAGCGGGAGTCGGGAGCGGGGAGCAGGAAGTCGTTTTTCTTCGATGAAAAGAATAAGACCCAATAATCTTTTGATTCACCCCCCGTGCTTGAGGGTAATCGGATTTATTTCAGAGGATTTTTTCTGGAAATTCTAATGTTCACCAGAATTATTTCATTCTTAATTGGTTTATATTGATATGTCAATATGGTTAATCTATTAATTGGTCCACGATACAAATTTCTATGACTCATCGATTTTTGAAGCATATATAGGATTCTTCTTTAGCAATTCAAAAAAATGACTGGTTTCCCTAAGAAATTTACTGACTTCCTTTTCTGTCCATTCTTCTTCAAGATAGGAAACGATATTGGCATAACCTTGTTCAGCACTTTTTGACCAGCGTATTTTTAAAGCCATTTTTTATATTTTTCCATTACTTCTTCATGCGGGATAACCTCTCCCCTTTCAGCTTCGTTGATACCTTGCTCTATTTCAGCCCGCTCAGTTTCATTTATAGTTTCCCACCAGTCAGTCTGATTTAAATTATTGCTTGACAATAAGGTTTTAACTGCTAGTAAAATGTTGCTGTCAGATATTTTATCAATCATATTGTGTAAGTCGGTTCTTAATTCTATAACATCCATGACCTTTAAGATTTTAATATTTACAAATATAAAGCAAATTCGACGTCATTTGATTTAATATGGGTTTTTAATCGTTCGATTCAGGCTTGTTTGCAATCAGGAAGATTTCACCTGAGTCTTACTTAAGCAGCTCGGTTCAGGTTGTACTTGTCCTTTGAGCGTAGTGGTAAGGAGCACGGGAGCAGGGAGCGGAAATACTTTAATAATTTTAGGAACCACCTCCCCGCTCCATGCCCCATGCCCCATGCCCTCCCGGGACTTAGAAGGTGAAAGCATGTCTGGGAGCAGGGAGCAGGAAGTCGCCTGCTGTTGATGCCTAAATAGCGTTGACCGTTTTCACTTACTTATCATCATCAAACAAAATCCCAATTCCCAAAATCAGATTTATCTGTTTCAAATTTGGAAAACTGACGTGTAAAAATCCATCAAATATAACATATTCTATTGATTATCTTTCCTATACAATTTTTGGCCTTGGTTTGGTATGTCACCATTTAACCTTACATAATGATAACCAATTTATAAGTCATGATTACCAGGATAGTCCCTCACCCATGTTTAAGCAAAACCATCGATTACTACTGGATTGAGAAAAACGGGGTCAGCAGTATTAAAATTTTACCCGATGGTACCACCAGCATCCTTTTTAATATCGGAAGCCCCATCAGCATTTCAGACAACCAGGGCGAATACGCCGAACTGTCTGACAACCTTATTGTTGGTGCACATAAAAAATACTACAGTCTTAAAGAAACCACCGAAACGCATATCATTGGCATCAAGTTTAAACAAGGCGGGGCTTATCATCTTTTCAAATCACCCATGATGGAGTTCACCGATAAAATCATCAACCTGCACGATGTGTTGAATGGCGAATCGGAACGATTGAGGGAATTGCTCATCCAATCAAAAAGTGAAAACGAGATCAGGATTTTACTGAACCAGTATTTTTTTAAGAAGGTAGAAATAAAAAGCAAATCTTCACGGATTGTTGACTTCGCCATTGCAAGCGTAAAAGTAAACGGATCGCCCACCTCCATAAAACACCTGTGCGAAAGTGTCAACATCTCCAATAAGCACCTCATTTGGCTGTTTAACCAAAAAGTAGGTTTGCCGCCGAAGTTGATCCACAGGCTCAATAAATTCACAAAAGTCATCGACCTGCTACAGGAAAAAAAACCAATTGTCTGGCCCGAAATTGCTTACGAGTGCCATTATTACGACCAGGCACATTTGATCAACGATTTCAAAGGTTTTTCGGGTTTATCGCCAAAAAATTATTATGAGAATGAAAATGCCAATGGATTACGCGTGGTATTTGGTTAATAAATCAGTCTTATCTGAAATAAAAAATGCCAATTTCTTTCATCATAAGCACGATGATAAATATCTATCAATCATTTGCTTGGTTAATTTTTTCCAATACTTTTTACAACCTATGATTATATTTGTGCCGTAAACCTGAAAAAGGTGTTGAAAAAATGTTGTTATGAATTTGATTTTAAATAAAATATGTTTTATATTTGGCGAGTTTAAATAAATGTATTTGAAATAAAAATTATCATAAATCTATGAATACAATCTACGCTAAAATTCTTTTTGTTTTTTTCATCATTATGATCTCTTTTGATATAAGTTCGCCACTATGCGGACAAGAAATGAGTCAAAAAGGAAACGGCGGAAAAAATCCTTTTCAATATGAATCGCGGTATATGCAGATTCAAAAGGAATACATGCAGAAGTTCGATCCAATTAATTGTATGGCTGTTTCTGAAAAGAAAAATGTGGAAAATGATTGGATATACTTAATTGATGTGGCAATTAACTATCCAATTTCAGACGACCCGGAAAGAGTGTCCTATACCTATTCTCCACAGGGATATCGGTTAACTTCTTTATTTGAAAAACTTGCAAATGGAAATTGGGAAGTTTCTAGTGATGAAACCTGTACTTATGATGCGGTAGGAAATCAGATAACCTCTCTTGAGCGCGTTTGGATAAATGGAAGTCTGCAAAATAGCACTTATAACACTTTTACCTATGACGAAAATAATAATATGCTTACCTACCTTAGTCAATCATGGGGAAGCGGAGCATGGGTAAATGTGAACCAGGGTACATACGTGTACAACTCCGATGGTAATGTGTTGTCATTTCTTAGTGAAGTATGGGTTGATAGTGGATGGGTAAATTATTCGTATGAATTATATAGCTACGATGCATCGGGTAACATGGTTACCGCTACAGGTAGTCTATGGGTTGACAATGAGTGGATAAACGATCGGCAAACGGCTTATACCTACGATGACAATCATAATTTAATTAATGGACTTACCAAAAGTTGGGATGGTATAGCCTGGGTAAATTACTATCAGGAAATGTACACCTACAACCTGGCAAATAAAAGAATCACATTTAATGGACAAATTTGGATTGACAGTGCATGGGTAAACAGCAGTAACATAGATTATACTTACGATAATTTGGATTTCCTGACCATCCTTGTTGAACAAAGCTGGACAAATAACAATTGGTTAAATGAAACAAAAGAACAGTTCTTCTATCATCAGTACGGCGGTCTTGAAACAGTGCTAACCGAAATTTGGGATACTGGCGCATGGGTAAACTCATCTCTTCTTCAAAATACCTATGATGACTTTGGTAATACAACCAATGGCGAGTTTTTTAATTGGCTAGATGGTAACTGGGAGCATACATTAGATGGGTTGATTACAATCTACTACGACTACAGCATCAGAACAGCTTATTTCACAGGTTATCTTACAGAGGTAAGTTATATAGCGTTGTTAGTTGATGTAAACAATAAAATTGCCGATGATGTCAATAGTTTTAGCTGTAGCCCCAATCCCGCAAAGGATTTGTCAACCATTCAGATAATTTTGCCTCATGAATCCTATATCGATATGAATGTTTACAATAGTACCGGTGATAAAATTCAAACAGTTTATCAAGGCATTTTAAGTGGTGGAATTCATTATTTCAAATTAACCACCAATTCATTGCCCGCCGGAATCTATATAATTAATATGGACTCTGATCATAAAACAAAATCAATAAAACTCATTGTCACGAAATAATATATTTATAAATTAAAATCACTCAATGTCAACTAAATACTTTTAATGTCATGAAAAAATCAATTTATTTACTTAGTACAACATTCCTGGCGATCATTTTGTTCATGAATGTAAACGTAATGGGGCAAAATCCCTTTTATGTTGATCTTGTACAGCCTAATCACACCAATATAAAATGGGTTGTAGGAGAATCATATACAGTATCGTGGGAGGATAATCTTAGCGGCCCTATTGAAGTATGGCTGTATAATCCCAACGCATCTGGTTGGGTAGAACTCACTCCAGATGGTGGTGTAACAGGTACCACTTGGGTTTGGGAAATCCCTAATAATACCTATCCAGCTGGTGCGGGATATAAAATTAAAGTGCAAAGCACAGTAAACCCTTCTGCCTATTATGATGAAGGAATTGCTTTTGATTTAGTATATGCCCTTCCAAACTCCATTACTTTGCTTCAACCTAGTGTTAATAATATTTCATGGGCATGGAATACTATCCACCTTATTTCATGGAAGGACGAAATCAATGAAAATGTTGAAGTTTGGTTGTGGGATCCGAATGGTTCAGGATGGGTAGAACTTACGCCCGATGGAGGTGTTACAGGAACCACATGGGAATGGACAATTACGGATGCAAGAGTTGCTAGTGGTGGTTATTTTATCAGGGTAAAGAGCACCGATTTTACAGACCAATTGTATGATGATGGTGATCATACCTTTACTATTACCAAGACATCAGGTACCTTTAAACAAATTTACCAGCCTAACAGCGAGAGTATTGTATGGAGCAAATCTTCCACTCACCTTATTTCATGGCGAGACGAAATTAATGAA
>PCUL01000369.1 GCA_002771745.1 Bacteroidetes bacterium CG18_big_fil_WC_8_21_14_2_50_41_14
TAGCCCGATTGAGTGTTCGCCGTTTTAAAACTTAACCCTGACAGGTTAAAAAAACCTGTCAGGGTTAAGGTACACGCAAAAAAGCCGCTGGAGAAGCGGCTTTTTTGTGAAAAAATTCATGGCATATCATTGAATTAATAGTTATCCTCCAACCCCAAAAGCATAAAAATACCCGATAACTCCCGCGATGGTCATCAATAAAAGACCCATGCCGGTTTTTTCGTAATTCAATTTTGCCAGGTAGTACCTGAGGGGGAATAAATTAGCTGTCATGCTAAGAAGATAGAGGTAGTGGATATGTCGGGTAAAGTGAAGACCAAAGAGACTTTGCAGTGTCCAATTCAATCCCAACAAAATCCCTAAAAGCAAGAAGGGGAATAAAATGCCCATCAACACTCCAATCATGACACAATCCCGTTTAAATACACCTGGTGTCATAAGCTAAAACTTAATTCATTAACATATTGGTGAGCAGTAAAATCAAATTGAGTCGGAACCACAGCTACAAAGTTGTCAGCCAGGGCTTTTTGATCGGTATCATGGCGACCATCCCCGTTTTCGAAACGGCCACCCATCCAATAATAAGTGCGCCCATAGGGGTCGAAACGCTCTTCAAACGCTTCAATCCACCGGGCTTGAGCTTGCCTGCAAACTTTAATTCCTTGCGGTCCTTTTTCGGAATAAGCCGGAAAATTTACATTGAGGCATATCCCTTTAGGTAATCCCTCCTTCAGCACTTTTCGTGAAATGGCTTCAATATATTTTCCAGTATGGTCGAAACAAGCGTTTGAGCTATAATCATCTAATGAGAATCCAATGGCAGGGATGCCATCGATTGAGGCTTCAAGAACGGCTCCCATCGTGCCCGAATAAATCACGTTAATGGCTGCGTTTGATCCATGGTTGATGCCACTTACAACCAAATCCGGCGCTTTTTTCAGCAACAGGTGTTTGCCAAGTTTGATATTGTCGACGGGTGTACCATTGGTAATATATTCCTTGTAACCTTTCTCCTCGGAAACCAGCCTTGCCCTCAAAGGCTGCTGCATCGTTACCGCGTGTCCCATTCCTGACATGGGGTTTTCGGACACGATGGCTACCACATCTCCCAGTTTTCGCATAATTAAAATCAATTTCCGCAGGCCAACAGCACCTGCGCCATCATCGTTGGAAATCAAAATGGTTGGTCTATTCATAGCAAATCTTTCCTTTCAGTATCTCGGATTTATGAACCTCTTATGCAGATTGGATTTATTCTTCAATTTCATCATTTTCACCACCTAAATTGCTCACTCCTGCAGAAATAATAAACTTCATTACTTCGGTAGGACTGGCTTTTATGGGCTGTATGTAATCGACAGAAACGATGAACAAGTTTCCTGACCAGGCATAAGAATGTGGCAAATATACGGCTACTTTTCCATTGGGCAAGCCCAGGAGTTTTAAATCTTTGTTGGTGATGAACCCTATTTTTTGCAAATGCGAGGAGGCACTTACCTGCACCAGCACTGGTTCGGTGAAGCGTTTCTTCTGACCGACAAAGGCAGAAACCAGGTCCTTTACAGAAGTATAGATGATTTTTATCAGCGGTGCCCTCGCCATGATTTTGTCAAAATAGGTAATAATAGGATTAAATATAATGGTAGAAGCCAACAGACCCATCAACAGGATAAACAAGATCACGGCGACAAAGCCCAACCCCGGCAGCTCCTTGCCTGTTACCTGTAAAATGAGTTCCCTGAGCAATCCATCAACAAAGTCAAAAACAGCCATGAAGGCCCACACCGTAACCGTGAGCGGAGCCAGCAACAACAAGCCTTTAAAAAAATAATTCATCAGGCCTCTCCAAATTCTATTAAACATATTACTTTTGTATTTTTTCCAAAATCAAATGTAAGCATAATAATGCTGCCTTCAATTTGTATTGCATGGTAAAGCGAATAATCCGTAACTTACTGACGACCCTGGGTATCGACCTGACAAAGAATCTGAAATACGACCGGTTAACTATCCAAATCCTGGAAAAAGTGGTTTCTAAATCATCAAATTGTATTGATGTTGGATGTCATAAGGGTGAAATGCTCGACCTAATGCTAAAATATGCTCCCCTGGGAACCCATTATGCTTTTGAACCCATCCCTGTTATGTTTACTGCCTTACAGGCAAAATATCCCCAAAAAAATATTCATCTGTTTAACTCCGCCCTGAGCGACAGAAAAGGGACTACCTCATTTAACTATGTTAAAAACGCACCAGCCTATAGCGGGATCATGAAGCGTAAATACGATGTAAAAACGCCCGATATTGAAGAGATTAATGTAAAACTTGAGCTGTTGGACCACATAATTCCTGTGGAGCAATCCATCCAATTTATCAAAATTGATGTGGAAGGTGCTGAATTTGGTGTGCTAAATGGGGCAAAAAAGTTACTCTCTAAACAGAAACCATTTGTTGTTTTTGAGTTTGGTCTGGGGGCCAGTGATTTTTATTTTACCACCCCTGAAATGATGTTTGAGCTGCTTGTGGATGAATGCGGCCTGCACATTTCCAACCTTAGCGATTGGTTGAAGAATAAACCTCCTCTTACCCTGATGGAGTTTAAGGCCAGTTATGAAAACGCTACTGATTATTATTTTCTGGCACATCCATAACCGATTTCCAGGTTATGAAATTGAAATTTTTACTAAACACCTTCTTTTTATTTTGTACTTATTCAGGTTTTCAAGCCAGGTATATCCAGGTCAAAACTTAATATTTAATAATTATTCGCACTCAAATCTCCTTATTCAATTTTTTTAGTGTACATTTACAGGGTAATTATAGAAAAAAGCAATGGGTATTTGATGCTTTTTTAGAATAAAATTGCAAAAGAATCAGTTGTACCCAATCTAAATCTATGATTGCAAGGGTCAATTATTAACTCCTTAACATCATGAATCTTAATTACATTAACTAATTAAATCTTAACTCTATGAAAAAATGTTTATTCTTTATTGCAATGGCTTTTGTGTCCATTAATTTTCTATCAGCACAAGTAGTTGCTGATTTTGAAGATGGCACGACCGGGCCGCTTACTCTACATGTACAGGGATGTGGTGATTATGACAATGATGCCATTCATCCTGTTGACGAAACCTTTATGGTGATCGACAACCCGGATGCATCCGGGCTCAACACAAGTACAAAGGTGCTGAAATTTATCCGCCGTGGAACTGACAACGGTGGAATGCCATGGGGCGGTTTCTGGGCAAATA
>PCUL01000245.1:0-883 GCA_002771745.1 Bacteroidetes bacterium CG18_big_fil_WC_8_21_14_2_50_41_14
TGAAGACCCTATTACTTTTCTTCCTTACATTTCCTTTGTTGGTTTTCTCTCAGCAGAGTGACAGTAAAAAACCACTCACCCCATACGCGGACATTGATTTTGAAAATTGGAAGGTGAAATACACCGTTGGTAACGCAAAACTGAACTTTGAGTATCGGCTATTGCCCAGAATGTACGACAAAAGGCTGCTTCAGATTCGTTTTAACAACACAAATGTCCCGGTAAATGGCCAATACATGGCCGAAAGTCAAAAGGCAATACGAAACTTTGTTGATACCGAATTGGTCAGCATGAAACCAACCCTGGAGCAGATGGATTATATTAAACTCTGTGCGCTGTTGATTATCTGGGACAACAAACTGAAAGCTCACGCCGCATCAGAGTTGGAAAAACTGGCCATGTCAAAGGACATCCTGGTAAAAAAAAATGCGGAACTGGTAATCACGTTGTTGGAATCTTATAAAAATAGGTAGGTTATGAGCTATTCCATCATGCAAAATTCACATGATCTGGCACAAGCCTATGCCCGAAACGTCCTTATTTTAACTGATGGGGTTGAATACCATGAACCTTATATTTTTCCAGATACCAACACCAATAAATCTACCCGGGAAGTAGACAGTTTCGACATAGATTATTTGGAAAAAGAACAGTACTTAACGCTTTATCCCAATCCGGCTCATGACTACATGACCGTTGAATTCAATTTACCTTATGGTGCTTATAACATTGTTGCGGAAATTGTGACCATACAGGGTAAGCCTGTTGAAATTTATCGCCTAAGCGGCAACTGGGGTGAAACTTGACAATAAATAAAAATAAAAATGATGAGAAAGTTAATCAAAACAATTTCAGCAGGTTTAATGGTTATTGTTGGATGCAC
>PCUL01000245.1:903-15522 GCA_002771745.1 Bacteroidetes bacterium CG18_big_fil_WC_8_21_14_2_50_41_14
TAATGGTTATTGTTGGATGCACCATTTTTACCGCTTTCAACAAGACAACCGCCCAGACAAATAATCAAAATAAAATGGAAAAGAAAATTCTATTCGTGGTTACAAGTCACGACCAAAAAGGCAACACCGGCGAAAAAACAGGATACTATTTAAGCGAAGTATCACACCCTTGGGAAGTACTTCATTCCGCTGGTTATGAAATTGACTTTGTAAGTCCAAAAGGCGGGAAAGCACCTGTTGATGGATTTAATATGGACGACCCAATCAATAAAAAGTTTTGGGAAAATGCTACCTATCGAAATAAGATTGAAAATACCCTAAAACCATCCGAAATTAATCCAAATGACTACATTGAAATCCATTATGCAGGTGGACACGGAACAATGTGGGATTTTGCGGATAACAAAGAAATTGCTGAAATAGCAAGAATAATTTACGAAAACAACGGAGTTGTAAGTGCTGTTTGCCACGGTCCGGCAGGACTTGTAAACATCAAACTAAGCAATGGGAAATATCTCGTTGACGGGAAAAAAGTCAATGCCTTTACTAACGAAGAAGAAATAGCAGTAAAATTGGAAAATGTAGTTCCTTTTCTTCTTGAAAGTAAATTAAAAGAACGTGGAGCCATTTTTGAAAAATCAGGACTTTGGCAAAAGCACGTTACGGTTGACCAAAGATTGGTAACAGGACAAAACCCTCAATCGGCAGAAGGTGTTGGAAAAGCAACTTTAGCAGAGCTGAAAAAAATTTCAAAAGTCAAATAAAGCCAGCACACAACAAGTAATAAACCAACGACTTTACTATTTTTGCAAACGATTTAAATACTGCTTCACCAATATATTGGAAAGCACGTCAAACCAAAAGAAATGGAAAAAAAGAATCATTATTGCGTGATCATGGCGGGAGGCGTCGGAGCTCGTTTCTGGCCCATGAGCAAGACCTCGCGACCAAAACAATTTATCGACATTCTGGGAGTCGGTAAAACACTCATCCAGTTAACCTTTGAGCGTTTTACTCAAATCTGCCCCGCTGAAAATATCTTTGTGGTTACCAATGATATATACAAAGACCTGGTTTTAGAACAATTACCTTCTCTTTCGGAAAACCGGGTGTTATGCGAACCTGCACGCAGGAATACCGCACCATGTGTGGCCTATGCCAATTATAAAATCAAAGAACTAAATCCAGAGGCGTTGGTGGTAGTGGCTCCTTCGGACCATATTATTCTTAAAGAAGAAGAATTTGTACGCAATATACAAACCGCCCTTAAGGCAGCAAAAGAAAACGATTGGCTGTTAACACTGGGTATTCAGCCCAGCCGGCCCGATACCGGATACGGATATATTCAGTTTACGGACGATCAGGTTTACCCGGAAAATCCCATGCTTCACAAGGTAAAGACTTTTACCGAAAAACCCAACCTTGAAATTGCCGAGTCATTTTTAGCCAGTGGTGATTTTCTTTGGAATTCAGGCATTTTTATCTGGTCGGTAAAAAACATCATGTTTGCTTTTTCCACCTTGCTCGAGGAGGTAGATTCACTTTTTGCTGCCGGTATCGGCAAATACAATACGCCTGATGAAACCGCCTTTATCCGAACCACCTATGCTGTTTGTAAAAATATCTCCATCGACTACGGCATCATGGAAAAAGCTTCCAATGTGTATGTGCTGGCGGTGGATTTTGGATGGTCGGATCTGGGAACCTGGGGATCACTTTATACCATCCGGGACAAAGATGTCAACAAAAACGCCGTGGTGGGCAACCAGGTAATGCTATACGATACCAAAGATTGCATTGTCAATATGCCCAAGGACAAACTGGTGGTATTGCAAGGGCTTCGTGATTACATCGTGGTTGAAGAGGACAATACACTGCTCATTTGTCGCAAAGAAGATGAGCAGCAAATCCGGCAGATCGTTACCGATGTGAAAGTGGAAAAAGGAGAAAAATACGTTTAAATCAATAACTTAAATAAATTATGAATAAAATTATCGTTATCATAGTGGCTATTTCCATGGGAATAAGCACCCTGGTTCGTGCCGATGAAGGCATGTGGATACCTTTGTTAATCAATAAAAATATGGCTGAGATGCAAAAACTGGGGTTAAAACTCTCGGCTGAAGATATTTACAGCATTAACCATTCCAGTTTGAAAGATGCAGTCATCATTTTTGGTGGTGGATGTACCGGAGAAATCGTTTCCCCCGAAGGTCTGATCCTGACCAACCACCACTGTGGATACGGTTCCATTCAGCAAGTAAGCACACCCGAAAACAACTACCTGGACAATGGTTTCTGGGCCATGAACAAAGACGAAGAAATCCCTGTTGAAGGACTTAAAGTACAATTTCTTCAATACATGAAAGAAGTTACTGCCGAAAGCCTGAAAGGACTTACCAATGACCTGAGCGAAACCCAACGCGACAGCATGATCAATGCAAACAACAAGGTTATTATTGAAGAGGCCACCAAAGACACCAAGTTCAGGGGAATTGTGGAATCGTTCTATGGTGGAAATGAATATTACCTGTTTGTATATGAAGTATATAACGATATACGATTGGTAGGTACTCCTCCTGAATCTATTGGAAAATTCGGAGCCGATACCGACAATTGGATGTGGCCCCGTCATACCGGCGATTTTTCTATGTTCCGCGTGTATACGGCACCCGATGGAACTTCCGCTAAATATGCCATGGAAAACATACCCATGAAACCAAAGCATTTCCTTCCAATCAACATTGCCGGCGTGGATCAGGGTGACTATGCCATGATTATGGGATTTCCGGGCAGTACCGACCGTTATCTGTCGTCCTTTGGTGTTGATCAGGCTATCAACCTATCCAATCCTACCATTGTGGATATCCGTGCTGAAAAACTTCGCCTCATGCGCGAAGGGATGGATGCCAATGAGGCCGTCAGGTTACAATATTCATCGAAATATGCACGTACCGCCAATTACTGGAAATATTTTATCGGACAAACCAAAGGGCTGAAACGACTGAATGTAAAGGGACAAAAACAAGAGCTGGAAGCTGAATTCGAAAACTGGCTGAATCACAACCCAATAGAAAAAGAAAAATATGGTCAGGCCCTCACACTGATTGCCAATGCCTACGAAGTGATTGGGGGATACGTTCCGGCACGTTACTATTTTATGGAAGCCATTTATCGCGGACCTGAAATACTTGGAGCTGCCAACAAGTTTAATAAACTGGCTAAATTACTTCATGCCAAAAAGGTAGATCCTGCTGCTATTCAGGAGGCCGTAAACCAAATAAAAGAAGGTGTTGACGGATATTTTAAAGATTATAACGATGCCATCGACCGCAACCTGCTGGCATCCATGATGCGCATGTACCATGAAAATGTGCCGTTGGATCAACAACCTGCTTATCTTTTAACGATGGATAAGAAATTTAAAGGCGATTATAACAAATATGCCGACTATGTTTTTTCTAAATCCATGTTCGCCAGCAAAGAAAAGGTAACTGCTTTTTTGGCAAAACCCAATAAAAAAGTGCTGGATAAAGATCCTGCTTTTGAAGCCGTTAACGCATTTTTTGCCAATTATCGCAACCTGACAGCCAAAACAAAAGAGGCCTATGCCAACCTGGCCAAAGGTAATCGCTTGTTTATTGCCGGGTTGCGCGAAATGAATCCGGAAACAAATTACGCGCCGGATGCCAACTTCACCATGCGTTTAACCTACGGCACTGTTCAGGATTACTATCCTGCCGATGCCATCCACTTCGAATATTTCACCACCATGGACGGCATCATGCAGAAAGAAGATCCCGATAATTTTGAATTTATTGTTCCTGCCAAACTCAAAGAACTATACCAAGCCAGGGATTTTGGCCCTTATGGTGATGACGGGGTAATGAAGGTTTGTTTCCTGACCAACCACGATATTACGGGTGGAAATTCCGGAAGTCCGGTGATGAATGCAAATGGAGAACTTCTGGGACTTGCTTTTGACGGCAACTGGGAAGCCATGAGTGGCGATATTGCTTTTGAACCCGAATTACAACGCACCATCAATGTGGATATCAGGTATGTACTTTTCATTATCGATAAATTTGCCGGTGCAAAAAACCTGATTGATGAAATGACACTTATAACCATGAAACCTGATAAATTAAAAGAAATTATTCAAGCAAATGCCATTCCGGTTTCCATTGAACCCGTTATTGTTCAATAAACAACTTCGATTTAAACTTAAAAGCTGTTTGTTTAGGCAAACAGTTTTTTTTATGCTCAAGAATAACGATATACTGAAATGAGATTTCCTTTGAGGAATAATTATATCAACTACTTTTGATTTTTATATAATCAAATATATGCGCGTCCGTACCCCCGATTTGCTTAAAGGCATGGCTGTAATCCTGATGATACAGGTTCATTTGATCGAGCTTTTCGCTACACAGGAAATTTACGATAGCTTTTTTGGGCAACTCCTGCTTTTCCTTGGCGGACCACCGGCCGCCCCTGTGTTTATGGCGGTCATGGGATATTTTCTGGCTTTCTCGAAAAGAGGATTGTTGTTCGATGTTAAACGAGGGTTCAAACTAATTATCTGGGGTTTTGCACTGAATATCGGGCTTAACCTCAACCTGTTCTTTCATATCTACACAGGTGTATTTCAATTGAGTCCCTGGGAATATTTGTTTGGTGTGGACATTCTTTTTTTAGCCGGATTATCCGTCATCATCATTGGATTGATAAAACATTTCTTCCAAAACAAAATCTGGCCGTGGCTGGTTCTATTATTCATTGTCATTGTGATTCCTGAAGTGATTAACCCATCATCCACAGATGGCATTTCAGCTTATTTATGGGCTTATGTCTATTCTGAGAATTGGTGGTCGTATTTTCCGGTTGTTCCATGGCTTGCCTATGTCCTGGCAGGCATTCTTTTCAATCTCCTCGAAGAAAACCTGAAGACAATCTATTATCAATTCAAATGGCCAATTTTTGCTGTAACGGCCATTGTTTTAGTTTTTACTCTAAGATATGGAATCCACATTTCTTCGCACCTTGAACAATACTATCATCATGGAATGTTGTTTTTTGGTTTCACTATCGTTTTTATGCTTTTCTGGTTAATTTCCTTCCACCAGATTACACTTCATGTCAATAATGTGGCAACAAATTTCATTGAATGGCTTGGAAGAAGGGTAACTTCGGTTTATATTTTCCAGTGGCTGATCATCGGAAATATCTCCACCATCCTATATAAAACACAGCATTTGATGCAGTTGGTCGGTTGGTTTTTAATGGTATTGATACTAAGTTCTCTGGCGACATTCACCTGGTATAAAATCTACCGAAAATCGTAGAAAGACCAAACCATTTGATTGATAAATAGGTTTTTACCATCAATTTACTTGACTTTCAGATCAAGAAACCGTATCTTTGCAAACTTTTTCCCCTGAAGGGACAAAAGGTACTAAAAGTAATTTAAATATTCATACATGAAATTATCCCAATTTAAATTTGATTTACCAAGGGAGTTGATTGCTGACCATCCTCCAAAAAACAGAGATGATTCGAGAATGATGGTAATCAACAGGAGCACACACACTATCGATCATAAAATATTTAGGGACATCCAGGATTATTTTTTTGAGGGAGATGTTTTTGTGATTAACAACACACGTGTATTCCCAGCCAGGCTATATGGTGAAAAAGAAAAAACCGGAGCGAAAATTGAAGTTTTTTTACTTCGGGAACTTAACCGGGAAAGCCGTTTGTGGGATGTGTTGGTTGATCCTGCCCGTAAAATCCGCATTGGTAACAAATTGTATTTTGGTGAAAACGAAGAGCTGGTTGCTGAGGTAATCGACAACACCACTTCGCGAGGCAGAACGTTGCGTTTTCTATTCGATGGCACCTATGATGAATTTAAAGATACCATCCAGGCATTGGGACAAACGCCACTTCCAAAAATCCATAAACGACCCATCGAACCAGTTGATGACGAACGTTATCAAACAATTTATGCCAAACACGAAGGAGCCATTGCCGCTCCTACTGCGGGGCTGCATTTTTCACGTGAACTAATGAAACGTCTGGAAATAAAAGGCGTTAACTTTTCAGAAGTCACCCTGCATACCGGGCTTGGAAATTTCCGCTCCATCGAAGTCGAAGATTTGACAAAGCACAAAGTAGATTCAGAAGAGATGTTCGTTCTCCAGGAAATGGCCGATATTATCAATACTGCCAAAGAAAATAAACACAAGGTCTGTGCTGTTGGAACCACCAGCCTGAAAGCATTGGAAACAGCTGTAAGCATTACCGGACAAATTAAACCTTATAGTGGATGGACCAATAAATTTATCAATCCACCTTACGAATTTAAAACTGCCGACTCGATGGTGTCTAATTTTCACCTGCCTATGTCTCCTATGATGATGATGGTATCGGCTTTTGCCGGATATGATTTCCTGCGAGAAATTTACGATGTCGCCATAAAAGAAAAATATAAGTTTTTTACTTACGGCGATGCCATGTTGATTCTTTAGGTTAATAAAAAAACAAAATTTTCGTTATAACCCGGTTACTGTACCGGGTTTTTCTATTTTTACTTAATCAAATGAAAAAATATATACTTATATTAGCTGGAGGGGCAGGAAAACGTTTTGAGTCGGAATTACCAAAACAGTTCGCTTTATTGAACGGAAAGCCAATGTTGATGCATGCTTTTGAAGCATTCAGCCAGGTCGAAGATGCTGAATTTGTTTTAATACTAAACGAGGACTGGCATCAGCATTGGAATAAACTGTGTCAGGAATACGCTTTCAAAATCCCACACCGCCTGGTAGTAGGAGGTCTCACCCGCTTTCATTCGGTACAGGCCGGGCTCACTTTGGTTTCAAATCCTTCGTTGGTAGCCATACACGATGCGGTTCGTCCACTTGTGTCGGCTGAGTTGATACAATCCTGTTTCAAAATCGCGGAGTTTAAGAGCTGTGCGGTTCCCGTTATCCCTTTTACTGATTCCATCAGGTATGTATCCGGGCCCCACAACAAAACAGTTGCGCGCGAGCAATACAGGGCAGTTCAAACTCCACAGGTTTTTAAAAGCAACCTGATTCTACAGGCTTACAGGCAATCATGGGAAGAAAAATTTACCGATGATTCCTCCGTTTTAGAAAGTTTGGGATACCCGGTCATCCTAATTCCAGGGGAAACAGAAAACATCAAAATCACCTCACCCATTGATTTACAAATGGCCGAAATCATCCTGAAAAACAGAGAAAAAAAAGCTTTGTAATTCTATCTTGAAAACCGCCTGTCTTTCCAGCTAATGCTAACCACCAGCGAGGCCATACCGACCAATATAACATAAAACGGGTAGATAAAACTGAATGGAATGAACCACTTTTTCAGGTCGTTTCGTTGAGCAAAACCTGCATAGCCATATACCAGCGGTATGTCGATTAATATTTTCATCAGCATCAGCAAAGTATAAATCCACCACAACCAATTCAACCAAAAGCCGGAAAAAAACAGGACGGCCAACATACTGTTAGTCAACAAAACAACCAAAGAAACTACAATAGCGACAGGCGATTGATAGCCTTTGGCCTTGGATGCCCATCTTAACCTTTGCTTTATAAACTGACTCAGCGAGTCAGGAGGTGGCGTTTCAACAAGCACTTCCTTTTTAAGCAAAAAACGGATACTTTTTCTTCCAAAATACCTGAACGTATGGTGTATTAGAAAAACATCATCGCCCGAGGTGTACCGATAATAACCTTTATCTTCCACGCCCGACTCATACACCTGGCGGGTAAAGGCCATGTTGGCTCCGTTTCCCATGAAAGGCAACCGGATTCCTGCCGCTCCTGCTCCTGAGGCAACCAGGCTAAAAAATTCAAGAGTCATCAATTTTTGAAGTATCCTCCTTTTTTGCTGATAAACAACCGGAGCCAATACCAACGAAACTTCTTCATTATCGAATGCATTGGCATAATTTTGTAACCAACCCGGTGGAACAATACAATCTGCATCGGTGGTTATTATCAAAGCCGTTTTTGTAAGTGACATACCTTGCTTAAGAGCAGCTTTTTTCCCATGCCCAATGGCTTTTATCACCTTGATATTTAAATCCGCATGAGTTTGCACATAATTTGTCATCACTTCGAAGGTCTGGTCCGATGAATGATCATCAACAATAACTATCTTGAATAATGCTTTGGAATAATGCTGCTGTTCAAGGCTTTTCAGCAAATTTTCAATCGTGTGTTCTTCATTTCGTGCGGCGACTAACACGGTCATCTTCTTTTGGGCATTTCCAGGCGAAGGAACTGACTTGTCGAGACTAAACCACCCAATCGTAATGATAGTCATGACCAATAGATAAGCCATGCTTATGACCAACACGACAACGGAAAGTAGTTCAATCCACATGGTTTCTTCTGATAAATCGCAAACTAAAAACAAAAATGGTACCAACAGCTGCCGGGAGGACGATATTGACTACCCACAACATGGATGATGCGGCGACGATGCCAAGTGTCAGATCTTCATTCCAACAACCTATTGCTACAAAATATTGTTCAAAAACGGTCAGACTCACTGTACCCCGAACACCAAATTCAGTCAATGCAATGGTAGGGATCCCGGTCATAAACAAATAGACCATGCTCACTAACATCATGGACTCAGGATAATTCACCGGTACCTGAAAAACCTTTAATAACAAAAAAAACTGAAACGAAAACACCATGTATCTTGCTATACTGATGAGCAGTATGCCAAAAAGTTCGCCAAACGAATACATCGAAAATACTTCGGCATATTTTTTTATTTTCCGGTATCCTCTTCCGCTAATTCGCTTGATGACAAGAGAAAACGAATTAAAATTGAGGTAAACAAATACCATTAAAAAGGAGGTGACCATGACTCCAAGTACCAACCCGGAAAAAATCCATCCATGAAATAGGATATGCACATCAAATAGAAAAGGATAATAAAACAAGAGTGCGACCATGCCAAATAATAAGGTCGTTATCAGCTGCGCCATGCTTCCCAGAATGGTAGCCAGCACTGCCTGTATCCTGTCGGCATGTTTCAGGATAAATACCCTGCCCAGATAATCGCCCACCCGGTTTGGCATAAACATACTCACGGCCATACCAGCCAGGACTGCTTTCGCGGAGCGAAGAAAAGGTATTTCTTCAAGTTTTGAAATAATAAGCTGCCACTTCAGTGTTTCGAGTGAAAAATTAAGCACTGTCAACAAACCAACTACCAACAACAAGAAAAACACGTTTTGCTTTTCGTATATCAATGGAAAAAAGGCCAGGATGTTTTCCATATTGTGGCGAATAAACAGCTGATCGTATAAAAACACCAATGTGAGTACAACCACCAAAAGTTTGATGAGCGTGTTGGTTGTTTTACGTAGTTTTGCAATCATCATTTAAAAATCAATCGGCTGGTGGAACGGATTATTCTTGGCATTGACCCCGGGACAAACATTATGGGTTACGGACTCATACATCAACATGGAAACGCCATCGAATTGGTAACCATGGGTGTACTCAAGCTGGGATCGTACGAAAACCATGCGCTAAAGTTAAAAAAGATTTTTGAACGAACGTTAGGATTAATTGAGCAGTATCATCCTGATGAAATGGCTCTGGAAGCTCCGTTTTTTGGAAAAAATGTACAATCGATGTTAAAACTGGGCAGGGCACAGGGTGTAGCCATGGCCGCCGGTCTTTATAAAGACATTCCAATTTTTGAGTATTCACCAAAAAAAATAAAACAATCGATCACCGGAAACGGAAATGCAAGTAAAGAACAAGTAGCTGGCATGTTAGCCAATCTGGTTAAATTTGTTGAAGTTCCGGAATATTTAGATGCTACGGATGGGCTAGCTGCGGCTGTTTGCCACTTTTTTCAGGGTAAAACGTCCTCCTCTGAAAAAAGTTATAGTGGATGGAAATCATTCTTGCAAGACAATCCTTCCCGTCAAAAGAAATAACCTACATTAGTTTTTGTTGCACTTTCCACCAGCGATCGGGGATTTCCTGGTTAAGAGCTGCCTGATAATCATCGTATGAACAAGGAACAAACTGATGCCGACGATATTTCTTGCTTACCACATCTTTTACACCCACCACCATCCACCATCGGCTGGATTTTTTACTCTTCAAAAAAAGCAGTTCCTCATCAAAATCCTCCACATGGAGCGTAAATTTGACAAAGTCATCGTTGTCCTGTTCAGGAAAATCATGTTGTCTATTCACAAATCCATCAATAAAATACCAGATCATTTGAGCATATAAGAAGGCTGATTGACCCTGATGATCGAGCGATGTGTTTAGCTCATAAAACCCGATGCTGGTGAGTTTATCACTTAATCCGGCATAGCGGCAAATCTGGCACATTTCTTCACCATAAAATCCATTGGGTGACGACTGCTCGCTGGCCGGGGCTTCTGAATGGCGTATGGAAGCCAAATCGATGCTCAGGATATCGGCATTGCGCACCATTGGTTCTACCTCTTCCATGTTAGCACGAACATTTCCCAGGCGAAACACATCAAAATACAAATTTTTCATCAACACTTGCGATTCCTGATCAACGAAATAAGTTTGATATCCAATGTTGGTGTAGTTGAACAAAAAATTGGGTTGATGCAAGATAATGCGACTCAAATAACTCTGGCTGTTCAACTCATGTTCATCGTGGCCCAGGTCGAACATGGGGTCGATGGCAGCCATATTGATTACTCTGCCCACATTTTCGTACGCCAGATAATTGGCATAAGTTAAATCCTGACTCCCACCAATAATAATTGGGATCACCTTATTGCGGACAAGTTCTGCCACGACTTCCTTAAAAGCAAAATAAGTGTCTTCTAGCCGGTGTCCGTTTTTCAGGTTGCCCAAATCGCAAATCGACACCTGATTCCAATGGGAGAACAGACGATACAAATGTTTTCGCACCTCATCCGGAGCTTGGGCACAACCCACGTTGGTAACGGTTCCCCGGTCTTCCGGAACACCGATAATGGCCAGGTTAAATTGTTCAGGATCGGGCATGAAGCTTGAAGAAGTATGTGCAACGATCACATCTCCAAGACGTTGCCTTCCTGAATTTTGCAGGGGCTCCATCCAATCAACATCAATTGGCTGAAAATAGTGGTTTATTTCCATAACAGGGCAATCATGCTTTAAGGAACGAAAATAAATAAATTACAAACCCCGATGAACAGAGGTTATTTTTTCTTTTTCACAAACCTTTTTTTAGGCATGTTTTTAGGATCTTCTGAAATTTTATAACATTCCTCAAGTGAAAGCGCACTGGGATCGACTCCTTTTGGAAGTTTAAAATTTTGTTTTTTGATCACCAGATAAGGACCATAACGGCCATTAAGCAGCTGTACATCTTCATCCTGGTCAAATTTCTTGATCAACTTTTCCCTTTCGGCCTGTTGCTTTTCAAGGATAATTTCTATGGCACGATCCAACGAAATATCGGCCGGGTTATCATCCTTTTTCAAAGAATAGAATTTGCTGTCGAACTTCACGTAAGGACCGAAGCGTCCAATGGCAACAGAAACTTCATTTTCCTCATATTCTCCTAAAGTTCTGGGGAAGTCGAACAGTTTGATTGCTTCTTCAAAGGTGATGGTATCGATACTCTGGTTTTTGCGCAGGCCGGCAAAACGTGGTTTCTCTTCTGAATCAGTATCCCCAATCTGCGCCAGTGGCCCAAATCGTCCAATTTTTACATAGATGTTTTTACCTGATACAGGATCAACCCCCAAACATTTTTCGCCACTAAATTTTCCTGAGTTTTCTTCCGTCTTTGCAATTTTATTGTGAAAAGGGCCATAAAACTCCTTGATCATCTGGTTCCATTCTTTCAATCCATCCGCAATCTCATCGAATTCAATTTCAACGCTGGCCGTAAAATTATAGTCGATGATATCGTCAAAATACTGCATCAGGAATTTATTTACCAACGATCCTACATCGGTTGGAAATAATTTGGTTTGCTCAGATGACACATTCTCAGAAAGGGTTTTTTCTGATATCTTATTCCCTTTTAAAGTCAGCAGTTGAATGCTTCTTTTTTCAGAGTTACGGGTTTCTTTTACAACGTATTCACGCTTTTGAATGGTAGAAATAGTTGGAGCATAAGTAGACGGACGCCCTATTCCCAGTTCTTCAAGTTTTTTTACCAAACTTGCCTCACTGTAACGTGGCGGATGTTTCGAAAACCGTTCACGGGAGGTCATTTGGATCAGATCCAACGGATCGTTTGTTTTCATTGCCGGGAGAATACCTTCCTGGTCTGTAGGTTCATCATCAGAACTTTCGAGGTAAACCTTTAAAAAACCATCAAATTTAATTACTTCACCAGAAGCCACAAACAGTTCTGATGCCTTGGAGGAGGCGATTTTTACCTGGGTTCTTTCCAGTTCAGCATCACTCATCTGGGATGCGATAGTACGCTTCCAGATCAGTTCATACAACCGCTTTTCATCAGCATTTCCACTAACAGACGACTGCTTCATATAGGTAGGCCGTATAGCTTCATGGGCTTCCTGTGCGCCTTTTGTTTTGGTCGTGTATTTTCGTGTTTTTACATACTCCTTACCAAAAGCCGAAGTAATTTCATCTTTGGCCATGTTAATGGCAAAACCAGACAAATTTACAGAGTCGGTACGCATATAGGTGATTTTACCAGCCTCATAAAGGTTTTGTGCCACCCGCATGGTGTTGGCTACTGAAAAGCCAAGTTTGCGGGCTGCTTCCTGCTGCAAAGTAGAGGTTGTAAAGGGAGCTGCCGGTGATTTCTTGCCTGGTTTTGTTTCTACCTGTTTCACCACAAAAGTAGCATTTATTTGCTGTCGCAAAAAATCCTGTGCCTGATCATGTTCCTCGAAACGATTGGGATATTCTGCCTGAAAGGTTTGTTTTTCCTTTTGATCAGACAACACAAATTCAGCTACGGTACGGTATGAAGAACTACTGTTAAAATCCTTAATCTCTTCTTCGCGTTCCACTATCAACCTCACGGCCACTGACTGAACACGACCTGCACTAAGCGAGGGTTTAACTTTTTTCCAGAGTAATGGTGAAAGTTCATAGCCTACCAATCGATCAAGTACCCTACGTGCTTGTTGAGCACTGACCAGGTTCCTGTCTATTTTCCGTGGATTTTCGATGGCCGTTAAGATGGCCGTTTTGGTGATCTCATGAAAAACGATGCGCTTGGTTTTATCTTCTTTTAACCCCAAAGCGGTGAACAAGTGCCATGAAATAGCTTCCCCTTCACGGTCCTCATCAGAAGCCAGCCAAACCATTTCTGCCTCTTTAGCCAATTTTTTCAGCTCTGCAACAAGCTTCTTTTTATCAGCACTTACTTCATATTTAGGTTCAAAATTCTGCTCAACATCCACACTTAGTTTAGTCTTGTTCAAGTCCATCACATGTCCAAAGCTGGATTTCACCACAAAATCCTTCCCAAGGAAACCTTCAATTGTTTTTGCCTTTGCCGGTGATTCGACAATCACGAGGTTTTTTGCCATCTTTAACGATTAATTGATTGTATTTAAGGTATTTTTTAACGCTGCAAAAGTAATATAAATTGAATTGATGGGCAGAAAGATTGATTTTTACAAAAAAATAGTGGTTAATAATCAACTCATTTCAGGCTTTACTCATTCTACTATCTGATATTAAATTCCTCAATCTCTTCCTGGGTTCGCGGGTTTATGGCACGCAACAAAACCTGTTTCCCTGTTACCTGAATGAAGACAACAGCAGGTTGTGAAGACGTTTTTTCTATAAAACCTGACCAAGGGAAATCCATCAGTCTTTCGCTAACCTGACCACTCAACCCACAGGTTACTTGAACTAAACTACGGTTTAGTTTTATTTTCTTACCCCGGTAACCTTCAGGGTATAAAGCCAGATCAGGATGAATGGCCAACCTCGAATAACCATGCTCATCAGTGGATAATATAATTTTCGTTTTTGAACTCCTGTTGACCAGCAAATCCAACAGTTCGTCCCTGCGTTCGATGATTCCTTTACTCACTTTATCAGCAGCCACCATTGGCCTTACAGCATTATTACCACCATACCACATTCCTGAATTGCTCTTGTTCCCGGTTGGGAAAACGGGTGTATTAACCGTTACCACAATGTGATCGATATTTCTATCCTGCTCAAACTGGTTAATAGTAGTTGAAAGCCATTTAATTTGGTTGTCCATTATATAGCCGGAAGGATTGCCGCCTATCATTGAAACCGCTTTTGCAGAAGGCGTGTACCAATAATTTGAATTAAGCACAATCATTGCGAGATTGTCATAGATATAAGAATAAACATTCTCCTTATAGGAAGGAAAGTCAACTGCTTCCAAATGAGGATCGTATTCGGTTTCATCTTCGCTTTGAGGGCCATTTTCGGGTTGAACAAAATGGGATGCGAAAATGGCTTCCGCAGAAACGTATGCAAAAGGAAACTTGTCCACAGCCAGTCCGTATTTACTGCCATCATCGAAAACATGCTCCACCGCCTCATGATCGCCTAACCCGACATAGTAAGGAATATAGTGTCTAAATGGTTCCACCGCCTT
>PCUL01000371.1:0-3217 GCA_002771745.1 Bacteroidetes bacterium CG18_big_fil_WC_8_21_14_2_50_41_14
AATTACCTTAGACATGTGGGAGGTTTTGTGAGCGGCTTATTATTTTTCAATGCATTTAACACCTGAAACTGAAAGTCGTCAGGATGGTTTTTTGAAACATGCAAACTGGTATGGAGCGCCTGGTTATATGTATCCATTGGGAAAGATTTCTTTTTCCACTTTGCACGCCATTTGCGGTCGGTAAGTTGCATAAAAAACTGGTTTAAACGCTTTGCCCAGAGAACATTAATAAATGATTCGAGAAACGACTTGAAGAAGCCGTTGTTCATCGGGAGTAAAAATCTTTCATCCTGGTTGAGGTTTTCATTGGGAAGAAACTCAGCAAACCAACCATTTTGATGCTTTAGTTTAAGGATGGCTTCCTGGTTATAAACCGGGAGAAGCGTTACCAATTCGATGGCCGTATAGATGTTCTTATCACCAATTTCCAACGCCGATTGATCGATAAAGTAATTCATGCAGTAGTAATGCTGATGGCCCCTTAAAAAAGTCAGTTTTTTATATAAATGCAACAAAGTGCGGGCTATCCAAAGGCGGTTGGTGGTGGTGATGATAAAGTAATCAATATCGGCATCTCTATCAGCATAATACTTTGAGAGAGAACCTGATATTGCAATGGCCTCCACAAAAGGAAACCGCTTGATAACGCGTACAAAATGTGAGGAAAGTTTCAAAAGTTTTTCGGCGCGCTTATTGCCCATTTCTCTTTCAACAGACCACTGCGGTTGATGCTGCCTGCTGTAATATCCCTGTTCCGAACACACTATTTTTCCGTTTTTTTTCATTAATACCAATTGATCTTCCACATCATTTAATGAACAGGCAAAGTTCAAAAACCGATGAATTTCAGTAGAGGTAAGGGGATAACTGAACAACTCAAAATAGGTTAAGGTGGATTCGATGTGTTGCTGTAAACTAGGTTTCATCGGTAATGTGGTGTTTAATTTGACCGTGAAAATAAGATGAATAGATCAAGCAAAAGTATACGATTCCCAATTGTCGTTCCAAAGCTGATTCGGTCATGAAAAATACAAAACAGATGAAAATGATCCAATTCACAGCAAAAAGAGTTGATTTTGGCAATAAGAAAAGCCGAACAAACATGGTCAATAATATCATCAGCCCAATGATACCGCTTCTTACTAAGGTTTCAATGTATTGATTATGAAAGTTATAATTCAAATAACCCGTGTCAGAAGTACCTTCATACCCGGTATACAAGCCATACTGCACATATTTTTGATTTAGCTTTTTCTGGGCCTCATGTATGCCAACACCGGTGATCCAGTCATTGCTTTCGTTTAATATCTCCAATCCAAACCGCCATTGTATCAAACGAAGATTTAAGCCGTTTAATGGAGAATCGTATTGGTATTGGTTAGCACCAATCTGTTCTAAATGGGGGTGTAACAACGTTTTTAACCTTTGGGTAAAGGGAATTAGTGCGAGGAAAGCCAATAAGAGAATCAAAAGGATTGCTGTTTTTTGATTTTTTACCGACAGGTGCAACTCACGGCGGTAGTTCCAAATCAACAATGGTATCCCAATGCCAATCAATATTTTAGAAGCTGCCAGCAAAAGCAGCAGTAGAAAAAAGACAATGAGGCCGCGTTTCAAGGCGATTTTTCCTGATAGCCATTCTACATCGTTTATTTGGAAAAGAGCCGTGAGTAAAAACAAGCTAAAATAAATTGCACCGGAATCGAAAGGAGAAATCAACTGGTGATATGTAAAACAGGCAAAATCCCATGAATGAAGAAATTGCCAAAATGAAAAGGCCATCATCACCGTTCCGGCCATCAATAAAGAAAGAACCAGACCCGTTAAGGACACTTGAGTAAAGTCTTTTTTATTGGTTGAACTCAATAAAAATAAAACCGGTATCACGATAAACGACCCCATTTTCTCCAATCCCTTCATGGCGGGCAAAAAGGCGATATTTTGAAAAGCTCCTATTGAATAAGCTCCAAAAAACAGAAATGGAAGAAAGAAATGAAGCACCCGGTTTCCACTGAGGGGATGAGGTTTCCTGATGTATGAAGCCAATATAACCAATCCGCCAAATACAATAGCCAGACTATTTAATCGGATGGACAGAGGCAAGCTGAACCAGATGAAAAACCAGGTCCATTCTTCCCAGGAATGAACCTTAAACAACCCGGTAAAACGCATCCTCATACTGCTTACAAATAAGTTCCCAATTGTACTCGTTTCTGATCGCCCGGATATTTTCATCGATCTGGTTCCTGCTTATCACCGCATCGCTATTTTGGACGAACAGCGAGCACAATTGCCCGGAATTATCAAAATAACGACCTCCATTTTGCAACACACTCTTATTGAAAATATTGTCGTGCGCCAGGATTCTGCATTGAGCTGCCATGGCTTCGAGAAGTGATGGATTGGTACCCCCGACCGAATGTCCATGAATATAATAGCGCGAATAATAGCGCAGCGAATTCATCACTTCCGGGCGATAATTGGCCGGATAAAACCGAATTGCAGCATGATGCCCGTACTTTTCTTTTAATGTTTCGCCATACTTGTTCGCATTGCCAAAAATGACCAGAGGGAATTCATTTTCTGATTTAATTTTAGCTTGTATGGCCATTTCAATGTTGTTCTCGGGTTCCATGCGGGCAATAAGCAAATCATACTCCATGGCCTTTAACTGATAGATCGATAGTTGGGTTACATCGAATGAAACAGGTATTTCGGCACCATAAGCAATGTAGCGCAAGGGAGTGGGATATTTTTTTTGTAAGTATTGCAGAACACCTTCAGAATCGGCAATCAGCAAATCGCTGTGAAGGGCTGCCCATCTTTCTGCTTTTTTAAGGAAAGCCTGAACTGTGGGTGAATATTTCGATCTTAACCATTCCATGCCATCCATGTTGCATACGTGCTTTGCCTTCCGGTTCCATAGCCGGTGCCACACCGAATCGCTGGTATATCCCATGTGGAGAATCACGTCAAAATGTTGTTTCCGGGATTGAAGATTGCAGTTCAAATCATAGATAAATTGTCCGCTTGAACCCAGACGATCCTCCGGGTTGTACTGGTAGTTTAGCTCCACCCCCTTCCATGTTTTTTCTTTAAAGGTTTGAAGATGGGAACAATAAACCACAACCCTGTGGCCTAAAGCCGCCAGTCGGGGCGTCAATTCCTGAAGCGCGGCCTCATAGCCCCCGTATTGGTTGGGGATGCCGCGTGAGCC
>PCUL01000371.1:3230-6278 GCA_002771745.1 Bacteroidetes bacterium CG18_big_fil_WC_8_21_14_2_50_41_14
GAGCCGATGATTCCGATGGAAATTTTTCTAGTCAATTTTAAGTACTTTTTTGTAGGCAGCGAGTGTTTCTTTTGCTGCATTCTCCCAGGTATAATGGGTTAATACATGTTCTCTGAAAGCAAAATCAGTTGGTTTTTTCAATGCCGTTTCGAGGGCTTTTTTGATACTCGCCAAATCATTGGCCTCGCAAAATGAAGCAACACCCTGAAAATAATCCCTTGTGTCACCTCCGGTCCCTACCACCAAATTGCAAGCCATGGAAGCGGCTTCGAGCGAGCTAAGCCCCGTTGTTTCGAACCAACTGGGAAGCGCGTGAACCTTTGATCGGGCATAATGGTTTACCAATTCGGCCTGAGGCATAAAATCATAAAAATATACCTGAGGATGGGCTATTTTTTTACAGTAGTAATAATAAGCAACGTGATTGGGTGGTGGTTTGCCGATGAATACCAACCGGACATCCATGTCTCTTGTGGCTTCAATGAGTAAGTGTTGATTTTTCAACCCATAGATCTGACCTACGCAAATAATTTGATTTTCAATACGTTCAACATCCGGGAGTTCCCGAAATAAATCCTGGTTGATTCCATTGTAAACCACATGGAATTCGTTGGCTACACCATAGTTTTTAAAAAGCCGCTGATATTCTGAAAGCGAATTAGGTAACAGCAGGCTTGCCCCTGACAAAATTTTTCTGATGGCCCGATGGTGTCCCAACAAATACTCTTTACTCACCAATTTGTCCTGACCTGCCAAAAAACGAAAGTTGTTTTTTAAAAACTCGCTTTTGTCTTTACCCAAAAAGGCAAATATTTTTTTCAGATATTTCCTCCGCCCCAACACATCAAATGGCGAATAATCGAGGTATATAGTGCTTACAACAAATGGAATTCGACTTCGGATATGTTTTAAATGATCGGCGGGCCGAATCACATTAAACAGGGGCAGCAAATCGTATTCGTGGTAGTTTATAGGCTCGTAGGCCTTTTTAATTGTGACTTCTACCCCCAGTTTTATGAGTTCACGGGCAGTATTAAAAACCTGTTGGCTATCGCCACCCCTCACCTGATCGATGGTAGACCTGACAATAAACGCTATTTTTAATGGTTTTTTCATAAGGTTCATGCAGGTTCCGGCGTTTTCGCAGTTTCAAATTCAATAAACCTCGTGCCAAACACCACGGCCCATATACCCAATTCGGCTACATTGGTAATAAAACTGCCCGTAAACTGATAGATAAATATAAACAAGAACAATATTAGTGCATAATGGTTATTGTAGATTCTTTTTTTTACAAAGAAAAAAACCTCAAGAAATAGTTTAAAAACAAATCCGTAAATACCATAAATCGACAGTATTTCGGCCATTGCGTTGGGAATACGTACAACATTGTCCAGAGTTCCATGATATTTATAATAGTTTATAATCATATCGTGGGCAATGATTTTTATCTGTCCGGGGCCAATTCCGAAAAAGATATTGTGCTGCACAATAATGTCACGGGCAAACATAAAAGAGTAAACCAACCTACCCATGGCACTTGTATCCTGGCCATGAAAAATATTTTCGATGCGGAAATAGATTGGGTTTTGTGGCCAAAGGATAAAAACCAGTCCTAAAACAACCAACATAAACAGGGTACTAAGGATGCTGAACCGCTTCAAGGTCCTTGGGATTTTAGCCCAGAAAACCAGCACGCTGATCAAAAAAGCCAATAAAAAGGCACCGATTACACCAAACGACAGGGATAATAACAAAGGAATCACAGAAGCCAGGAATATCAACAACGAATGTTTTTCTTTGTCGTAAAATACCCGCATCATAAAATATAAAAACACGGGCATCATGATCAAAGAATAGTACGATGCCTCATAGGTAAATAATTTCAAACGAAGAATCACGTCCAATCCTTTTGAAAAGGGAACATCGTACCAAAACAAATCGCGGATTCCGGGAATTGGCAGGACGATCAGGGCTATAAATACAAATAACGCGTTGATCAGGAGCACCTTGCGAAACAATGAATCAAGGATATCGACGTACTTTTTTACCGCATAATAAACGCAGATCAGAAAAATAAGGGCAGTAAACACCATTACACTGGAAATCAGGTAACTATTAACGACCACACCCTGCAATACATGAAAAGGAATGGGGATTAACAGTGCCAGCGACCACACATAAATCTTTTTTATTTCTCTTTCCTTAAACAAAAAGTACACCATTACAGGCGTGAGCAACGTGGTATACAACAGGCCTTCGGGTAACAAAAAACTGTTAAAGAAAAAATAAACCGCCACATAGATGATCAGTTGATGATATGGTTGCTCTTTCATCATTCCAACAAAAGTTTTATTTTAAATCGTTTTTTGTTCAGGTAGTAAAGATAATAAACGAGCACGGTAATCAGACCCAAACCAAAGGTAATGCCGATTTGATCGAAGATAATTATCGCCGAGATGAAAAATGACGGCAGCATGGTGACGATGGTTTCCAACATCCAATGGTCTTTCAACAGTCTTTGGTTAACTAGCAAATATTCGATTGGGATAAGTATCGACAAGGCAACAATCTGACCGATGATGAGGCTCTGGGCCGTGCGAAAAATCCAAAATGAAACCACCATTCCCACCAGAATACCTATTTTATACATAAATTCAAGAGAGGTAATGAATTTTAGCAATTTCAACCCGTTCAGATAAAACAAAGGCACAATCGTCATCACTAAAAACGCTTCATATATCAGGAAAAGTCGGAAATAATCGCCCATTTTTTGAAATTTTTCAGGCCCGAGCCAAAGGGTAAATAATGGTTCATAAAACAAATACGCGACAAAAATAGCCAACAGACTAATGCCCACCGAAAATCCGCGCAGGGTTTGAAAATAGATGACAATGTTTTCGCCCGATTCCTTTTTTCGGGCCACTTTTGGAAACAACCAACTCACCACGGCCCCAAAGGCCATGTGCATGTGATTGGTAATGGTAGACGCCAAAATAAAATAACCTGCGATGGCCGGACCCAGGAAAATGGCGATGATAAATCGAT
>PCUL01000376.1:0-1713 GCA_002771745.1 Bacteroidetes bacterium CG18_big_fil_WC_8_21_14_2_50_41_14
ACATATAACAAAATCGTGATAAACAAAAAGACTGTCCCAAAAGAAAGTTTGGCTATAGGACAGGATCGTACTGTCGCAGTCTTGAGTAGAGATGATGACTTGACCCTGATTGGTATTCAATTGGATAAAATCAGCATAATACCCCACCGAATCAGAGTAAACCACATTGGAAACAAATAGTGCCCCACCGGTATATACGTCAATTGTAATCTCCTGGTTGGCAATGGGTTGTCCTATCGGAGAATTATCCATTACGCTTCCCATAACGGTTAGCTGAGATTGGGCCATGCTCGCGAAGCCTGTCATCAGCAGTAAAATGAGGATCAATTTTTTCATGTTATTATCGTTTTAGTTTCTGGTTAATTAATTTTGATCGATCTACCCTAATAACCACAAAAGTTAAAAAAGTTGCCTGAAATACATTACTTAAATCCGATGGCCAGTCGCAAACCAAAGCTCCACGGCCTTTTCTGTTGATCAGGGCTTTCATAAACAGAATTAAAATAGTAGGTGAACTGGGGTTCGAGTTCGTAAAACAGCCGACCTTTGGAGTAAAGTCCCAGGTTCAGCGCCGCCACAAATTGCCAGTTGGCCCTGATGCGGTCAGGTGTTATTTGGTTAATCTGAACAACCTTGTTTTTTCCTTGATCCACCAGGTGGCTCAACGATTTCGTATCCATGAGCAGTGACAATCTTGGGCCGGCACGCAATCCAAACCTGAGGTTCTTTTGCCTGATAAAATCATATCCCAAAATCATGGGTAACTGAAGATAAATGTGCTGCTTCATTACTTTGGCGTATTCAGTGGTCAACGAGTCATCGAATACCTCCTCTTCCGACTTAAAATAGGTGGGCAACAAATGGTACCTTCTCTCGTCCCAGGCGAAGGTAATGGAGTCGAGCTTCTGATAACTGCCCAGAAACTCCTGGTATTCAGTGGCGTACTCATAATACCCTTTGCTAACAGAAAGCCCTGCTCCCGTTCTGATGCTGTAGCGGTCGTTGAAAAACCGATATTGTACCTCCAACCCAAAGTGATGACTTAACATATTGCTTTGGATGAGGTTATAGGTGATTTCAGGTCGGTAAAAAAGACTGTATGCCAGGTGTTTTTGCCTGGTATCTGATTTTACGATCAAGGGGGTATCCTCCGGGACAAACCCAACACTCGATTCCCGGGTTTCTTGAAGGGTGTCTGCTTCAGGGATGCTATCACCGTTTTCCAATAGAAGATTGTCAATGATCCGGTCATTGATTTGAATTTCATGAGTTGTAATAGCTACCAAGGGGACGTCCTTCATTATATCTACATTAACAGGATGAGGAGGAGGCATCTCATGATAGTTGATTTCAGGTAAAGCTGATCCTGAGTAAGAAGCAAGCTTTTCATTTTTAACAATACTAGGTTCGTTAGTTACAGACGGGGTTGTTAAAATGGGAGATGCGGGTTCCGGGCTGATCGATTCAATCTTTTGAACGGGTATAACCGGAGTTTGGGCAGGCACAGTTATTTCAACGGCAAGCCGGTTGGCGGGTACAGGCTCGTTTGCAAGGTAAAAAATGTAAGTGGATGATACTCCGGCAACCAGCATCAACAGGCCAAGAAGCCACCATTTTTTATTATTTTGGTGTAGTCTGGTTGCCTCATTTATCTGTGCGGCTTCCTGCAGAAACTTTGCACGCCCATCCCCGCCCGGGTCTGGTCGGTAGCCC
>PCUL01000376.1:1729-3220 GCA_002771745.1 Bacteroidetes bacterium CG18_big_fil_WC_8_21_14_2_50_41_14
GCCATTGATCAGTTTTAGAATTATCCATTTTTCTGTAATTCAAGATTAACAAGTTTACCTGAGGCTCTTTTTCTTAAAAGAACCCTGGCCTTAGACAGTTGCGATTTAGAAGTGTTTTCTGATATGTTCAGTTCATCAGCAATCTCTTTATGGGTGTACCCTTCGAAAACATACAGGTTGAGTACGGTACGATATCCAAGTGGTAGTTGCCTGATCCACTCAATCAGCTCCTCAGGTTCGGGAGCAGGGGGCAATTCATCCACTTCATCAGGGGTGTCGGTCAACGCATTACCATGAATTTCCTCTTCAAACCTCAGGTTTTTTATTTTACTTTCGGCACGCAGGTGATTGAGCGCTGTATTGACGATAATCCGTTTCATCCACGCCTCGAACCGACCCGGACCCTGATAATTAAATCGGGACAGCCCTTCCAAAATCTTTAACATTCCATTATGCAAGAGATCTTCCGCATCCTGTGTTGAAGTTCCATATCGCATGCACACGCCTAACAACGACGGCGCTGATTGGTCGTACCAATCAGTAATAGCCTGCCGGTCACCCTTTTTAAGGAGCTTTATAAACGATGGTTCAAACTGTTTTTGCATACGTTACAACTCAATAACACCAAAGTGGCGGGAAGTTGCCTGAGCAGCAACCTAAAAAATAAAAGTATGCAAATATTTAACAGACCGTCCTGTTGATTTATATTTTACTGACAACGGCAGACCAATTCCTGGAAAGGAATTATAAAGTGAAAGGTTACTACATCAATCAATGTGTGAAGCATATACAAGAATATTTTGTATTGGTTACTATTTTAATTCTTATATGTTTAAATAAACGGGAAAATAGGACGGTGCGCTGCACCTTAAAAAAACAGGTATTTGTTTTCTATAAATATTGGCGGTACGCTGTACCTGTTGATTTGCTTGAAAACGGAACTTTGTGTAAATGGGGTAAGTCATCATTAATCATGTATCAAAATTCACCAATAATCCTTTTATTTTTAATGTTTGGTGACGGTTACCCACTACAATATTGAATGAGAAGACCCTTTTGCCAGTTTAAGAAGTTCCTCTCAGTTTTCCAGGTTGTTGCTGCCCCAATTTTTAGTTTAACTTCCGGAAAAATGTCAGAATGATTTTATGTCGGTTTATCATCCAAGTTTGGAAAAACTACCACCCGGGCAATTATCCAAATTCTTTTAAAAAATGATACTTTTGCAGAAACTAATTATTCTGCCATGCGTTTTTTCGTTTTTAAAACACCAAAGCCGAAGTCGTTTACTTATATACCCCGTTACTACGATCCCGATAAGTTGGCGCTGGAGCAGAAAAAGGCGGCCATGGGACTTGATAGCACCTTAACGCACAATGAACAGATCAGGTTACAGATGTCGAGAAGATGGCGAAGAAGCAGTTCCGTACAGGAAGGCACACCCATGTCGAAGGTCATCACTTATGCCATTTATGCCTCCTTTATTTTAGGTAG
>PCUL01000337.1:0-14042 GCA_002771745.1 Bacteroidetes bacterium CG18_big_fil_WC_8_21_14_2_50_41_14
CAAAGGCAAAAAAATATTCAAAATATGGTCGGCCTTTATACTTAAAAAAGGTTCATCTGGCGATCCGGCAAGGGTTACCAGGCTCCACATGTTTAAATACTACTTGCTTTTTGTGATATTTATTGTTTCGCCATTTGTGTCACTGGTATTTTACCTGACCTATCCGTTTTTTTACAATCGAATTAAATTAAAATTGAAATATTATCAATCCGTATCACTCAAGTGATTGGAGATAACCCTATGAGCACATGAGTGAGGTTTACATCAACAGAATAGAAAAATATTTACCTAACAACCCGGTTTCAAACGAAGAGATGGAACTATTTCTTGGCAAGATCAATGGAAACGGGTCTAAGAGCAAAAGCCTGATTTTACGTAATAACCGGATTGTTCAACGTTATTATGCCCTCGATAGGGAAGGAAACAGTACCCACACCAATGCCCAACTTTCGGCTTTGGCAATAAAAAAAGTACTGGGAAACGATCTGGATATAAACGACATTGAACTGCTTACCGCAGGAACTACTTCGCCCGATGTCTTGCAACCTGCACATGCGCTGATGGTTCAGGGAGAATTGGGTACCGGTCCCATGGAAGCCATGTCGGCACATGGCACCTGCAATGCCGGAATGCTTTCGCTAAAATACGCCTACCTGTCAATCAAAGCCGATGAAATTAGCAAAGCCATCAGTGTAGCTTCCGAAACGATGTCATCGTGGATGCACGCACGCAATTTTCAAGACGAAATAGACAAACGACTTGAAATTGAGCAAAATCCATACATTGCCTTTGAGAAGGATTTCCTGAGATGGATGCTTTCGGATGGAGCTGCCGCGGTACTTTTAAGTAACAAAACAGAACCCGGTCGCCTCAACTTGCGCATCGAGTGGATGGATATAAAAAGTTGGGCCGGGGAAATGGAGACTTGTATGTATGCCGGCGCCATTAAAGAAATAGACGGCAGCCTCACGGGTTGGCGGGCGATGTCGCCGGAGCGCAGGACACACGAATCGGCTTTTAGCCTTAAACAGGATGCTAAACTCCTGCAAAACCATGTGATCAAAATAGGATTGATCCACTTACAGCAAATCATCAGGGACCGGGGATTGGACCTGAGCACCATCGACCATTTCCTGCCTCACTTGTCATCCATGTTTTTCAGGGACCAGACATTAAAAACTTTTCTTGAGGCAGGCCTGATGATTCCTGAAGAAAAGTGGTTTATGAACCTGACCACGATTGGTAATGTAGGTGCCGCATCAGCTTTGTTGATGATGGAAGAACTTTATCACTCCGGTAAACTTAGAGCAGGCGAACGTTTGTTGGTGATGGTTCCTGAAAGTGCCCGGTTTTCGTATACCTACATGCTGATGACAGTGGTGTAGCCATCGCTTTTTTTACTCAGAATCTGGCTATCAGGTTGCACTTGGGGTGGTACCAGCAGGTACCTGGTGGTAGATCCGTATATATAAAGTTTTTAAGATTTTATTTCCGCCTTTTAATTACTTATTTTTGCAAAAGCATGATGTAATTAATATTCTATTATGATTGGTAAATACGAAAGAGGCGAAGCAGCACCTTGTATCGAAGCGACTATGCATGTTTGTGCAATGTTTGACGCTTTTATTGCAACTACAAAGTTTCAGGGCTATTTGGCTGTAAACAAATAAATATTTAAGATTATGAAAGTACTTGTTGATGTAAGCGATAGCAAAGGTGATTTTATACTGGAACTGCTTAATAATTTCTCGTTTGTAAAAGCTAAACCGATTTCTCCGGCAAAAGCACAATTGCTTGAAGAAATAAAGGAAGCTGTGGAAAACCTGAATTTGGTAAAACTGGGTAAACTTAAAGCCACTCCGGCAAAAGACTTGCTCAATGAGTTATGATGTTGTTACAATACCACCGTTTGATAGGCAGCTTAAAAAGTTAGTCAGGAAATTCCCTTCCCTTAAAGTTGAATATGCCAGTTTAATTGAAAGCCTGGAAGAAAATCCAGAACAAGGTATTGCTATGTCTAATAGCTGTTACAAAATTCGGATCGCCATAAAATCAAAAGGCAAAGGTAAGTCTGGTGGTGCAAGGGTTATTGCTCATGTACAGGTTGTGGAAAACAATGTTTTCCTGCTTGCCATTTACGACAAATCGGAACAGGAAGATATTACCGATAAAGAAATCAAATATTTACTGTCATTTATTGATTAAAAAAGCCCGATTGCCCGGGGCCACTTGTGTTATCGTGGGTTGAAATGGCGTGGCAGATAAGTCACTGGCACGGATTGCAAATCCGTGCCAGTGAGCAGATACATAAACATTGATCTCGGTACCTATTTCTTTCGCAGTTGTCCAGGTAAGTAGGTATTTAGTGCATCATGTTATAATTCCTGATTAATTCTCCTACCCAGAAAAAACCAACGGACACTACAACAACATACATAATATGAATCTACGCTAAAGGTGGCATGAAACTCGTTTTGAGAGGAGAAATTGGCATACTCGCTACCGCTTCGCTCAAACGAGAGCGAAGGGGGGAAGCTTTTAGAATAGGCAAGCGGAGATGCACTTGTCTGCCTTAGGCATGAATCTCCGCTTAGGTTGGGGTAATTACTGAATATCCCCAACCATGGCCCTAAGACGAATCATCCATATTCCACCCCATCCCCCATCCAATTTTTTTCTACTTTTGAACGCTCAATTCACCAACAATGAAACTGGATTATTTGATGTTTGGAAATGAACAAATGGAACAACTGCTGCCTCAGCGTTCTCCCATGATCATGGTCGATGGGCTGCTGCATTCCGATGAACAATCCAGCACTTCAACACTAAAGATCCTGTCTGAAAATATCTTTGTCGGGAACGGGTGTTTACAGGAACCCGGAATCATTGAAAACATGGCCCAAACGGTTGCTCTCCGTGCCGGATACGAGGCTCAACAGCACGACAAAAAACCTGAAGTTGGATTTATCGGTGCCGTTAAACGACTCAAAATTGAACGGCTGCCAAAAGTGAACGAACAGCTGATCACTACGATAGATTTGATTAACCAACTGCTTGGTGCGATGGTCGTTCACGCCACCACACGGGTCAATGGCCGGCAAATAGCCGAAGCAGATTTGTCCATCTTTTTATCTAAACCAACAAAAACCCCACTCGATTGAAAGCCAAAGATGTACCTCAGGATGATGCCAATATGTTGCAGGGAAAACTGCGCGAACCCATTTATTCGCTGGACGAAAATGGCAACTACACCACCGTTCAGTCGGTGGGCTGGAACCCTAAAAATGAAGTCATGAAGGAAGCCTGGGATCAGGTAAACGAAAAAGTGGAACATGCCCGCAATAAGGTACTCTCGGGTGAAATGAGTCCACTGGGTTATTATATCGAAAAAAACATCATGGACATCGGGCTGGTAGCCAAATACATGGGAATATGGCGGTGGACGGTGAAGCGGCATTTGAAACCCAACATTTTTGCCCGACTCAAAGAAGAAACATTGGAGAAATATGCCCAGGTCTTCAACATTACTAAAGAGCAACTCATCGATACCAACCTTATCAAGACAGAAAAATAGCGAATGGATCAACCCATCGAATTTCAGCATAAACAATCGGCGCACTGCGAAAACGGAGTGGTGTCGAATTTACTTCGTTACTATGGAATCAACCTGAGCGAACCCATGGTGTTTGGGATTGGTTCGGGATTGTTTTTTTCACACATGCCGTTTCTAAAAGTTGGTGGTATTCCGGTTACCTCTTTCAGGCCCTTGCCGGGAATCATTTTCAAGCGCACCTCCCGGCGACTGGGCATTTCTTTTGCAAGAAAAAAATTCAGAAACCCAAAAAAAGCCATGGAAGCCTTGGATAATAATCTAAACCAGGGAATTCCAACAGGCATGCTGGTGGGCGTTTACAACCTTTCTTATTTTCCTGATGCTTACCGCTTTCATTTTAATGCACATAACCTGGTGGCCTTCCGCAAAGAAAACAACACCTATCAAATCAGCGATCCGGTGATGGAAGGCTACGAGCAGCTCACCTACGATGAGTTGCTGCGGGTTAGGTATGCAAAGGGCCTTTTTGCCCCCAATGGCCACATGTACTGGGTAAAAAATATTCCAAAAAACATCCACCTCGAAGCAGCCATCCTCAAAGGCATCAATCAAACCTGTAAGGACATGCTCACCATCCCCATTCCGCTGTTTGGTGTTCGGGGCATCCGGTATTTATCCCGAAAAGTGAGAAATTATCCCCGCAAACTCGGGGTTCGAAAAGCAGCTTCATACACCGGACAAATCGTTCGGGCACAGGAGGAAATTGGTACCGGTGGCGCCGGATTCAGGTTTATGTATGGGGCCTTTTTGCAGGAAGCGGCACAAATCCTCAACAAACCAGACCTGCGCGATTTATCCATCGAGCTTTCCGGTATTGGCGATCTATGGCGCGAATTTGCCGTGATTACGGGAAGAATCGTAAAAAACCGCAACTCCCTGGATGAAAGCTACGATAAAGCGGCTGATCTTTTGCTCGTTATCGCCGACCGGGAAGAAGCCTTCTTTAAGAAACTTAAACTGGCCATATCGTGACAAACAAACAGGATTTCATCGAAATCAAGGGATTGATTAAACGATATCCCCATGCTGAGGTCAATGCGGTAGACCACCTTGATTTATCTATCGCGCAAGGTGAAATATTTGGTTTGCTCGGACCCAATGGAGCTGGTAAGACCACCACCCTATCCATTCTTTGCGGACTTATTTCGGCTACTGCCGGAAGTGTTTCCATTGATGGATTGTCCATGAAAACGCATCCCGACCAGGTAAAACAATTGATCGGTGTGGTGCCACAGGAAATCGCCCTTTTCGATAAGTTAACGGCCCGGGAAAACCTGCTTTATTTTGGTCAAATGTACGGATTGACCGGAAAACCATTGAAGGATATTGTGGAAAACTACCTCATCCGTTTTGGATTGATTGAACGGATGAATCACCGCATTGGCAACTTCTCGGGAGGTATGAAACGCAGGATTAACCTGATTGCCGGTATCCTCCATCAGCCGAAAATTCTTTTTCTGGACGAACCTACTGTTGGCATCGATGTACATTCCAGAAACGTGATTTTGGAATTTCTGCGCGAAATCAATCAGCAGGGAACCACCATTCTGTACACTTCACACCACATGAACGAAGCCGAAAATCTTTGTTCGCGGATTGCCGTGATCGATTACGGGAAATTGATGGCGGTTGGTAAACCTGCCGAATTAATTAGTAGCCATGCTGGCTGCGAAAACCTTGAAGATCTTTTTCTTCAGCTTACCGGACGTAAACTAAGAGACTAACATCGAAAAAAAATGTGGCTTTTTCTGATAAAATATACCGCCTCTACTTATAAAGAAACCTTGTTGTTGCTACGCGACAGAGCCGGTTTGGCCATGTTGTTCATTATGCCTGCCGCGCTGGTGATGATCATGACCCTGTTACAGGATTCAACTTTTAAAGTGCTGGAGGAGAAAAAGTTGTCCGTTCTGGTGGTGAACCAGGATGCCGACACCTTTGGGATCAATATAGTGGATGGTTTAAAACAGTCGAAGTTTTTCCATGTTATTGATAGCCTGAAGGGGAAAGCACTCACCGAAAGCACTTTACGCGAACAGGTGGCAACCGGGAATTTTCAAATTGGAATCGTAGTTCGCCCTAACGCCACCGGGAATATTCGTGAAAACATGAAATACAATATGTTGCAGCAACTACCCGATGAACATTCGGATGTTTTTGGCTCCGACAGCATTGCCCTGTCCCCACCGGCATCCATCGAGGTTTTTTTCGATCCGGTGACCAAGAACTCTTTTAAACAGGCCATCATTAGTGCATTGCGTGAATATTCATCCCTGGTGGAGGCAAAGGTAATGTTTGGTGTTTATTCCGGCGTTTTTGAGGACATGCTGGGCATTAAATTAAAGCAACAAGGTATGTCGACCCGCATGGTGAACATCAACGAGCAATATGCCTCAACTGATGAGCACTTGGCCGTTCCTAACTCGGTGCAGCACAATGTACCCGCGTGGGCAGTGTTTGCCATGTTTTTTGTGGTGATTCCCTTGGCCGGAAACCTAATTAAGGAAAGGGAAAGTGGCGTTTCGCTCAGGCTGCGCACCATGCCCGGATCTGATCTGGCCATGATTATGGGAAAAGTAACCACCTACTTTATGGTCATCATTTTGCAGGCCTTACTAATGCTGGTCATCGGGATTTATCTGCTCCCTTTACTGGGTTTGCCTCAGCTCAATCCCGGACATCATTACCTGGCCTTGTTTGTGCTCACGGCTACCATTGCCCTGGCAGCTACCGGATATGGCATCCTGGTAGGCACCATGGCCGGCACACTGGAACAGTCTTCTATTTTTGGTTCCATATCGGTAGTCATACTGGCTGCGATAGGTGGTGTTTGGGTGCCCGTCTTTATGATGAGCGATGTGATGCAGGTGGTTACCAAACTCTCGCCACTCAACTGGTCACTCAACGGTTATTATGATATTTTTCTCCGCAACGCCAGTCTGATCGATATACTACCCAACCTGACAGCGCTGTTTCTTTTCTTTGTAACTTGCGTGTCGATTGGTTGGTGGGTGAATACGCATAAGAACCAGCCTTCGTAGGGTGGGAGAGTTTAAAGGTGAAAGTTGAAAGTTGGGAGTGGGGAGTCAGGTTTTCTCTGTAAAAGGCATTTTTGTTGATTTCAACTTATTTATTGCTGAACTTTGAAAGCGGGAAATCATTGAAAATAAAATAATTAAAAAGCCACTCAAAATAAGATGTATCCGGTAATAACCGGACAATAAATTGGGATTAAAGTCATGTACAAAGAACACAATTCACTTTTTTCTGAAATCAAACAAGTGGCAGGCTATCTCTGGAAAAGAGGTTGGGCTGAAAAAAATGCCGGAAATTTTTCTGTCCGCCTTTCGGCGAAAGCCGTTGAATCGAAGGAAGAAAAACACCTGTTAGAAATTGATTTTCCTGCCCTGGCCAACCAGATATTTTTGATTTCCATCAAAGGAAGCCGCATGTGCCACCTGGCTAAAAACCCAAAGAGAAACACCTTATTTATTCAGATTGGACCAAAAGGCCAAAATTATCAGGTTATTCACCGAAACAAACATGCCCAAAAGGCAGAACCCACCAGCGAACTGGCCGCTCATTTATCTATCCACAACATGCTGGTGACCAGTGGATCGCGATCCAGGGTGGTGATGCACACCCACGTTACCGAACTTATTGCACTTACCCACATCCCTCAATTTTGCGATGAACCAGCCTTGAACAACTTGTTGTGGAGCATGCATCCCGAAACGGTGATGTTTGTTCCTGGAGGGGTGGGATTTGTGCCTTTCGAACTTCCGGGAAGTGCTGCCATTGCCCAATTGACAACAGAAAAACTAATTGACCACCAGGTGGCAATCTGGGAAAAACATGGTGCTTTTTCGGTGGCCACAAGCCTCGAAGAATGCTTCGAAACACTCGACATCCTTGCCAAGTCGGCTAAAATCTATTTCATGGTGAGAAACAGCTTGAAACAAGCGGAGAATTTTGGTTTAACCCGGGAACAACTTGAAAGATTGAGGAATATCGTTTTTTAGAGAAAAATAACTTTTCCAATGTTTCAAGTTTTGGAAAAGTTCTGAATCAAAAAGCTACTACTGTTTGTTAGCCTTTCCTGACTTTATCAACTCCATTTCGTATCTTTTGGCAGGATATTACTATTATTTGGCTAAATTATACAATGATAATTGATTATTAAGGTATTTCTTTGTTCTTCTATAGATATAGAACAACGACCTTTTAATTTCGATATGGGAGATCATGAACTCCCACCGGTCAATTCAAATGTTTAATGCCCATTTGATGGTAAACAGAAATAATACTTACTTTGAAACGATATGGAAAAAGTCATTAAAGCGCTACTTTATAGCCTGACGATCCTGGTGATATTCCCGGGATGCAAAAAAGAAACTGTAAATGCACTTACCGTTAGTTCAAGTGTGTTTGCTTTTGAAAAAGAAGGCGGTAGTGCCAGTTTTAACCTGACTACCGATGCCGATTCTTGGAGCATCGACAACTCCGCAGCCGACTGGTTAACTTTATCTATCACCAGTGGAACACAAAAGAAAGCCCTGATTTCGATGAGTGTGAATACCAAAACTGCCTATCCACGCCTCGACACCCTTACCATCACTGCCGGAAATGCCATTCCTGTAAAAATCATTGTTTCACAACCTTCATCTGAGTTTTTGTATTTCCTCAACTCCAGCCCGGTCAATCTGAGCTTTACAAGGGCGGGTAATTCATCCAATATTACAATCAGTACCGATGCTCCAGGATGGAACATCAACAGTGAATCCGATTGGCTGGAAATTAGCCAGTTAACTGGCGTTGAGGGAAATTCGGTCGTAACTATAACGGCGTCTGAAAACATAGGAACTGAACAAAGAAATACCACCCTATCGGTTAATGCTGAATTTGCACCCCCGCTACAGATTTCGGTTACACAACAAGGCGAATACTATCCAGGTTACAACACTTCGCCTGCCGAACCCGATGCTTCGGGCATGAGCAGTATGGCCAATGTATTGGCGGCTAAAATACATTTGGGCTGGAACCTGGGCAACAGCCTCGAAGCCATTGGCGGCGAAACAGCCTGGGGAAATCCGGCCGTTACCAAAGGTTTTATCGATTTTGTAAAACAAAATGGATTTAATGCAGTACGCCTCCCTTGCTCCTGGAACCAGTATATGTCCGATGCTTCCACTGCACAACTAAAGGCAGAGTGGCTCGACAGGATTAAGGAAGTGGTTCAATATTGTGTTGATGACGACATGTATGTGATCCTGAATATTCATTGGGATGGCGGATGGCTCGAAAACAATTGTACCGAGGCCAAAAAAGAAGCAAACAACGCCAAACAAAAAGCATTTTGGGAACAAATTGCCACCCACTTACGCGATTTCGATGAGCACCTGCTTTTTGCCAGCGCCAACGAACCCAATGTGGACAATGCCGGTCAAATGGCCGTTTTAAAGTCGTATCACCAAACTTTTATTGATGCAGTACGTTCAACAGGTGGCCGAAATGCTTTCCGCAATCTGGTGATTCAGGGACCTTCAACGGATATCGAAAAAACACTGGATTTAATGATTTCGTTACCAACAGACAACATTCCAAACCGGATGATGGTGGAGGTTCATTATTACACCCCATGGAATTTCTGCGGTTTGACGGCAGATGCTGATTGGGGCAAAATGTTTTACTATTGGGGTGAAGGCTACCACTCTCTCACCGACCCTGAGCGCAATGCCACCTGGGGCGAAGAAGATTTTGTAAACACTGCTTTTTCAGGAATGAAATCCCGCTTTGTTGATCAGGGCATCCCGGTGGTTCTGGGCGAATTTTCGGTTGTTAGGCGCTCATCATTAACAGGTGACGACCTGGTGAATCATTTGGCTTCCAGGGCCTATTTTCTGAAGTATGTAACCCAGCAGGCAATAGCCAACGGAATGTTGCCCTTTTATTGGGACAATGGCGGTATGGATAACAACGCTTGCGGCCTCTTTAACCGAAATAATAAAACAGTTTTCGATCAGCAGGCCCTGGATGCCCTGATTGAAGGTGGAGGAAAGTAGTCGGAAATAGTTTACCAATGAAAAGATATTTTTTAAGCCTGGTATTTGTTGTATTTATCACAGCCATCATGATCAGCTGCGTAAAAACAACATTTATAGATATGTCAGCATTATTTTCTGATAATATGGTGCTGCAACAGAATACAAAGGTAAAAATATGGGGAAAAACAGATGCATACGCTACCATATATGCATCAGGAAGTTGGGGAAGCAGATCGAAATGTACAGCCGACAAAAACGGGAAGTGGTTTCTGGAACTTCCCACCATTGTAGCGGGAGGACCTTATACCCTGCATGTTACCTCTGGCGATATAATCAAAACGTTTAACAATGTGATGCTTGGCGAGGTATGGGTTTGCTCCGGACAGTCGAACATGGAAATGCCGCTTATCGATAATGACACCTATGTTAACAATGCAGAGAATGAAGTAGCCGAAGCCAATTATACAAATATCAGGTTATTTACTGTTGAAAAAAACACCTCTTTTGTGCCATTGGACACCTTACAATCCCCGGGTTGGTTAACATGCGACAGTACAAATGTTAAAGATTTCTCCGCTATAGCCTATTTTTTCGGACGTGAACTCTTCAAACAATTAGATGTTCCCATCGGTCTCATTCATTCCTCCTGGGGAGGAACCAGTGCCGAAGCCTGGACAAGCAAAAACGGGTTATTAAAAATGGACGACTTTGCTGAAACCACTCAAAAAATTAGTCGCTTAGATATTCCTCGCGACAGTTTACAACGAAAATTTGAACAGGATAGCATCCAGATGTTCGCAGAAATCAAGCTGGAGGACAAGGGATTTGACCATGGAATGGCCTCGTACGCGCAACCCGATTTTGATGATTCAGATTGGACAATCCTGGACTTGCCAACCATGTGGGAAGAAACACCGTTGGGAAATTATGATGGCTCCACCTGGTTTAGAAAAGAGATAAATATTTCGGAAAATCTGGCCAACAGCTCATTAACTTTGTGTTACGGTGCCCCGGACGATTGGGATCAAGCCTGGGTAAATGGGGTAAAAATCGGAGAAAACAACGTCTGGAACGAACTCCGTAAATATCCCGTTCCTCCCGGATTGATGATACCAGGTAAAAACACCCTCACCATCCGGATTTATGATTACACAGGCAGAGGTGGCTTTATGGGTGAAGCCGGTGATTTTAAACTGATTTCTGAAAACAACACATCTATTTCCCTGGACAAAGGTTGGTTAGCAAAAAAAGGATTTGATTTCAAAGACATTAAAACCATTCCCATTTCCTTAACCGACCCAAACGTCCCCACCGTTTTGTTTAATGCCATGATAAATCCGATCATCCCGTACAGCATTCAGGGAGTTATTTGGTATCAGGGTGAAAACAATGTAGGAAGAGCTACCCAATACCAAACGCTTTTTAAAAACATGATTGGTGATTGGCGAGCGCACTGGAATCAGGGGGATTTCCCGTTTTACTTCGTACAATTGGCCAGCTTCCTGGCCCGAAACGTTGAGCCTGTTGAAGACGACTGGGCCGAATTGCGGGAAGCGCAATCGATGGCTCTGGAGTTACCAAATACCGACATGGCAGTTACTATCGACATTGGCGATTCTATCGACATTCATCCGGGTAACAAGCAAGATGCAGGCAAACGTTTGGCATTAAATGCACTGGCAAAAACGTACGATTATGATGTTGCCTATAGCGGGCCGCGTTACAAAGCGATGGAGGTAACGGATAACAAAATCCAGCTTAGTTTTGATTATGTATATAACGGACTCAGATCCACTGACAACAAAACACTAATCGGGTTTGCCATCGCCGGAGCCGACCAACAATTTCATTGGGCTGAGGCCAGAATTAGCGGTAAAATAATTTCGGTTTGGAGTGAAGAGGTAAAACATCCGGTAGCGGTTAGATATGCCTGGTCGTCAAATCCGGCCTGCAACCTCACCAATTCGGCAGGTCTGCCAGCTTCACCTTTCAGAACCGACTCCTGGTAACTACCTATATTCAATCAGTAAACCAAAAGAATCATGAGCAATTTATTCAGGTTACTAATTATTCCAATTTTCCTCCAGATATCTGCCTGTAGCGGGCCAACAACCAGAATCGCCTGTGTTGGCGATAGTATTACAGAGGGAAATGGTTTGAAAATTCAAAGCAAAACAAGCTATCCGGTCATGCTCGACAGTATTCTCGGATCAGGATATACCGTTCTCAATGCAGGGCGAAGTGCCACTACCCTGCAAAAGAAAGGCGATTTCCCGTATTGGATTTGCAAAGAATTTTCGAATGTTTTTGCCTTTAATCCAAATATTATCATCATCCAACTTGGAACCAATGATACCAAACCTACTAATTGGAATAAAGAAAGTTATGAACTTGATTATCAGATATTAATCGATACTTTTAACACAATCGCAACCCATCCTGAAATTTATTTATGTACTCCGGTTCCTGCTTTTAAAACCAAATGGGGAATTAATGACTCCACCATCATTAATGGCGTGATACCGGTGGTAAATAAGCTGGCAAAAGCCAACAACCTGGAAGTCATCGACCTTTATACATCCATGCATGACCTGGGAGCCCATTTTCCCGACAGTATCCACCCCGATGAAAAAGCCGCAAACAGAATGGCCCAAATGATCGCATATCAAGTAAAAAATCAATAACCTTGTCGGGAAAGGCCTTTCCATCAGAATGATTTTTTTTAAATTAATTGGTAAGTCCGGTCTAAAAGCCATTTTACCACTACCTGCCAATCGCAGGCTGGAATCCCTTAACGGGAAGTTTTTTAAACTACTGATTTTTAGCGATTCCCATTTGGGAGCACTTGTCGGCAGGCAGGGGGAGTAAAAACGATTAGAATCTTCAGTTTGAAGACCTTTTAGACCAGACTCATTGGCAACAACTTCAAATATCCTTCAATATGATTACATCCTGCACATCGCCAGACAAAAAAAATGAAACGACAATTTTAACATCACACCATGCATTCCGCAATCGTGTGCAACAACATGATTATTTATGGATTATATTAATTTAGCGTTAAGGTAGTGTTAATCTTCTGTTATCAAATATACCACGTTTTTGTTAACATATTACTGCATAGAATGTACAAATCACACCCTTTAATAATAGCAAATTCCACAAGGTTAACATGAATAGGAGTTATTTTTGGTCATTGCAAAATTTAAACTTGATGTTACGATTTGTGGTAATAAAAGAAAAAAACATGAAACAATTTTACTTTTTTCAACAAAAATCATTACTGACCATGCATCAAAACCATAATCGGTTCTACAGGTTGGCTTGTTGTATTTTATTTGTTGTTCTGATTTCAGGTGGAAATTTATCTGCACAAGAAAAAATGGTTACCGGGCGCATCACGAGTGTAACTGAGAGTTTTTCGCTGCCTGGCGTAAACGTTGTAGTTAAAGGAACCACAAAAGGAACCGTTACCAATGCGGTCGGTTTTTATTCTATTGATGCCTCACCGGATGATATCCTGTTGATAACGTCCATTGGTTATGTGAGTCAGGAAATAAAAGTGGGCAACCAGACTACCATTGATGTGCAAATGGCAGATGACATTTCAAAACTTGATGAAGTGGTTGTAATCGGATATGGCACACAACAAAAGAAGCTGGTAACGGGAGCCACTGTGCATGTCAATGCGGATGAATTGGTGCAGCGAAACACCATCTCAGCCATGCAGGCTCTACAAGGTCAAACACCCGGTGTAAACATCACTTCCACTTCGGGCCAGCCTGGATCATCACTTAAAGTGAATATCCGCGGATTGGGAACCATCGGGAATGGCTCTCCTCTATACATTGTAGATGGTGTTCAAACAAGTGACATTAACTTTTTAAATCCTGCGGATATCGAATCCATTGACATTCTGAAAGATGCAGCTTCATCGGCCATTTATGGAAGTCAGGCAGCCAATGGTGTAGTTTTGGTTACTACCAAACGCGGTCAGAAAGGTCAGTCGCACATCACCTTTGATGCCTATTATGGCTTTCAAAATATCGCCAAAAAAGTTGATATGTTGAATGCCGAAGAGTATGCCTCCATTATAAATGAGCAATTCCTTAATTCAGGAGGAACTGCTGCGGGTCTTCCCTTTGACGTAAACAATTTACCAGCCTATACTGATGAAGGAGTCGCAAACACCGATTGGATAAATGAAATGAACTACAAAAATGCCGTTACGCAGAATTATGTATTTGGAGCCTCAGGCGGCAATGCCCAATCCATCTATTCCATGTCGCTATCCTATACCGGACAGGAAGGAATATTCGGTGGCCCTTCGCTTTCTAATTATGATCGCATCGGCGGGCGGTTTAACAGCGAGTACAACTTTTTTG
>PCUL01000337.1:14058-28518 GCA_002771745.1 Bacteroidetes bacterium CG18_big_fil_WC_8_21_14_2_50_41_14
GGTTAATCAATATTGGTCAAAACCTCTCCTTCGCACATACTGACAGCAAAAACATTCAAGTAGGAAACCAATACTACAACTCACTTAGGCCGGCATTCCAGTCCAGTCCGCTACTCCCGGTTTATGACAACAATGGCAATTTCTTCAATGTAGCCGACAAAACCATTCTTGACCAATTTGGACAACCGTATTGGAACGACCAGGAATTAAATCCCTACGGTAACATGTATTTTAACAATCAGAACACCACCAATACTCAAAAATTTATCGGTAGTGTTTATGCAGATGTCAACTTTTTAAAGAAAAAAAATCTGGTCTTCCATACCATGCTGGGAATTGACTATTTCAATACGGAAACCAGAACATTTACACCCATTTACGAACTTTCGGTTTATACTTTCTCAAACTTTTCAAAAGCTACCCAGATGATGAACAAAGGCATGGAAGTAAACTGGAACAACCTGCTTACTTATACCTACGACTGGGGCAAAAGCAATATTGTGGTCATGGGAGGCATGCAGCTTCAAAAATACAATAGCTCATGGATGTATGGCGAAAATGTTGATGTAGCTTTTAACGACCTGGAACATGCCTGGCTAAACAATGCCCTAAATACGGATAATGCAGCATTGATAAAGATTCAAGGCGCTCCATGGGATCCAAAATCGCATGATCCAAAAAACGGAAAAAAAATGCTCTCCTATTTTGGAAGGATTCAATATGGTTATGCCGATAAGTACTTACTCAATGCGACTTTCCGGGCCGATGGTTCGTCAAAGTTTGCGAAAGGAAACAGGTGGGGATATTTTCCTTCGGTTTCTGCCGGATGGGTGATGACAAGCGAATCGTTTATGCAGGAAATCAGAGATGTGGTCACCTTCTTAAAAATCAGAGCAAGCTGGGGACAAAACGGAAATTCAAATATTAAATCATTCCAATACCTCGCGCCCATAAAATTCACGCAAGCGCTTTATAACTTTGGAGACCAGGAGGGTGTAAGTGCCAGCGGATCATATCCCAGCATGTTGTCCAATGAAAAAGTAAAGTGGGAAACTTCACAACAACTCGATTTTGGCTTCGATTCTCAGCTGTGGGATTGATTGCTTATCGTTACTTTTGATTGGTACAACAAGCAAACCAAAGATTGGTTAATTCCAGCTCCTATTTACGCAACGGCCGGAACCGATGCTCCCTTCATAAATGGAGGAGATGTCATCAACAAAGGTGTGGAATTGGCTTTATCTACCAGAGGAAACAGAGGCGATTTCCAATATCAAATTGGAGTAAATGGTTCCTATAACAAGAATCACGTACAGAACGTGCCGACCGATGATGGCATCATCCACGGAGCTACCAACATTTTATATGCCAACTCTGAAGAGTTCTACAGAGCCGAATCAGGTCATGCCATTGGTTATTTCTGGGGTTGGCAAACAAATGGACTCTTTCAAAATAGTGCCGAAGTTTCCCAATATGTTAATGCAGACGGCAAAAAAATTCAACCCAATGCAAAACCAGGCGATTTGAAATATGTGGATCAAAACGGCGATGGCATCATCAACGACCAAGACAAAGTTGATTTGGGTGATCCGAATCCCGATTTTTCCTATGGCATCAATTTTTCCTGCAACTGGAGAGGATTTAACGTGTTAGTGGCTGGTTACGGTGTACAGGGAAACGAAATTGTTCAATCGTATCGTGATCAATCGAACAAATATTCAAACTACACAACTGATATTTTGGATAGGTGGCACGGTGAAGGTACTTCCAACTCCATACCCCGGGTAACCGACAACAATATCAATTACAAATTTTCTGACATTTATGTGAAGGACGGAAGCTTTTTCCGCATCAACAATGTCACCCTTGGTTACGATTTTGCCAGACTAGTTCAGGCAGGCTTTCTGAGTAAGTTACGCATCTACGCCTCCGTACTAAATCTATACACCTTCACAAAATATTCTGGTATGGATCCTGAAATAGGCTACGGAAACGAAAGTGCCAACGATCCATCTGACAGATATTCTTCGGGTATCGACCTGGGTTATTATCCCTCTCCCCGCACCTTTTTGTTTGGTTTAAATGTTAAATTTTAAAAGAAACTACTTATGAAATCAATACGCTATATTCTGTTCTTTCTTACAGCAATTGTTTTATCCTCTTGCGGAAAAGATTTTCTGGATACCGAAGACCTCACCAATAAAAACGAAGGCAATTACTACTCCACTCCCGAAGAAGCCCAAACGGCGCTTACAGGATGTTACGATGCCCTGCAACTGATATATGATGATGGAGTGGCCACTCCTGTGGCATCGGATGTGATGTCGGACATGTGCTTTGGTGGAACCGGTGCCGCTGACGGCGATGGATACCCCATGATGGATGAGTTTAACATGAACGTTTCTCCCGGCGATGTCAATTTGTTCGAAGGCAATTGGAAACAATTCTACAAGGGTATTTTCAGATGTAATTCGTTGCTCATCAATCTTGACAAAGTGGAGTGGGGCGATAAGGCCGATCAAAAACCTATTATTGAGGCAGAAGCCCGTTTTTTAAGGGCTTACTTTTATTTCGACATGGTCAGGATGTGGGAAAAAGTTCCTTTGCTCACCGAACCATCAGCCGAAAACATTCCGCAATCAGAACCTGATGATATTTATTCGGTCGTTGCCGAAGATTTACTCTTTGCAGTTGAAAACGCATCTAAATCACCTTACAGCCAAATTGCTGCCTCCGGATATGGTCACGCCACCAAATGGGCTGCCGAAGGAATGCTGGCCAGGGTATTTTTGTTTTATACCGGCTATTACGGGAAGGACGACCTGGTAGGGATGGTAACAAAAGAACAGGCATTGGGTTTTGTGGAAGATATCATTACCAATGGCGGGTTCGACCTGGTTCCAAACTATGCCGATTTGTGGCCTGCAGCAGCTCAGTACGAAGCTGCAAAAAACGGAAAACCAATCTACGACAATACTTACGCAGGAGAAACCAACCAGGAAGTTGTCTTTTCGATAAAGTACACCTATACCAGCGATTACAATGGTAACACCGATGGAAATCAATGGCTGGTGATGAACGGACTCAGAAAACAATCCTGGATTCCCAATGGTTATGGTTCCGGATGGGGAGCCAATACTGTAGTTCCTGAGGTTTATCAAAACTGGGATGCCAGTGATACCAGGCGCGATGCCTCTATTATGGCCATCTCCGAAGAAAGCATTAACTACGAACAAATTAATGATGTAAAGGAATACACAGGCTATTTCACAAAAAAATACATTCCGCTATGTGATACTGCGGGAAATAGTACCGCCGTAGAACTGGGTGGCGTAAACTTTATGATTGGTCAGTATCAGGACTATTTTGTAATCAGATTTGCTGATGTGTTACTCATGGCAGCAGAACTGGGAAGTGCAAACGCATTGACTTACTTGAACAAAGTCCGTGAACGTGCAAAAGCTGAGCCTGTTGGCGGTGTTACCAAGGACGTCATTTTTGAAGAACGACGTTTAGAGTTTGCCTTCGAAGGCATCCGTTACTACGATCTGCTCCGCTACGACAACACCCTGCAATATGCGGCATCAAAGGTTTCATATTCGGGAACTGTACTCACAGGAGGAGCCCAATACACCAAAACCATCGATGGAAGCTACTTAAAATTAACAAGGGGACTCTGCCAGATCCCAAATAACCAGATCACTTTGTCCGGAGGAGTTTTGGTGCAAAACACCGGATGGTAAATTATAGACTATTATTATAAAATTCAATTATTAACTTTATCTAATTAAAAATCAAAAAAATGAAGAAAATTACATTCATGACCAGTGTTTTCGCAATACTGATGTCAATCGTTGTCCTTGCTCCTTCCTGTAAGAAAAAGGACGATCCAACACCACCACCTGTCAACAATACTCCGGTATTGAACACTGATTTTAGTTATACCGTAGTTCAAAACACGATTAACTTTACGACAACCCTCACCGGGAATGTTTGGATTAACAATGAAACATCCGATGTAACCGTAAACTTTGTAGATGGTGCCTGTTCGGTATTTGTTCCAAAAGCCGGCGATCACCCATTTACCTGCCAGATACTTATCAGCGGTCAGGTTTACAAATCTGAAGTATTTAATGTTGCCATTGCCCAGGATGACCTCAGTTATCTGGAAAAAGGATACTGGAAAGCCCTTTCCGGCGGGATCGACAAGACCAAAACCTGGCGTATGGACATGAATTCATCAGGGAAATGTGTGTATTTTGACGGACCATTGTATTACAGTGGCTACGAAAAAGATGCTGTCAGACTTCCTTATTGGGCATGGGACGTTTTGGAACTTCCTTATGTAATACCCGAAACCGGTGACGAAATGACCTCATTCTTTAACTGGTCGCCTGATTATCCTGGTAACACATGGATTATGTCGGCTCAAGATTATGGAACAATTACTTTCAGCGGAACCGATTTAAAAGCCTCCACCAGCAAATTTGGAGCTGCCGCAACCGGCTCGTTTACGTTCGATACTACCACCATGAAAATGATGCTCACAGGTGTAACCTTACCCACCGATACCTCCAGAATTAATGAAGGCCAGGTAGAAAACTGGGGCGATATCCGCGTTTTCTCACTCACCGATTCATCCATGCAACTTGGTTTGAAACGTGTTTATGAAGGACTTAACGAAGATGGTACTAAAAAAGAATCTAAATGGGTACTCGTTTACAATTTTGTTTGTGCCGATTACAATTATCCTGTACCTGAATCATTTACCTACTCAGAACCAATTAAAACCTCCTTTACCCAGGCCGATCTGGTTGGAACATGGAAATATGACGACGTGCCAATGGGTTGGATTGGCTATACAAAAATTGGGGATCAGGGAACGAACTATCCTGCCCACTTATTTGAAGCATGGTACACCCGCGCAGATGTTGTAACTACGCTTACAGGCTGGGGAGCCGGTGCAGTTGATTCCACTTTTACAGCAAATGATGCCTACACCTTTGTTTTCAATGGAGACGGATCATGTAACCTGGCTGGTATCGATAACTCTTACTCCGTTTCAAATGGTGTAATTACTTTCGGTAATGAATTGGCAGGAACAGAATTCACCGGAATCTGGATTTCGATGACTGGTACCGAAATGGTAGCCATTGACTTTAACAAAATGGGACCCGAAACCGAAATGGTGGATACCCCGTTTACTGGCCTTTGGATTGGTCAGAACAACGATGGAAAAAGTGAATACAGAGCTGTTCAACTTGTAAAACAATAAATCATTCCAGTAGTAAAGAAGCTATTGATTCAATAGCTTCTTTACTACTCCTTCGGGTGTAACTAAATTAAACATGGAAAAGACGCCAATAAATAGGTTAAGTTTGTTTTTTACAGGACTCATTTTATTTTCCATCTGGATGATTTCGTGCAACAAAGAGCATGTAGCCATTCGCGAAAAAATTCAATTTAATGAGTCATGGAAGTTTGTATTGAGCGATTCCTCTGAGTTTAGCAATACAAGCTTCAACGATTCGCAATGGCGCCTGCTAAACCTCCCACACGACTGGAGCATAGAAGGAAAATTCAGTGAGGACAGCCCATCCGGAGTTGGTGGCGGAGCACTTCCCGGCGGTACCGGCTGGTATCGTAAATCCTTTAATCTTTCCGAATTGGACCTAAATAAAAGAATCTACATCACCTTTGATGGTGTATATAAAAACAGTGAAGTCTACATCAATGGCAATTTAATTGGCAAGCGACCCAATGGCTATATCAGTTTTCAATACGATTTAACTCCCTACTTAAACTATGGCCAGAAATCCAATGTACTGGCGGTTCGTGTCGACAACTCCGACCAGCCAAACTCAAGGTGGTACAGCGGTTCGGGAATTTATCGGAACGTCTGGCTGGAGAAAACCAATGCCATTCACATCGACTTATGGGGAACCTACATCACCACTCATGCTGTAACTAAAGAATCGGCTGAGGTTGAGGTATCCATCGTCCTCAAAAACACGACTTCAATAAATGAAAACCTACAGGTAGAAACCAAACTTTTCGACGGAAACAACAAGATGGTTTCCGCTGCCGTAAATCAGTTGACAATCAAACAAAACGATACTACTGAACTTAAACAAACGTTGCACGTAACCACTCCGAAGCTCTGGAGCATCGAAGATCCCTCACTCTACAGGGCCATTAGCACGATAAAGCTTAACAACAAAGAAATAGATGTTTACGAAACCACTTTCGGCATCAGGTACTTTGAATTCGACAAAGACCAAGGGTTCATTCTCAACGGAAAACCCACAAAAATACTGGGTGTTTGCAATCACCACGACCTGGGCGCTCTTGGAACAGCCGTAAACACCAGAGCCATTGAAAGGCAACTGGAAATCTTAAAAGAAATGGGATGCAATGGCATTCGTACCAGTCACAATCCACCCAGTCCTGAATTGCTTGATCTATGCGATAAAATGGGATTTATTGTTCAGGATGAATCCTTTGACGTCTGGGCAAAAAAAAAAGTTGAATTCGATTATGCTCAGTATTGGGATGAATGGCATGAGCGCGACCTGAAAGATCACCTGCTGCGCGACAGAAACCATCCTTCTGTTTTTTCATGGAGTATTGGCAACGAAATCCTCGAACAATGGGATTCAACGGGCATCTCAATTGCAAGGGAACTGGCCGGCATCGTTCATAAATATGCTCCCGGTATTCCTATCACCTCAGGATTAAACGGTCCAACACCAGATAACTTCATTTACCAATCAGGAGCCCTCGACCTGGTTGGGTTTAATTATCACCACGAAGATTTTGTTGATTTTCAAAGAGACTTTAAGGATCAGATATTTATCGCCACCGAAACCACTTCTTCATTGAATTCCAGGGGCGAATACCAAATGCCCGGCGACAGTATTTTCAGGTGGCCCTACCGATGGGATCTGCCATTTTATGATGGAAATCAGGGAAACTGGTGTTCTTCCTATGACAACTGTTGTGCACCCTGGGGCTCAACACATGCAGCCACCTGGAACCTCATCAAAAAATACAATTACCTGTCGGGAATGTATATCTGGACAGGTTTTGATTATTTGGGAGAACCAACACCCTACGAATGGCCTTCGCGCAGTTCGTACTTTGGTATTATCGACCTGGCCGGCTTCCCGAAAGATGCCTATTATATGTATCAAAGTGAATGGACAAATAAACCAGTACTTCATTTGTTTCCACATTGGAACTGGGAGTCCGGACAAAAAATCGACCTCTGGGTATATTCAAATTACGAGGAAGTCGAGCTATTTGTAAATGGAAAATCGCAGGGTGTAAAAACGAAGAATGAGGATGGTTTTCACAGTCAGTGGTCAGTTGTTTACGAGCCGGGATCAATAAAAGCCATTGGCAAAAATGCAAATGGACAATCGGAAGAAAGGATCATCAATACTGCCGGAGCAACCTACAAAATCAAGCTTTCTGCAGACCGGGAAAGCATTTTGGCGGATAATGCCGACCTCGCATTTATTACCATTGAAATATTGGATAAGGACAACAATCCGGTACCACATGCCGATAACCTGGTAAAGTTTGAAGTCTCCGACCTGATGACCATCGCCGGGGTTGACAATGGCAGTCAGACCAGTCATGAATCGTTTAAAGCAGATTCAAGGACGGCATTTAACGGGAAGTGTTTGTTGATAGTACAATCGAAAAAGGAAAAAGGAAATGCCCTGATAAAAGCTACCTCACCAGGGCTAGAATCGGCAAGTTTAAATATAAATCTAAGATAATTTTTTTCATTTTGGTACATTTAGATTATGTGTTTGGTTGCGGCAAGGGTTCTGGAAACAGTTCCCTTGCTAATACTTTTCCAGCCTGTCGGTCTCAATTTCTTTAAATAAATTCAAACATGAAGCCAGCTGTAATATTACTATGCATCCTGTTCCTGAACTTGTTCATCGGGATATTACAGGCTGATACTCTTCCTGAAAACACCACCAAAGGATACCACAGTTGGTTACCGGCATCAGATGCAACCCAAGCCATGCTGATTGGAAATGGAACCATGGGATCCATGGTATATGGTCATCCACATGCGGAAACCATTATCATGAGCCATGCTGCATTATACCTGCCCTTGCGCCCCCCCCTAAAGCCCATTCGCCAGGCCGAAAGACTTTCTGAAATCAGACAGCTCATTCTTGATGGAAACGGCTCTGAAGCGGCAAAAATTCCTGTGGAACAAAGTATTGCCGATGGTTATGACGGACAAATCTGGAGCGACCCCTACATTCCGGCTTTCGATATCCTGATCAACACAAGTCCGGCAAATATTGAAAAATACAAACGCAGTGTAAACTTTGAAACAGGTGAAGCAATAGTATCCTGGCAGCAAAATGGTAAAAAATTCGAGCGCCGTCAGTTTATCTCGCGCGGCGACAGCATCCTGGTGGTTAAAATCAATAGCGATACACTTTTTGATGTTGATTTCACTTTCAAACAACGTCCTGTCAATTGGAACGAATGGGACTATATCAACAGCAACATTAAAAATACCTCTTCTTATGCCAAAGGGAATCATCTGTATTATCAGACTGAATTTGTGCATCAATGGGATGGTAACATAGCTGGTTACGAAGGTGTTGGAAAAGTAATTTCCAGGTCTGGGCTGACCAGAACCAATGGAAATTTGGTAAGTGTAAACAACACAAATGAGGTGATGTTACTGGTAAAGATTGTACCTCATTTAACCGGCGACAGTTTTCAAACCCAGGAAACAGAGGCATATCTGGATAATTTTAAGTCCGATTATACCCTATTGCTGGAATCACATAAAGAAATACACACCTCGATTTTTAACCGGGTTACGCTTGATTTAAACGGAAGTGATGCCGACAAGGAACTCACTTCTGAAGTGATGATGCAAACGGCAAAAGAACGTTCCAGCACTGCATTTGTGGAAAAGCAATTCTATGCTTCACGTTACAATATTTTAAGTGCCACAGGTACCAATCCTCCTAACCTACAAGGAATTTGGGGCATTTCGTGGCAGCCGCCCTGGTCGTCCGATTATACCAACGATGGCAATCTGCCGGTGGCTATTTCATCCTTTTTGTGCAGCAACATGCCTGAGCTCATGGGAAGTTATTTCAACTACAACAACCAGAGAATACCATATTATCAGGACAATGCCAAAGTATTGTACGGGTGTAGAGGAATACAAGTCCCTTCGCATAGCAGTTCACATGGCTGGAACGACCATTTCGACCCCACCTGGTGCCTAACATTCTGGAATGGTGGAGCTGCCTGGGCCGCTCATTTTTACTATGATTATTGGCTATATACTAATGATGGCAAGTTTTTGGCTGAACAGGCCTACCCTTTTATGAAGGAAACGGCTCTGTTTTATGAAGATTTCCTGACGCTTGACGGGAAAAATAAATACCGCTTCAATCCTTCCTATTCTCCCGAAAACAATCCGGGAAACAATCCTTCTCAGGCCACACTCAATTCCACCATGGATGTGATGTTGGCCAACGAACTGTTCAGAAATCTGATTACGGCGGGAAAAGTAATGAACGAAGAGGAAGCCCAACTCAAAAAGTGGGAAGATATGCTTGCCGCCATGCCCGGTTACGAAGTCGATTCCACAGGAGAATTACGTGAATGGATATGGGACGGTTATACCAACAATCCCCATCACCGACACAGTTCGCAGCTGTATGGAATGTACGACATCATGGATTCTGAAATTATTGAAAATGAAGAACTGCTGAATGGTGTACGGCTGGCCCTTGAAAACCGGATGAAAGACCGAAGAAAAGAGCATGGAGGAATCATGGTTTTCGGGTTGGTACAAATGGCATGGGTAGCTGCCAATCTGGGTGATGCGGCACTTGTGGAAGAAATAATAAATTGGTTATCGTCACAATACTGGTCTAACTCATTGGCCACCTTTCACGATCCAAACGGCTTGTTTAACATGGATTTAAGTGGTGGTTTCCAAACGGTGATTATACGTTCGCTGGTTTATTCCGATCCTGGCTTTATTTCCGTGCTGCCTGCTGCACCACTTTCGTGGAAAACAGGAACTATCAAAGGTTTACTTGCACGCAACCAGGTAAACATTGAGGAATTGAGTTGGGCACCTGAGGCGGTGCATCTGAGGATTAATTCGCCCCTCGCGCAAAAAATAACCATAAAATTTCCACAGAAATTTGATCAACTCTCCATTGAAGGAGACTCTGCAAAACTGATCAAAAATACCAGTCACGAAAACATGGCTCTTATCTACCTTCCTAAAAACGAATCTGTTACAATCACGATTAAACCATAGCATAGATGATCAGGCTTTTTATCATACTTTCAATATTCATTTTCATCAGCCCCGGCGAAAAAATTCAAAAGGACAGTTCATCGGTTTCCTCCCCTGATGGCAATATCCGGGTTGAATTCTGGATTCAGGATGGAAATCCTTATTATTCTGCAAATTATAATGAAAAAGAGATTGTGCAAAAATCGGCTTTGGGCTATATTTTGAAAGACAACGACACCCTGACTGATCACCTGGAAATCGTTTCCACAAAAAATAGTTCCTTTGATGAAACCTGGGAACAGGTATGGGGACAGCAACATCTGGTTAGAAATCATTACAATGAACAAATTGTTCATTTGGCCGAAAAAGACGGCGGTCACAGATCAATTCAAATAGTTTTCCGGGTATTCGATGATGGGTTCGGATTCAGGTTTGTGGTATCTGAACAGCCAAATTTGGACAGCATAGTTATCATGGACGAACTCACCGAATTTAATATGACCGAAAATCTCCAGGCTTGGTGGATTCCGGCCTACCGGGACAACCGGTATGAGTATCTCTATAAAAAATCACCCATCAACAGCCTGGATACGGTTCACACTCCATTAACCATGGAAAGGGCCGATGGAATCCATGTTTCCATCCACGAGGCCAACCTAACCAACTATGCAGGCATGACCATAGCTGCATTGGACAACAACAAGCTGAAATGCGACTTGACTCCCTGGAATGATGGAACAAAAGTAAAAACCAAAACTCCCATGCAATCGCCCTGGAGAACCATCACCATCGCCAACAATGCCGGAGAATTGATTACTTCAAACCTTGTTTTAAACTTAAACGAACCCAATAAACTGGAAGATGTTTCGTGGATCACACCCACTAAATACCTGGGAATCTGGTGGGGAATGCACATTGGGAAATATACCTTTTGGGAAAGTGATAATCATGGTTCAAGTACCAACAATTCAATTTCCTATATCGATTATTGCATAAAACTCGGAATTGATCACCTGTTAATTGAAGGTTGGAACACCGGCTGGACACCGGCCTGGTATGAAAACAAACTACATGTTTTTAGTTTTACCGAAAGTACCGGCGATTTCGACTTTGACCGCGTAAGCACCTATAGTTCAGTAAACAACGTCCATCTGATCGGTTACCACGAAACCGGATCAAACATCGACAATTACATGGCGCAAATCGACAGTGCTATGCAAATGTATCAGGCAGCAGGCATGCATGATGTAAAAATTGGTCAGGTGGGCTCCCGTTTAATGATGACTGAATGGCACTATGGACAATATGGGGTAAATTATTACAGGACAGTCCTCGAAAAAGCTGCCAAATATCAGCTCACGGTTAATTTCCACGAACCGGTTAAGCCCACAGGACTGCAACGTACCTATCCAAATCTGATGTCAGGAGAAGGTGCCCGGGGAATGGAATACAACGCCTGGAGCGAAGGGAATCCTCCTGAACACACTGTTATCCTGCCTTTTACCCGGCTTTTAGGTGGACCCATGGATTATACCCCCGGAATTTTTTCAATCAAGCCCACGCATGTACATACCACCCTCGCCAAACAGTTGGCCCTGTACCTCACCATTTACTCTCCCATTCAAATGCTCGCCGATTTGCCGGAAAACTACGACGGCAACCCTGCTTTCAAATTCCTACAGGAGGTGCCGGTGGACTGGGAATACACACAGGTAATCAATGCCAAAATTGGCGACTATTATACAGTAGCCCGCAAAGATCTTAACTCAGATGACTGGTATCTGGGAAGCATTTCTGGTGAAAATGAACGGGAATTTGAAATCGAGCTTTCATTTCTGGATAAGGACAAAACCTATCGGGCAGAAATTTATGCCGATGCTGAAGATGCTGAATTTGATAAAAATCCCGAAGCCTTTACAATCAGCAGTATGGAAGTTAACAGTGGCAGCCACTTGAAGCTACACCTCGCTAAAGGCGGTGGTGAGGCCATTCGATTTGTGGCATTGTAACCTATCGCATCGCGGACTTGTCCAGCAACAATAACCATCGAAAAAGTAAAAAAAACATATAATAAAATGATTCAACCAAACGCTAACCTCAAACTACTGGCATTCGTTTTCCTTGCCTTTATTACCTCGCTGAATACAGTTGCGCAAATCCAGGGCTTCCAACTGCAGAACGAACCCATCGATATCAGTCCTGATTTTAAGAATTTCCAAAATACCTACTATCTGGCCGACAGCCTGGTGAGTTTTGACCCGGAAACCGGACAAGGCGTGTTGGCCTATAAACGATATGAATATGCCACCCGGATGGCATTCGACAATATGTTGGGAAAATTGGTTCCCGTACCTGCAAATGAATTTCCCACCAATGAATACGTTGCATCACCCGAATTGCCTTTTTCAATTGATTTTGCTTCACCCAGAACTGTGCGAATAAGAGCCAGGTCGGGTTTTGTGGCCGAAGAGCAAACCGAATCAATCATGCTCGTCAATGGCACTGCCCCGGTGGATAAATCGTGGAAATACGAAAAAACAAACACAGGTTTCCAGTACACTTCCGAATATGGAAAAGTGGTGGTTGAAAACTATCCATGGCATGTACTTATTTTTGACAGCAAAGGTAAATTGCTCACCTCAACCATGCATATGGATGATGTAGCCATTTCGACTTATACGCCGGTGCTTCCATTTTCTTTTGTCCGCAGATCAGAAGATTATTCCAGGAGTTTTTCGGCCACTTTTACATTGTCGGCAAATGAAAAAATATTTGGTTGTGGCGAATCCTACCAATCATTCGACAAACGAGGCCACAAAGTTGTGCTTTGGACCGATGACGCCAATGGAGTACAAAATGAAAGCATGTACAAACCCATTCCGTTTTATATGAGCAACCGTGGATACGGCGTTTTTATGCATACCTCCAGCCCGATTACCTGCGATTTTGGTAAATATTTTAGTGGTGCCAATGCCATGATGATTGGCGATGAGGAACTTGACTTATTTGTTTTTATCGGGACGCCAAAAGAAATATTGGATGCCTACACCGATTTAACCGGAAAAGCGGCCATGCCTCCATTGTGGTCATTTGGATTCTGGATGAGCCGCATCACCTACTTTTCGCAGGAACAAGGCCTGGCTGTGGCCGACAAACTCCGCGTAAACCGCATTCCTGCTGATGTTTTGCATTTTGATACGGGCTGGTTCGAAACCGACTGGAGATGCGATTATCAATTCTCCCCTTCCCGATTTGATGATCCGGCAAAAATGATCACACAACTTAAAAAAGAAGGATTGCAAACTTGCTTGTGGCAATTGCCCTATTTTGTGCCTGAAAACAAACTGTTTCCTGAAATTATCCAAAAAAAGCTGTACGTAAAAAACAACAAAGGCAACCTGCCTTACGAAGATGCCGTTCTTGATTTTTCAAATCCTGAAGCAGTAAGCTGGTATCAAAATAAAATCAAAGGATTGCTTGATCTGGGTGTAGGCGTGATTAAAGTGGACTTTGGCGAAGCTGCTCCCGCAAACGGACTGTATGCTTCCGGAAGAACCGGGTTTTACGAACACAACCTTTATCCCTTGCGATATAACAAAGCGGTGGCTGAAATCACCAAAAAAATCACAGGTGAAACCATTATCTGGGCCCGAAGTGCCTGGGCAGGCAGTCAGCGCTATCCATTGCATTGGGGCGGCGATCCGGCAAACACCAATACAGCCATGGCAGCCACTTTGCGGGGAGGTTTGTCGATTGGCGTTTCCGGATTTACCTTCTGGAGTCATGATATTGGAGGATTTGTTTTGAAAACGCCGGAGGATATTTACCGTCGCTGGACGCCGTTTGGCATGCTTACCTCCCATGTGCGCAGCCATGGAGCACCGCCAACCGAACCCTGGGAATATGGTGAAGATTTCATGAACGCTTTCCGCAAAACCGACAACATGCGCTACGAGCTGATGCCTTATATTTATGCTCAGGCCAAGGAAAGCAGTATGCACGGATGGCCCATGTTAAGGGCTTTATTTGTGGAATATCCCGAAGATGCAGGCAGTTGGCTGGTAGACAATGAATACCTTTTTGGCTCCGATATGCTGGTAGCGCCCATGTTTGAAGAGGGTACAGCACGCGATGTTTATCTTCCTGGT
>PCUL01000337.1:28546-36602 GCA_002771745.1 Bacteroidetes bacterium CG18_big_fil_WC_8_21_14_2_50_41_14
TGCCGGATGGCATACCATCGAAATCGGAGAAATCCCCATTGTGGTATTGGTGAAAAATGGCGCGGTAATTCCACACATCGCCCTGGCACAATCAACCGCATTTATGGATTGGAGCCAATTATCCCTTAAGGTTTATGCTACCAATGACATGGAAGCTTCAGGTAAGGTATGCTTACCTGTAAATCAGGAGTTGAAAACCGTAACTGTTAAGGACTCGAAACTAGTGAACGACCCATTTTCCGGAAAGGTTAAATGGGAAATTGTTTCAGGAGTAAAATAATTATTCAATAAATGCTCGCCATGGTGTTCCAACACTTTATTTTCGATTTACAGCAATTCGTAAAATGTGCCCTATGAAAAAGAGCTTTTATTTTTTATTGCTTTTGGTTGTTATTGGCTGTGCTCCAAACCCATCCCAATACCATGCATATCCAATCGCCACAGTGGATAATAGAAATGTCGTATTAACGGATTGTTTTTGGTTGCCCAAGATTAAAACCATTCAGGATACTACAATAAAATATGCCTTTGATAAATGCAATGAAGAAGGCCGAATGGAAAATTTCCTGATTGCAGGAAAGGTAAAAGAGGGCAAAACAAGGGGCAAAATGCCATTTGACGATACCGACTTGTACAAAATTATTGAAGGGGCTTCGTATTCATTACTAATCAAGCCAAACCCGGAACTGGACGTCTATCTGGATTCAATAATCGCACTGATACAAATTGGACAGGAACCAGATGGCTACCTTACAACATGGTTTACTATCGATAGAAAAAGTCCTCCGGCTACCTGGGTAAAACCCTCAGAAAACCGATGGGAAAATGAGATTTCGAGCCACGAACTGTATAATAGCGGACATTTGTTTGAGGCTGCAGCAGCGCATTATCGGGCAACCGGTAAAAGGAACCTTTTGGATATTGCTCTAAAAAATGCCGATTTGTTGGTGGCGAATTTTGGCCCTCACAAATTGCACTGTCCGCCAGGCCATCAAATAGTTGAAACTGGTTTAATAAAACTCTATCATATTACGCAGAACAGCCATTATCTCGAATTATCGAAATATTTTCTCGACATCCGTGGCGATAGCCTTACACATGACCTTTATGGAGATTATAACCAGGATCAAGTTCCTGTTACTCAGCAAACCGAAGCTGTGGGTCATGCCGTGAGGGCCGAATACATGTATGCCGGAATGACCGATATTGCGGCCATTTACCACGACAAGGCTTACCTTGATGCAGTTTTAAACCTTTGGGAAAATATTGTGAACCAAAAGATGTATATCACAGGAGGCATAGGTGCAAGGCACGAAGGCGAAGCTTTTGGCGAAAATTACGAATTACCCAACCTGACTGCTTATAACGAAACCTGTGCCGCCATTGCAAGCGTTCACTGGAATCAACGCATGTTTTTACTTACGGGCGATTCAAAATACTTTGATATCATCGAACGTACATTATACAATGGATTAATCTCCGGGATATCAGTAGATGGTAAAATGTTTTTCTATCCCAACCCACTTGAATCTGATGGCCTGTATGCCTTTAATACCGGTTCGTGTACACGTCAACCCTGGTTCGATTGTTCGTGTTGCCCCACCAATTTGATACGTTTTCTGCCATCAATAACAGGCTTAATTTATGCCGTGAACACCGACAGTTTATTTGTTAATTTGTTTATGTCGAACACTGCCGATATTTTAATTAATGAAAATAAAGTTGACATAAAACAGCAAACTGATTATCCGTGGAATGGAAAAATAGCCATTTCGGTTAATCCTGAAAAGGATATGATTTTTACTTTGAAACTCCGGATTCCGGGTTGGGCGAAAAATGACGCCGTTCCTGGTAATTTATATTCTTATTTGGAAAAAAATGAAGAGAAAATCACGTTAAGAATTAACGGGAAAGAGGAACAATTATTTGTGACTAAAGGGTATGTCGAAATAACAAAGAGATGGGCTAAAAATGACAAAGTTGAATTAGTGCTGCCAATGATTATTCATCGAGTCGTGGCCAATGCAAAAGTAAAAGTAGATAGCAATAAAGTGGCCTTTGAATATGGCCCCATTGTTTATTGTGCTGAAGAAATTGACAATAACCCATCTCTAAACTTTTCAATTCCGGAAAATATAACCTTGAAAGTTGAGAAAAAATATATAATCTCCGAAAGTGTGAATGTACTTAATGGCAACGCTGATGGCGAAGATATCACCTTGATTCCTTATTATTTATGGTCGAACCGTGGAGTTGGCAAGATGAAAGTTTGGTTTCCAATGGCAGAAAAATAAGATTAACGATGGAAGTCAATTCACATGGAGTAAACTGAGTGCGCAAATCATTGATAAAGACAATTTTATAAACTAAATTGAAATAGATTCACCTATGTTATACAAAAAAGAAGTGACGATAACACGCTTAATCAAGCCTGCCTTTTTACTCGGTCTGATTATTCTCATGGCCTCATATAGCAGTCCCGCTCAAAAAATAGATCCTGATTCACAAACGGAAACTTCGATAGATTCCCTTCTGAATTTGATGACCATCGAAGAAAAAATCGGGATGATCCATGCCTCTTCGTCTTTCACTTCAGGAGGTGTAGAACGGCTGGGCATACCAGAACTGGTGATGTCTGACGGCCCTCATGGTGTGCGTGATGAGCATGGTCGCGACTGGGCTCCTGATAACGCTTCGGATGATTTTGTAACCTATCTTCCAACCGGCATTACGCTGGCATCGACATGGAACAAGGAGTTGGGCTATAAATTCGGAGCTGTGCTTGGAAGCGAAGCAAAAGCACGTGGTAAAGACATCATCCTGGGACCAGGTGTAAACATCATCAGGACTCCACTCAATGGAAGGAATTTCGAATATATGAGTGAAGACCCTTATCTAACCTCACAAATGGCGGTGGGCTATATCCATGGTGTACAGGACCAGGATATTTCAGCATGTGTAAAACACTTCGTAGCCAACAACCAGGAAACCGACCGTGATAAAGTCAATGTAGTTGTTTCGGAACGTGCTTTGCGCGAAATTTATTTACCGGCTTTTAAAGCCAGCGTTGTGGAGGGCAAGGTGAACTCGGTGATGGGTGCCTACAACAAACTTCGCGGTCAATATTGCGCCCACAATCAATATCTTGTAAACAACATCCTGAAAACTGAGTACCAATTCCCCGGAATTTTAATCAGCGACTGGGCAGCGGTACACGATACCTGGGAAGCTCTGGTGTTTGGTACCGATATTGAAATGGGAACCGATCTCACCATGATGCCTGATGCGGATTACAACAAATTTTTCTTAGCCGATTCTGCACTCGCCATGATCAAAAGAGGCGAAGTTGACGAAAAGTATGTGAACGATAAAGTACGTCGGATACTCAGGGTGATGTATAAAACAAAGATGTTTTCCGGTCGCACCCAGGGAGAACGAAACACGAAAGAACATCAGCAGGTGGCACGCAAAGTAGCTGAAGAAGGCATGGTATTGCTCCAAAACAATGAATTCCTACCTCTCTCAACAAAACTATACAAAACTATTGCCGTTATTGGCCACAATGCATCCCGCAAGCATGCTACCGAAGGAGGTAGCTCACAGGTAAAAGCGTTGTACGAAATCACTCCGCTGGAAGGCATAACCAATCAGGTGGGTACCAATGCTAAAATAACGTATGCTGAAGGATACAAACCCTCAAGAGACAACTCGGTTGATAAAAAGCTCGCCCGGGAAGCATTGGAAATGGCTGCCGGTGCCGACGTTGTGATCTTTGTTGGTGGATGGATTCATAATTTTGACCTTTCGGTTTGGGGAAAGGATGCCTATGATGCTGAAGGGATAGATAAATCGAACCTGAAACTGATGTATGGTCAGGAGGATTTAATCAATGAAATTGCAAAAGTCAATCCGAACCTGGTTGTTGTTATTATGGGTGGCAGTAACGTTGAAATGGCCAATTGGATGGGAAATGTAAAAGCCATTTTGCAGGCATGGTATCCTGGCATGGAAGGCGGAAATGCGTTGGCAAATATCCTCTTCGGAAAAGTCAGTCCTTCCGGTAAGCTCCCAATGACTTTTGCCAATTCGCATACAGATTATCCTGCCCATGCCATCGGAGAATACCCCGGAATCGACCTTCAGGAGAAATACAAAGATGGAATATTTGTTGGGTATCGTTATTTTGAAAAAGAAATGATAACCACCTTGTTTCCATTTGGTTATGGACTTTCATACACCAACTTTGCATTCACCGACATTGACGTTAAAAAAGAAGGCGATCATGTTGTTGTCGCTTGCACGATAACAAATAACGGAAAAATGGAAGGAGCCGAAGTGGCCCAGCTCTATATTCATGCCATCAACCCGCGGATAGAAAGACCTTTAAAAGAATTAAAAGGATTTGAAAAAGTATGGATGAAACCCGGTCAATCCAAACGCGTTAGCTTTTCGCTCGACAAACAATCATTTAGTTATTTTGGTGAAGTGGAATTGGGCTGGAAACTGGATCCGGGCAGCTATGAAATTCAAATAGGAAACTCTTCTGCCGACATTCGGCTAAAAGAAACCATTGTTTTGTAATTATTTTAGAATTCGAAAAACCGGATGAAAAGTTTTGGAAAAATCTCGATCAGGGAAAAAATTGGTTACGCCCTTGGCGACACGGCAGCCAACATCGCATGGAGAACGCTCACCACATTTTTACTGGTTTTTTATACCGATGTGTTTGGAATTCCCGCTGCGGCTGCAGGGATTTTGTTATTGGTGACGCGACTTTCTGATGGTATTACAGATATCATCATGGGGATTATTGGCGACAGAACCAATACTAAAAATGGGAAATTCCGTCCCTGGATACTCTGGACCGCAGTTCCATTCGGAATCATCATGGCTTTAACGTTTTCTTCACCAAATCTCGGACTTACCGGTAAACTTATCTATGCCTACGTCACCTATATATCACTAACGCTGGTTTATACGGCCAACAACGTACCTTATTCAGCACTCATGGGCGTAATGACAACCGATGACAAAGAAAGGACCAGCATTTCATCCTGGCGGTTTGCAGGTGCTTACCTTGGAGGCATTATCACTCAAGGGTTTCTCATATACCTGGTGTTCTTTTTTGGCAATATCAATCCTGATATCACCATTGAAAAAACATCGCGTCCTGATGAATTTAAAGTCGAAATAACCTCTGACAAGTACACCCAGAATGCGGAAGTATTTACCAGAAAAGGCATTGCACAATTTGCATGGGATAATAATTTGGATGAAACCGGCTCTGCCACCCCTTCGAAAAGCTTCGAAATGTTTCCCGATTCAACGTACAAATTTATCGTTTCCAATGTAAATGATCTGAACCATAGCACCATCATGTGCATTAACCAGAAAAACGGTTATCAAAAGTCGGTTTACCTGATGGCGACCCTATTGGTGATTTTACTGCTCATCACTTATTTCAGTACCAAAGAAAGGCTCTCCCCACCCAGAGACCAGCAAATGAACCTGATGAAAGATTTGAAGGACCTGATCTCAAATAAACCCTGGTTGATATTATTGGCAGTAGGATTTGTTTTCGTTACCTACAACTCCATGAAACAAGGAATCACGGTAATTTATTTCAAACGGTTTATCAACAACGAAGCACTGGCTGCCAGCTACATGGTTGTTTTGCTTCTGGTATCTATAGTCGCAGCCTTGGTTACAGCTCCTCTTGCCAACTATTTCGGCAAGCGAAAATTGTTTATCCTGGTTTTGGTGTTTTCGGCTGTTACCAATGCTTTCCTCATCCTGGCAGGCAGTCAGGATATTGTACTCATTTTCACCCTTGGTACACTTTCTGAATTCGGGGCCGGCATTATGCCAGTGTTATTTTTTGCTATGCTGGGCGATGCAGCTGATTATTCCGAATGGAAACATAACCGACGCGCCACAGGACTGGTATATTCTGCCGGCACTTTCTCAATGAAATTTGGGGGGGGTGTCGCCGGTGTTATTATCGGGTTTGTATTGGCCAATTATGGGTACGAAGGCATGAATGAAGAAACAATTGCCGGTGCCATTCCAGGTATTAAAATGTTGATGAGCTGGATACCTGCCATCATCACCATTCCAGGCATACTTGCCATGTTAGCTTACCCATTGTCCAAAGAAAAACTGCTTTCCATCGAAGCAGATTTAGCCATAAGGAGATCTCAATAATTCAACAACAACTTTTTTCCAACTCTATGAAATACGGATTTTTTGACGATATAAACAGGGAGTATGTTATTATCAACCCCGAAACACCCTGGCCCTGGATAAACTACCTGGGCAGTGAAGATTTTTACTCACTCATCTCAAATACAGCCGGGGGATACTCCTTTTACAAAGATGCCAAATTCAGACGATTGACCCGCTACCGGTACAACAATGTCCCAATGGACAATGGCGGCCGGTATTTTTATATCAAAGACGGCGAAACCACTTGGAACCCGGGCTGGAAACCCACCAAAACCAAACTGGACAGTTATGAGTGCAGACATGGAATGAACTACACAAAAATCAAAGGAAGTAAGAACGGGCTTTCGGCTGAAGTACTCTTTTTTGTTCCTTTACAAACTCATGCTGAAGTTCAAAAACTTACCCTTAAAAACCATACGGAAAAAGCCAAGTCATTTAAGTTGTTTTCGTTTATGGAATGGGCCCTTTGGAATGCGGCTGCCGACATGGAAAATTTTCAACGAAACTTTTCCACCGGGGAAGTAGAAGTGGAAGGATCAGTGATTTACCATAAAACCGAATACCGCGAAAGAAGAAATCATTATGCTTTTTACGCTGTGAATACAGAGGTGAATGGCTTCGACACCGACAGAGAATCATTTATAGGGATGTTCAATGGATTTGAAAATCCATCGGCAGTTCAGGATGGACAGCCCCGCATGAGCATGGCCCATGGCTGGTCGCCAATTGCATCGCATTACATTGAGGTGGAATTAAAGCCCGGAGAAAGTAAAGAGTTGGTTTTTTTGTTGGGTTATGTGGAGAATGAACCCGACGATAAATGGGAATCTCCCGGAATCATCAATAAAAGCAAGGCAAAAGAAATTATTTCAAATTTCAACACGGATGAACAAGTGGATACTGCATTTTCTGCCTTGAAAGCGTACTGGAACAATTTATTGGGCAATTATACCCTCGACTCAGGAGATCCAAAACTCGACAGGATGGTTAATATCTGGAATCAATACCAGTGTATGATCACTTTCTGTTTCTCACGTTCAGCCTCTTATTTCGAAAGTGGGATTGGGCGTGGAATGGGCTTTCGGGATTCAAATCAGGATTTGATTGGATTTGTTCATCAAATTCCCGAAAGGGCTCGCCAACGAATTATTGACATTGCTTCTACTCAATTTCCTGACGGAAGTTGTTACCATCAATATCAGCCAATGACCAAACGTGGAAATAATGAAATTGGTGGCGGTTTTAATGATGATCCCATGTGGTTGATCCTGGGTACTGTCAGCTATATTAAAGAAACCGGTGATTTTAGCATTTTGCACGAGATGGTTCCTTACGATAATGACGAAAGTCAATCTCAACCACTATTCGACCACCTGACCGCTTCTTTTAACCATGTAGTAAATAACCCGGGGCCTCATGGATTACCTCTTATTGGCCGCGCCGACTGGAACGATTGTCTCAACCTGAACTGCTTCTCGCACGATCCAAACGAATCATTCCAAACAACCGAAAATAAATCCGAAGGATCAAAAGCGGAATCGTTAATGATTGCTGGCCTGTTTGTGGTTTATGGAAAAGAGTATGCAAATTTGTGCAAGATTCTGAACAAAGAAGACGAAGCTTCGATCGCACTTAAGCACATTAAAAAAATGGAAACTGCTATAATGGATCATGGCTGGGATGGTGACTGGTTTCTGCGGGCCTATGACTATTTTGGCAATAAAATAGGCAGTTTCGAAAACGAGGAAGGAAAAATTTTCATCGAGTCAAACGGCTGGTGCTCAATGGCGGAGATTGGATTGGAGGAAGGCATGGTAGAAAAAGCATTGGA